>NZ_JACMOO010000018.1 GCF_014377975.1 Ferruginibacter sp.
GTAAAAATTTGTTTTAATTGCTCATCCCGGTCAATGTTCAACTTTAACATCTTGCTTCTCATTGCCTCCCTGTCTGGTGTGCCACCTCCATCCATCATCGTTTCTCTTTCTTTTTGCAGGGTGGAGTAATAGGCTGTAAAAATACTGTCTGTTGCTGCAAGTTTATTTTTATCTAATTTAAAATCGGTCAATTTTTCATTCACTGCTTTTACTCTTTCTGCTACTGTTAAGCGGGGACCACCCCGGCCTTGCTGTGCCATTGCGAAACCTACACTTAAACAGAAAGCTACTATGGATAATGCAATTTGTTTTTTCATATAATTTAGTTTTTACTTTAACTGGTTTATTAGACGACTTTTTTTAAATAAACGGTCGGTTTCAAAAATTATTTTTTTCTGTCGTCCATTCTTTTATTCAGCATTGGATAAAAGAGGGAATCAAATTTTGGTTGCTGCTCCGGGGTACAAATAGTTCTGATTTTTTTTATATTAATAAATATTTCCACTTCTATTTCCTTTTGCTTACCAGCAGCCAACCCTGCTGTAATGTTGATGGATGAATCACTGAAATTACTTGCGGCCAATTGCTTAAACTGATTTTCTTTTTCTTTTCCCGCATACTCAAACATGGTTTTTACTTTACTGCGATGCAGTGCATTCAAAGAATCATACTGCTGCAATTGTTGCTGACTAAATCCAATTTCTTTCTGTAAAAAAGTAGTCATCATTGCCTTTCTTTCGGCATGCATTCCCCTTCTTTCTGCAGGCCTGCCATTTATAAAAAACAATAACATAGAGATGTTAGTTACCAGTAAAATACCAATGATGAGTAAAAGAATTTTATTATTTGGTTTGGTAGTCATAAAATTATTGGTTTTCAATATAATCAATGGTTGCAAGGTTTGTGTATTCATCCTCTTCATCTGCAATGGTTGTAAATGAGTGTTCTGCTACGGTATTAGCTGAGATGGCTTTTTTAAGTACCAATACAGAAATATTTATCGTAACCAGCAAACAAATTCCTGCTATCGTCACGGCGGGGCGACTTATAAAAATGGCTATATTTTCCCAAATATTTTTAGCCGGGTTATTGAGCCTTGCATTAATCCTTGTAAGCAGATATGGCGGAGGTGTTGCCTTCTGTATATTATCAATGCTGTTTAAAGTTTCCTCAATTTGCTGTTGTATTTTTTCATCACTTTTCATGACTGCTTTGTTTAGCTGATTGTAAATAGTATTTTTTTAAGCTCTTTTTTAAATTATTTTTAGCACGGGCCAACAAAGATTCTACTGCATAAAAAGAGGTATTCATAATAACTGCAATTTCCTGATTATTTAATCCTTCAATTTTATTTAGCATAAAAGCAATGCGTTGATTTGCGGGTATTTGTTTTAACGCTTTAAAAAGTTCACCAGCTTTTTCTTTATTCTCCAATTGTATTCCCGGATGATTAAATTCTTCCGGGTGATATTTCGCTTCTCCTTTTTCGGTGTACAAACTTTGTATAAAGCCAAAACGCTTTTTACGTTTCTTTCTTTTCTCATGATCCAATGCCTTTGCAATAACGATGCGGTACAGCCAGGTAGAAAATTTTGCATCTCCTTTAAATGATCCAACCGATTGAAATACCTGTACAAATACATCTTGTGTGATGTCTGCGGCGTCTTCTTCATTTTGTACAATGCTTATAGCCGTGTTGTACACCATATCCTGATAACAACCTACAACAGTGCTGAAGGCCTGCCGGTCGCCTTGTTGTAATTGTTTAATTAATGTTTTTTCAGATTGGTTCAACACATACGGTTTTTAAAATCCAATCTAAAAATAGTTAAAAGGATGGATTTCTTCCACGCATACCAGGTGCGCTCATTCCGTCTCTTTCCCTCAAATCGCCATTGCTACTTTTTGCTGCTACACCAAAATTTCGCAGGCTATAAGTAAACGTGAGCATAAAATACTGTTGCAATACCTGGCTTTGCGCATCTTCAATATAGGCGCCGGTTACGGTTCTTACAATACTCTGGTTTTGTTTCAACAAATCGAAAACAGATAATTTTAATTCACCGGCCTGTTTTTTAAGGAATTTTTTTCCAATTGCTGCATTCCATAACCAAAAGTGCTGATTTAATCCTGCGCTTAAACCGGTGTAAGACTGTCCGGTAATATCATTTTTTATAAACCAGCCTTTTTTATCCAATAAATTTAATTGCAATCCTGCAGTTTGATTAACATAATTATTAGTGGAACTGGTGAAAGATAGTATGCTTGCATTATTAAAACTGGCATTGTACGAAATATTAAAATCTACATATTCACTGATATTACTTGCTAAAACAAGACCAGTATTATAAACGTAATTATTGGTAATTGTTGAGTGGTAATTGATAAGCCCCGGAAGTCTTGCATAAGTAAATCCTGCATTTAAATTGATGACAGTTTTTAATGGCTTAACGGGCATGCTGTAGGTTAAAAATGTACGCAGGCTTTTGTACCCATTCAGGTTTACCGGCTTGATAAGTTGCGATCCTTTGCGCAGCTTTATTCCCTGCTGTATAACGGTATCCTGCTGGGCAATATAGATAGCGTTGGAAATGTAATCGCCTGCAGTTTGTAAAAAAACGTTGGCAAATAAACTGCGGCTTGTTTTTGAATTAATAAAAGTATATCTCGCGGAAAGAAGATGCGTATACGATTGCTTTAAATCAGGATTGCCAGCACTAACCCTTAAAGGATTGGAAAGATTTACCACATCCTGCAACTGATTTACAGAAGGGAAATTGGTAGAAGCCCTGTAAAACAATCGGATATTGCTGCTCGCCGAAAACTTTTTACGCCACATGGCATTAGGTAAAATATTTGAAAAGAACTGATTAACCGATGACACGATTGGAAAAACCCGCTGGCTTTCTAATTGGGCGTTTTGAAAATTTGCACCAAAAGACAACTGCTCATCTTTGCTCTTCGATAACCGGTAATTAATGCCTGCATTATTGGTGGTAATGGTATTATAAAACCTGTTGGAAAGAGAGGAATCGAAGTTGGAATATTTTTGTCCGTCAAAAGAAAATGTTTGCTGATCAGCATTATTTTTTTGTACCGATGGTGTATAATCAATTTTCAACTGTCCATTTTTACCGATAGGTTCTGTATAAGCAATATTGCCGCCAATGGTATGTCCGTTGGTATTAGTTTCATACAACTGCTGCTGTAGCGAATCAGTTATAAAACCATTGTTATAAAACTGGTATCGGGCATCAGTTATACTATTGCCATCATTTTTTGCATAGTTCATATTTAAACCAAATGAAAGTGTGCGGCCTTTTTTTGCAAAAGAGTGACGAAACATGATATTGTTGCGGATATTATAACCCTGCCTGGTTGCATTATTTTTGTTGATGGAACTATTTAATGAATCATTGGCTCCATAAAAATTCTGTAAATTAGTAACTGCGCCTGAACTATAATTTTGAAAATTGATATTGGGTATAATAAAAAGGGAATTGGACGAATCAATTTTATATTCCAGCCGCATATTAATACGATGATTATTGTTATTGGTTATGGCATGGGTATTTTGTGTGCTGAAAAGATTTTTTGGATTCGAAAATGTTTCCGTATTTACAATGGACTCATTTGTGTTATGGCTGTTGTTAAAAAAGTAGCTGCCGGTAATGGTTAATTTTTTAGCCAATATATTACTGTAGTTTATACCAAAGGCATTTGTTTTGCTGATACCGGGTGACTGACCTACTGAAAAATTATCTGTGTTGCCACCACGTCCGCCACTACGCCCGCCACCGCTGGTTGTAACCCCCAGCAAATCCTGCGAACCAAAATTCTGCTGATTGATGTTATTAAAATTACCTACAACAGAGATACGCCGGTTGTCATTAAAAAAACTCATATTGCCGCCTGCTGCATAGCGGTCATCTGTTCCATAGCCACCATATAGCCGGCCAAACTGCCCGTTTTTAATACCCGATTTTGTAACTACATTAATAGCCTTTACACTGTTGCCATCATCAAAACCGGTAAGCTGCGCCTGGTCGCTCAGCCTGTCAAAAACCTGTATCTTATCCACTACCTCAGAAGGTAAATTTTTTAAAGCGGCTGAAGCATCATCACCAAAAAAATCTTTGCCGTCAATGGTAACTTTCTTTACCTGTTCTCCATGTGCTGTAACGGTACCATCTTTATCTACCGTAATTCCTGGCATTTTTTTAATAAGATCTTCCGTTGTTGCATCCGGGTTTACTTTGTACTGGCTGGCGCTGTACTGTGTTGTATCGCCTTTTTGGGCTACGGGCGGTGCTGTCGAAATAATGGTTACAACTGAAAGGTCTTTTCTTTGTTTGGTAAAAAGTAAAACCCCCAAATTTTTTAAGCTGCCGGTGACTTTTACTGGTCTTATTAATTGTTGATAACCTATTGAACTTACTTCAATCAAAAAACTATTATTTGCCAATCCACTTATTTCAAAATTTCCTGCTGCATCAGTAAGGGTACTTTTTATTTCTTTTTTTGTAGAATCCTTTGCTAAATAAATAATTACGGATGCACTTCTGACAGGTGCTCTATTTGCGGCATCCAGCAGTAAACCTTTTATTACTCCACTTTGAGCAAAAGTGCCGGTGGTACAAGAAATCAGGAAAAGTAAAAGGGTTGAAATTTTTGGCATGGACTACTGTTTTTTTTATTACTAAATATTACATTGTTTATGCAAAACAAAATAGAAAAACGGATGACGCTGAACGGACTGCTTAAAACGGATTTGCTTTATCACTTTGCGAAAACTCATCAGGACTATCAATCTATGTAAATAAATATCCATGTCATCAATTAAAATAGTGTTGTCCCCACCAAAAACCCCGTTGGTTTGGCGTGCTTCCGTCATATCCTTCGTATTTGGTATAATCAATTAGTACATAAGACGACAACACTAAAAAAAACAGGCGAAGTTTTTAACTTTTCTTTATTTAGAATTAAATATTTAAGTCGCAGACGCTTTTCCCGTTACTGTTACAGCTTGCTTTGTTTTTTTTTTCCTAATAAAAAAAGCATCAAAGCTGCAATTAAAAGGGCTTAAAAATAAATTATGGTACTAAAATCAGGGAACCTGGCGGATGTAATTCAATGGTTCGTGGACGATGCTGCGTCAGATAATCTTGGTTTTTTATTCCCCTTGATTTATTTTTTATTATTGAGATCATTTAAACGACCCGCCGGGTATAAAAAATATCTAACCTTTTCTTTGTTAATTAGTCATTGAGCTGTAAAACGAAAAATATGTATGAATCCTTCAACGGGTTGTTATTTGGAGCCGGTTAAAACTTTACAGTTTTTTTTTAATTTAAGAGGCTGGCAAATCCCTGCAGAAGTTTATCTTTGACACCTAAAAAAATACAGTTTATGGATTATAACAGACTCGTTTCAGTAACCGGCTTAGGCGGTTTGTATGAATTATTATCTTCAAAAGCAGATGGTGGCGTAGTGAAATCATTAGAAGATAAAAGCACCAAATTTGTAAGTACCCGTTTACATAATTTTTCGCACCTTGAAAGCATTGAAGTTTTTACGGTAAAAGACAATGTAAACCTGGTAGAAGTTTTTACCGCCATGCAGATCAGCACAGAACAATTGCCAGATGCCAAAGCCGATAATAAAGCCATTAAAGCTTATTTTGAAAAGGTATATCCCGAAATTGATTTTGAAAGGGTTTACAACAGCGATATGAAAAAAATGATCCGTTGGTTTAGTTTATTAAAAGCCAATGAGGTGGAAATTAAACTATCAGAAAATGCGGAGGCTGATGCAACAACTCATGAAGTAGCTACTCCAAAGGCAAAATCAAACGAAACCAAACAGGTGAATGTAAAAGCAGCGCCGCCAAAAAAAATAAACTCTCCGAGAAAGATGGCTTAATGCCCCATGAGTAGTATAAACTTCTCAACTAATTATTGTTACAGGCTCGTTTTCTAAAGCCAATATACTACCGTAGTTTTAATATCTACGGTAGTGTTATTAAACCGGTTAACCAATTTTTATGTACACAGCAGCTATTGAAAAAACACCCCGTCGTTTAGTACCGGCCAATTTTATGTTAACTGACTGGAAAAGTCTTGAACCTTTTTTTAAAGAGTTACTGGATAGAAATATTGATACTTCCGAAGCATTGGAACAATGGATGAAAGACCAGAGCGAACTGGAAGCGGTAGTGAGTGAAGATGCCTGCTGGCGCCAGATAAAAATGACCTGCGATACAGAGAATACGGAATTGGAAAATGCATTTAATTTTTACTGCTTACAAATTCAGCCCAATATAGAGCCTTATACAGATGCACTGAATAAAAAACTAACCAATCACCCGCTGGCAGCAAGCCTGGATAAAAAAAAGTATTTTACTTATCTGCGCAACATCCGAAAAGGTATGGAATTATTCAGGGAAGAAAATATTCCGATACAGGCAGAACTGTCAGTATTAAAACAACAGTACGGCGTTATTTCGGGAAAAATGACTGTAACAATGAAAGGGCAGGAATATACACTACAGCAGGCTTCAAAATTTCTGCAAAGCCACGACAGGTCTGCAAGAGAAGAAGCGTATAGGAAAATTCAGGAAAGAAGGCTGCAGGATAAAAATGCGCTGAATGAGTTGTATAATCAACTGATACAAAAACGTACACAGGAAGCCATTAATGCAGGATTTGCCAATTTTCGTGATTACCGTTTTAAAGAGTTGGGAAGATTTGATTATACCAAAGAAGATTGTTTTGCATTTCATGAAGCAGTAAAACTGCATGTACTTCCCCTGGTAAATATTATTTATGAGAAGAAAAAAAAGAAGCTGGGCCTTGAAAGTTTACGTCCCTGGGATATTGATGCAGAGCCTGAAGGCACCGAACCACTGCGACCCTTTACTGGCAGCGAAGAGCTGATTAATAAAACAATTGCCTGTTTTACAGCACTTCGTCCGTTTTTTGGCGATTGCCTTAAAAAAATGCAGGCGTTAAAACATCTTGATCTGGAAAGCAGGACAGGCAAAGCTCCTGGCGGATACAACTGTCCCCTGGCGGAAAGCGGGGCGCCATTTATATTTATGAATGCCACGGGCCAGATGAATGATGTAACTACGATGGTGCATGAAGGTGGCCATGCAGTTCATTCTTTTTTAGCACATCCACTAACATTATCCGGGTTTAAAGAATATCCGATGGAAATTGCCGAAGTTGCCAGTATGGCAATGGAATTGTTCAGTATGGATCATTGGGAAGTATTTTTCAGTAATCCTGAAGAACTAACAAGGGCTAAAGAACATCAACTGGAAAGAGTTATTACTATTTTTCCGTGGATTGCCATCATTGATAAATTTCAACATTGGATATATGAAAACCCACAGCATGACCAAGAACAAAGAACCTTTCAATGGAATGAAATAATAAATGAATTTCAGGATAAAGTGATTGATTACAGTGGACTGGAAGAATACCGCAGCAATGGATGGCAACGCCAGTTGCATTTATTTGAAGTGCCTTTTTATTATATTGAATATGGCATTGCGCAATTAGGGGCCATCGGTTTGTGGAGGCAGTTTAAAAATAATAGTGAAAAAGCATTGGATAATTATTGTACGGCATTAAGCCTGGGTGCTACTAAAACTTTACCCGATCTATATTCAGCGGCCGGATTAAAATTTGATTTTTCGCCGGAGCAAATAAAAGTGCTGATGGAATTTGTAAAGGAAGAGATGAACTGGTTAAATTAATAACTGTATTATTTTTACTTAGTGGCATTCATTGCAAATGCCATTTATTACCATGGCTGCATGATTTGGCTTAAACCCCTTTGGTAGTTTTATCAACGGAACGGTTACTTCTTCAAGGCAAATAGTTTTGCTACAATCATCACAAACAAAATGTACATGGTCGTCATGATGATGACCTGCTTCACAATTGTCTTTACACAAAGCATATAAGACAGAATTATCTATTGTTGGTATGATATGTATGATTCCCTTATCAACAAACGTTTGCAGCGTACGATACACCGTAACCCGGTCAAAAATTTCACCCGTGCTTTTTTCAATATCGGCGTGGGCCAATGCCCCGTTACTGTGTAAAAAAAGTTCCAGTATTTTTTTACGTCCATCGGTTACGCTTAGTCGATTTTTTTTCAAAATATTGTGTAGCGTTTCCATCGTAATTTTTTAAATAATAAAAAGCCTTCCGTTTCTTTACACTGCTTCGCTATATAAAATTATCATTCACTAATAGCTTTTTAATTCACTGTTCTGATGTTTTTCCTTCAATAATCCTGCAATATCTTTTAGTAATTTCTGCATTTCGGTTTCTTTCAATCCATCATAAATACCCCTTACTCTTGTTTGTTTATCCATTAAGGCAAACAACTGGGTATGGATGAACTGGTCGGCAATATTCTGGGACGTATCTGACTTATTATTATCAATCAGGTAGCTATGCCTTGCCATATTGTAAAGAGCGGCTTTATCGCCTGTTACAAAATTCCACATGGGGTTGGCGGGCGTTTGTTTTGCCCCCGTTAAGGTATCATAACTAATTTTGTAAGAACCGTCAATATTTTTTTCCAGTTTTCCATTCAGCATCTTCTGCTCATATTTTTTTAGCAGTGGCACAGAATCTGTTTCCGGCATACAGGTATGAGAAACAATCATAAAATTACTATCGGCTTTAAATGCATCAAACACTCTGCGCATATTGGCATTCATCTTTGGGCAAATGCCTTTACAGGTAGTAAAAAAAAACTCAGCTACATATACTTTTCCATCCACATCTTTTTCAGAAATGGGTTTACCATTCTGATTGGTAAAAGCAAAAGATTGTACATTATTATTAATTACCGGCAGGTTGGATTGTGAAATATCTGTCTGGCTGAAAACATAGATAAAGTAAACCGAAAATAGAAAAACAAAAAAACCAATATACCACCATTTTTTATTCATAGTATCAATTTTTGCAAAGCTACATCCAAACGCTTTGATTAAACTATTCGTTGCAAAATCATTTACAGATTTAAAACTTGCAACGTTATTGCAAATATACTACCTTTGAACTTCCTTAAAATGAATATAAAAATTAATTTTGATGCGATGGGTATCGCTACTTCTGTAGCCTGTGCAATACATTGTGCTCTTTTGCCATTGCTAATCAGTTCTTTGCCGATTTTGGGCATTAATATTATTCACAATTTAGTTTTTGAATGGGGTATGATTGGCCTGGCATTTATAGTAGGTTTTTACTCTTTATTTCACGGTTATGTTAAACATCACCGATTAACAGCGCCACTGTTAATTTTTGCTGCTGGCTTTATTTTTTTGGTTTTGAAACAAGTAGTACCGCAGTTTGAATATTTATTTTTATCACTTGCGGTAGTGCTGATTATAACTGCGCATTTTTATAACTACCGGTTGTGCCATCTCAGCAAATGCAGTTCTACAAATCACCAGCATTAAATTTTATTTTCTACACTAATTACTATTGGTTAACGGCATTAATTCCCTGATGTGTCATCCCATCGAAATCAATCTTTGTTTTTTTCTTCTGGATCGTTTATTTTTAAAAGATCAATTTTTTCTGCTATGCGAAAAATATTCTTGTCAATTCTGCTTTTATTCATCTTGGGTATTACTGCAAATGCCCAGTCAAAAGATGAAATAAGTATCCGTAAAATGCTGAAAAAACAAACGATTTGCTGGAATAATGGTGATATAAAAACATTTATGAATACCTACTGGCAAAGTGATTCATTGATGTTTATCGGTAAAAGTGGAATTACATATGGCTGGCAAAAAACGCTGGATAATTATAAAAAGAATTACGCTGATACTGCTGCAATGGGTAAGCTTGATTTTAATTTACTAGAAATAAAAAAACTTTCTGCAGATTATTTTTTCGTAGTTGGTAAGTGGCATTTATCCAGAAGTATCGGTGATTTAGCCGGCATTTTTACATTGCTGTTTCGCAAAATAAAAAACCACTGGTTTATTATAGCAGATCACAGCAGTTAATTTGTTTGGGAATACAGATAAACAATTTATAGCTGTTAACTTATTGCTTTTACTTATTCCCCCATCTCTTTCCAACCACTCCATTTTTTTCTGAGATAAAAAATAATCCACACCAAACTTATCAAAAACCATCCAAAAAAAAGATAATTTCCTAACGAAGGCCGTTCATCGAAAAAAGCATATCCGAAATAAATTCCAACACACATGTTTACCAGCAGCCAAACAATGGCCATGGAAATTGTTTGTATGATTCGTATTAAAAATTCTTGTACGTCAGGTTCCATAATGTTTTCAAATAGCGGTTCATTTTTCTTTTAAAGTTCAGCCAATAAAAATCAAACACCAGAAATGTTTCTTTGCTTTAAAGTTAGCGTTTGTACAGCTATTTAATAAGTAACTTTTTAAAGGCTGTACTGTCTCCGTTAAAAACATTGAAATCAACATAGGCATTAATTCCATTAACCTGCCCGGTTTCATTGTGCTGCCAAAATATCCAGTCACGGTCAATGGTTGGTTTATCTTTTACCAGGTAATGTGCCACCCACAAAGGGTATTGGTCAAATTTTTTTCCTAAATAGTTTTTGTAGAAAAATGTATTGGTATAAATGATGGGCTTTACATGATAATGTGCTTCCACCGCCAACAGCCAATCAGTTATTCTTTGTTGCAGTTTATCAATAGGGGTGCTGCTGATATATTCTACATCCAAAACCGGCGGCAGGTCGCCGGGTTTCAGTGTTACGGTTTCAATAAAATTCAGTGCCTGTAATTTGCCGCTTTTGGAAGGTACAAAAAAATGATATGCACCCCTGGCTATTGCTGCTTTTTTGGCTTCCGACCAGTTTTCTTCAAACTGATCATCTACATTCTGCACTCCTTCTGTGGCCTTAATAAATCCAAAACCAATTTTAATATCTTTTATCTGCATCGTTTTCACATCATCCCAGTTAATAACAGACTGATGGCGGCTTACATCAATACCATGAATGGTATAGTTTACCGGAATATCAATGCCAAAGCCGGGGTAGTGTACAAAAAGCGGTTTGTTAAAAAAATAAAAGCTGCAGTAAACTACTGCTGTCAGGGCGGATAATCCCAATATAATAATTAATATTTTTTTCGCCGGGTTTAACTTTCTTCTTTTTGCCACAATTACGTAATAGACTGCAAAAGTGCATAAAACTAATAACACTGCAGATTTTAAATAGTAAATAGAATGCTGTGTTAAAAAGTTTTACCAAGTTTTTTTTTAACAGGCAGATGCAGTAATTTATTAATCCATCACGTTAAATTTGCACCTTTTAGTTAATGAATAAACTCCTGTAGAAAACATGATTAAAAACAACAGGCTCAAACTGTTACTGGTAAAATATTTTACCAGTTTTGCAATAGTGCTGGCGACTTTCAGCAATTCAGCAGCACAAAGTAATACCGATACAACAAAAAAAATATTACTTGCATCTGCCAACTTCTACAATAAGCCCAGCTATATTTTAAAAGAGGCAAATGTAATTTTTCCAGATATTTTAAAAGGCAATGAAGACGCCTCCGCTGCTTATATTACTTCTTTTAGCGAAAAAAAAAGAACTTACCTGAAGATCCTTTATACCAAAACCAAAAAGATGTTACCGCGGATAAATATTATTTTTAAAAAGTATCATCTGCCCGAAGAGCTTGGTACTTTAATGCTCCTCGAGTCGGGGGGTAACGGCAATGCGGTATCAAAAACGGGAGCGGTGGGTTACTGGCAAATTATGGACGAAGTAGCTAAAGAATACGGGTTAAAATATGGGCATCAGTTAAACTCCGCAGAAAAGAAAAAAATCAGCAAGCTGAATACTAGAAAGGCCGGTGCCTTTTTTAAAGCAAGAGGCAAACAGAAAGATGACCGTAAAAATTTTTATAAATCTACCATGGCAGCGGCCCGTTACCTGCATGAAAGACGGTTAAACCTTGATGACAACTGGTTATTGGTAGTTGCCAGTTATAACTGCGGTGTAGGAAATGTTTGGAATGCAATGAAAAAATCTGGTAAAGAAAACGCCTCCTTTTGGGATATAAAGAAGTATTTGCCTGCCGAAACGCAGGCGTATGTTTTAAACTTCATCACACTTAATGTGATCTTTCGTAACTACGATAATTTCATTAATAACAATTTAAATTTTACTGCTGTTAAAATTACCATTCCTAATAATTTTGAACACATTAATGCACCAGAAATGGAAGAGAATAGTACTTCATCTGACAAATAACAATGAATATTTTTTAGTTTGATAACTGGTATATACTTATGCCGGTTATTTGGTTTAATAAAGGTCTGATGAACTAACTTCGTGCTATGCCTGAAATCAATTGGAACGATACCATTAACCTGGCAAGCAAAATCACTTTTAAACGATTTTGGAATGGCATTAAAGTGCTGGGAAGTTTTTATGCCGGCAGGTTACTGAAAAAGCCGGTGCAATGGGGTTATCCTGTGTCCATTTCTTTTGAACCCACTACCAGTTGCAACCTGCGTTGCCCGGAATGTCCGAGCGGACTAAGAGCTTTTACCAGACCGACAGGAATGCTGCAAAAAGATTTTTTTACCCGTACCATTGATGAGATTCATAAAGAATTACTTTACCTGATTTTTTATTTTCAGGGCGAACCTTACCTGAACCCTGATTTTTTAGAGATGGTAAAATATGCATCCGCCAAAGGTATTTACACCGCTACCTCTACCAACGCCCATTACCTCAATGATGCTGCCGCAAAAAGAACGGTAGAAAGCGGTTTAGACAGGTTGATCATTTCAATTGATGGTACTACACAGGAAGTGTATCAGCAATACCGCATTGGAGGCAATATTGATAAAGTAATTGAGGGAGCAAAAAATATTGTAAAATGGAAAAAAGAACTGAACAGTAAAACGCCCTTTGTTTTTTTTCAGTTTTTGGTTGTAAAGCCCAATGAACACCAGGTGGAGGACATTAAAAAAATGGCTAAAGCAGTGGGTGTGGATGAAGTGCGCTTTAAAACAGCACAGGTATATGATTATGAAACAGACCCCAACAACCTGATACCAACAACTGATAAATTTAGCCGGTATAAAAAAAATACCGATGGCACCTACACACCCAAAAATAAATTGGCTAACCGCTGCTGGAAAATGCAGCACGCAAATGTAATTACCTGGGATGGGCTGGTAGTACCCTGTTGTTTTGATAAAGACGCCACGCATCAGTTGGGTAACTTAAAAACCCAATCTTTTAAAGAAGTGTGGAACAATGATAATTACAAACAGTTTCGCAGCGGTTTAATGAAGAGCCGTAAAAACATCGACATTTGTTCCAATTGCAGCGAAGGTGCTTCGGTATGGAAAGATTGACAGGTAGCGTTTAATAAATAATAGCCGGTTTAATATCTTTCTTATTTAGAAATATGACAGAAAAAAGTTTCAACAACCGCTTACGCCAGGTGCTGATGATTGGCCTGATACTTTTCCTGGTGATAGTATTTATCAGCCAGCTGTATATTTTTTTACCCGGCATCCTGGGCGGAATTACTTTATACATCCTTGCCCGTAAATTGTATCAAAAATTAACCATTGAAAAAAAATGGAATAAAGCAGCGACAGCCATACTATTTATTTTATGCTCACTTATTATTATTACCATACCGGTTTATTTTTCTGTAATAATGGTTTCGCCCAAAATTAATTCGTTGATCAATAACCAAAACAGCGTGATTCAGGGTGCGAAAATTTTTTCAGGTCAAATTGAAAGTTCAACAGGTTTTAAATTGTTATCTGACGAAAATACCCAGGCTATTTCTAAAAAAATATCTGCATTTATACCTGGCTTAATTAACACTACTGCCACTTTACTGACAAACCTGCTCATGATGTTTTTTTTGTTATACTACCTGTTGGTAAGTGGCCAGGATGTTGAGAAATATTTACACCATATCATTCCTTTAGCACCCGAAAATGTTGATAAACTCGCAAGCGAAACAATTTTAATGATAAGAGCTAATGCACTGGGAATACCTATTATTTGCATTGTTCAGGGAGTTTTTGCCACCTTGGGCTATTTGATATTTGGGTTAAAAGAATGGGGCATGTGGGGGTTTGTAACAGGTGTGTTTGCTTTTTTTCCACTGCTGGGCACCATGATCATCTGGGTACCGCTGGTAATATTTCTTTATTCCACCGGGCACAATTACGCAGCCACAGGTTTAACCATTTACAGTTTTATTGTAACAGGCAATGTAGATTATATTACGCGGCTGGGATTATTAAAAAAAATGGGAAATGTGCATCCCATGATAACGGTATTAGGTGTAATTGTTGGGCTGAAACTATTTGGTTTTATTGGGTTGATATTTGGTCCGTTACTGATAAGCTATTTTATAATTTTGATTAAAATTTACTTAAATGAATTTACTTCAGAAAAGGTTATTAACGATTTAGAAGCATGAGTATAGATAAAGACATTAAACAAGACAGCTTTAAAAACGAACACCACAAAGTAATGGTAAATTTAATTTTTACCTACAACTGGACCACCGAACAATTAAAACAATTATTTGAGGAAGAAGGCCTTACCATGCAACAGTTTAATATTTTAAGGATTTTGAGAGGCAGCCTTATTCCGTTATCTACTTTGCAGATAAGGGAACGTATGTTAGATAAAATGAGTGATTCCAGCCGCATTGTTGACCGGCTTATTATTAAAGGGCTGGTAAAAAAATTAATTTGTAAAACCGATAAAAGGCTGGTAGATGTAACCATTACCAGCAAAGGGTTAAACATACTCGAAAAACTGGATGTTCAGGAAGACAAGATGGAAAAGATTGTTAAAGCACTAACCAAAAGCGAAGCTAAAACCCTTAATAAATTATTAGATAAAATCCGTCAATCCAATTAACACAATGCAAAAATATTTTTTCGTTTTTTTATTCATCAATATTTTATTTATCCCCTGTAGCAAAGCACAAACAAAGCCTGAGTTCAGGGGTGTATGGGTAGCAACGGTAGATAATATTGATTGGCCAACAAAAGGAAACTTTAACACGGAAGCACAAAAAGCTGAATTTATAAAACTGCTGGAAATGCATGAACGCAATGGTATCAATGCATTGGTTGTACAGATCCGCCCTGCTGCAGATGCGTTATACCCTTCGCAGTATGAACCTTGGAGTCAATGGCTTACAGGTGTACAAGGCCAGCCCCCGGTTCCTTATTATGATCCATTGGAGTTTATGATAACGGAAACGCATAAACGCGGATTGGCCTTTCACGCCTGGATGAACCCTTACAGGGCAGAGTTTACTATTGGCACTTCTACTATTTCGGCTACCCATATTACAAGGCTTCACCCCGAGTGGTTTTTACCTTATGGTGATAAAAGATATTTTGACCCCGGCAATAAAGCAGTACAGCAATATGTAGCCAATGTGGTAAAAGATGTAGTAAGCAGGTATCCGGTAGATGCCATTCATTTTGATGATTATTTTTATCCTTACCGCATCGCAGGTATTACATTTCCTGATGATGCCAGCTATCGTCAATATGGTAAAGGGTTAACAAAAGATGACTGGAGACGTAGCAACACGGATTCTATCATTGCGTTGCTAAGCAGGGTTATTAAAGCTACCAATAAAAAATGCCAGTTTGGAATCAGCCCTTTCGGGATATGGCGCAGTGTTGACAAAGATCCCATAAATGGCAGTAAAACCAAAGGCGGCGCAAGTAACTACGACGACCTGTATGCTGATATTTTGTTATGGTTAAAAAGTGGCTGGATAGATTATGTTGCACCGCAACTGTATTGGGAATTTAGCCATTCAACAGCCCCATACGGCCTTTTACTGGACTGGTGGAACGATCATACCTATGGCAGGCAATGTTATATCGGCCTGGGCATTTACAAGGCGGGTGTTAACCGGGCATGGAGAGAACCGTCACAACTTCCACAGCAAATAAAAGCTTTACGCACCAAACCAAATATCCAGGGCATGATATTTTTCAGCAGCAAATCTTTTGAAAATAATCCCAACGGATGGAGTGATAGCCTGCGCTTGAATTATTTTAAAGATCCAGTAACAATACCACCTATGAATTGGTTGAAATAGTGTTAAGGATTTTATAAAGCGCAGATATTTTTTATCATTTGTAATGTTATCAGGCCAGCTCTTTTTTACACCAAAAGGTTTTATCTACCTTTACCTTTTAGTTATTTATTTTAAAAAGTAAAACTTATTATATGCCCGGATTTGAATTTTTTGGAGCAGAAGAACGTAAAGAAGTAAATGATGTTTTGGAAACAGGTATCCTTATGCGGTATGGTTTTGATGGCCCCAGGAAAGGTATTTGGAAAAGCAAGGAAATGGAAGCGGCGGTTTGTGAAACTTTTGGTTGCAGGTATGCCCAGCTGGTGAGCAGCGGAACCGCTGCATTAACCGCAGCAATGAACGCTTTAGGGATTGGTTATGGCGATGAAATAATTGTGCCGGCCTTTACTTTTGTGGCAAGTTTTGAAGCAGTGCTTTCTGTAGGAGCCGTGCCTGTTTTGGTTGATGTGGATGATACACTAACGCTGAATCCGGAGGCAGTGCGCAATGCCATTACCCCAAAAACAAAATGCATTATGCCGGTGCACATGTGTGGAGGCATGGCCGACATGGATGCATTGGTAGCTATCTGTAAAGAGCACAATCTTATTTTACTGGAAGATGCCTGCCAGAGCATTGGCGGTACTTACAAAGGAAAAAAACTGGGTACCATCGGCGATGCCGGTACTTTTAGTTTTGATTTTGTAAAAACAATTACCTGCGGAGAAGGTGGAGTAATTATGACCAACCGGGAAGACGTGTACATTGCCAGCGATGGGTACAGCGATCACGGGCACGACCACAAGGGAGGCCTGGACCGTGGTGCCGATCTTCATCCTTTTATTGGGTATAATTTCCGCATTAGTGAACTTCATGCTGCAGTAGGCGTTGCTCAAATAAAAAAGCTGGATACATTTTTAAGGATTCAGCGCAGCAATAACAAGCTGCTGCGGGAAATTTTAGCTACCATTCCTGAAATTTCTTTTAGACGGATACCAGATGAAGCAGGTGACAGTTGTAGTTTTTTAAGCTGGTTTTTACCAACAGAAGCCATCACAAAAGCGGTAGTGGCCGAAATGAAAATTCAAGGAATATTGGCTGGTAACTTTTACTGGTTTGTAAACAACTGGCATTATATCACCAAATGGGATCACCTGAAAAATGCAGTTACCCTCAATCATGTTCATCCGGATTTAAAGGCTGCTGTTATTCACCATGCCAATAAAGATTTTAGTGCCAGTGACGCTGTAATGGGCCGTTGCATTTCTACCGCCATCAGTTTATTGTGGACGGAAGAACAGATAAAAGCAAAAGGCGAACAGATGAAAGCAGTAATTAATAAAATTTTAAAGGAACAACAGGTACATGCCTGAGAAAGAAGAATTTTTATTTAAAGGGCATCTGCATTTGTAGATGCCTTTTTTAATTTACCCGCTTCTTTCCTTCCATCCTGTCACAATCTTCCACAGTACCCAATCTGAATTTAAACGGAATTTTAGCAGTTTTTTCAAATATTATCTCCTGCTTGCAAAAAAAACCCAATTGTGAGGCATAATAACCCGGTGATAAAAATGGTGGAGGACTGGTAATCTGCCGGTAATCCTGATTTAATAAAACACCCGTCGGTATTAGTTTTACTGTTGTTTTAAGCAACGAAAAGGTTGTCTTTAAGGGCTGTAAATTCTGGCAATAAGTATTGCCCGCCACAAAAATCATGCAGAAAAATAAAAGTTTAGCTTTTTTATACACTTTTCAAAGTTCAATATTTGTAAATTTACGTTTTTATATCAATAATAGTTTGATGGGTGTCCAATATTCTCAGGTGTTTAACCATGTTATACCAGCCTAAACTGCAATGATGCTTTGCTTCACTAAAGTTCAGGATGGGTATTAAAAATGTCCCGGCAACAAAAAATAATAAATTACTCTAATTGTTTTAAATACCCCTTAAAAAAAATATGGCATTAAGTCAAGGATTATACCAGCGGCAGTTACAAAAATTATCTCCCCAGCAAATTCAGTTAATGAAATTGCTACAGGTTCCCACCGCCTTGCTGGAAGAACGTATTAAGGAAGAGTTGGAAGAAAATCCCGCACTGGAAACCGGTGAGGAAGACGAAGCAGAGGAATTCGAAAATGACAATACAGAAGAATTTGAATCACCTGTAGATGAATTTGAACCAGATGGCAGCCAGGATGAATATGAAAGTATTGACATCAGTGATTATGTACAGGAGGGGGATGATGATATTGCTGATTACAAAATGAGGGACGAAAATTACCCCGAACAGGATGATAGCAAAGTGATACCGCATAAAGTAGAAACTGGTTTTAACGAATTAATGCTGGAGCAACTTGGACAGCTTAGCCTGGATGAACATAAGCAAAGCGTAGCAGAGCAAATTATAGGTAACTTGGATGATGATGGTTATTTGCGCAGGGATATCGGTGCTATTGTAGATGACCTTGCTTTTAGACAAAATATTATAACAGATGAAGAAGAAATTAGCCAGCTTGTTTTACTGATTCAGCAGTTTGACCCACCGGGCGTATGTGCCCGTAACTTGCAGGAATGCCTGCTGATACAGTTGGAAAGAAATGTATACCAGGGCAAACATGTGGAAATGGCCATAAAGGTTTTAGATAAATATTTTGAAGAATTTACTAAAAAACACTACGAAAAAATACAAAAGGGTTTAAATATTACTGACGACCAGTTAAGAGAAATTATTAACCAGATTATAAAGCTGAATCCTAAACCAGGAGGTAATGTTGGCGAAAGCAGTAAGGGGGAGGGTTACGTGATACCGGATTTTTTTATTATCAATAATGCGGGCAAATTAGAGCTTACCCTTAACAGCAGAAATGCCCCGGATCTGCGGATCAGCGAGGGCTATCGGGATATGCTAAAGGATTATGACAAGGGTACAAAAAAAGATAAAAGACAAAAGGAAGCGGTATTGTTTATTAAACAGAAAATTGATGCGGCCAAGTGGTTTATAGATGCCATCAAACAACGGCAGCACACATTATTAAGTTCAATGGATGCTATTATGACCTACCAGTATGATTTTTTTGTAACGGGCGATGAAACCGAATTAAGGCCGATGATTTTAAAAGACATTGCCGAAAAAACGAACCTTGATATCAGCACGATCAGCCGGGTTGCCAATAGCAAATTTGTACAAACAGAATTTGGAACCTACCGTTTAAAGTTTTTCTTTAGTGAAAGTTTACAAACAGACAGCGGGGAAGAAGTAAGCACCAGGGAAGTTAAAAAAATACTGAGCGACCTGATAGAAGGCGAAAGCAAAAAGCGCCCCTTAAGCGATGAAAGATTAACGGAATTATTACAGGAAAAGGGGTATAATATTGCGAGAAGAACAGTGGCTAAATACAGGGAACAGTTAAATGTACCTGTGGCAAGATTAAGAAAAGAATTATAAAACATTCCTGAATCAGAAATAATGAAAAGTATCAAATGTTAAATAGTGAATTGTCTTTTTCCGGCAAAGCGGAGCCAACCGACAGAAGCCACCAGCCTGGTATTGTGCGTTTTTTTGCGCAGGTTATCTCTATCGTTTTTCATCCCCTGTTTATTCCTTTTTATGTATGCTGGTTTTTAGCATTTATACATCCGTCGTATTTTTCTGGATTTAGCGTGCCATACAAATTAAGGGTATTGTTAATGGTAACCATTAATGCCATTGCTTATCCGCTTATTACCATCCTCCTGTTAAAAGCACTCGGTTTTATTGATTCTGTTTTTTTTTATACACAACAAGACCGTATTCTGCTGTATGTAACTTCTATGATATTTTTCTTTTGGGCTCAATATTCTTTAAGGGAGCAGCCGCAAATACCCAGGATTCTGGTTGCATTTATGTTTGGTGTATTTATATCATCCGCAGTCGCATTAATTGCCAATATTTATTTTAAAATAAGTATGCATGCTATTGGCATGGGCGGGTTAATTGGTATTTGTTTTATCATCATGCAGCAAAATACTATGCTCATGACCTGGGCATTAAGCACTGCATTTTTAATTGCCGGGCTGGTTTGCACAGCCCGTTTAATTGTGGGTGATCATACTTCAAAAGAAATTTATACCGGCTTACTGGCTGGCTTTATTTGCCAATTAACAGGAGCTGCCATACACTTATAAAAACGAAAAAGACCCCGTCCAATCACGGGGTCATTTTTCTCTGTCGTGCCTAACAATAAAAGGTAAACTGTAGATTTTTATATCGATAAAATAATATAGTATAACTGCACTGTAAAAAATCATATCCCCATTTTCATTTTATATTGCGGCTTAATTAATTACTCAGGTGATAGGGACAACCGTACCATGCAAAAATTGCAAATAAATATTGCTGATTTTTTTTATGAAGTCTTAATGTTTGGGATAAAAATTTTCTGTATTGATATCAGTAAAGGATAAACGTCCCTGTAAAAAGGAGCTGCAAAAAAGAAGTTTCAATAGTTGGTGGTTTTTCAGGTTAACAATCTGTTGATTGCTTGGTTTCAATATATAAATCGTTAAAACAAAAACTTTATTGCAGCAACAATAAAAAAAGTAAAGGGGTTGTATTTTGTTTTTTCTTATCTTAACAGCTTTCATAACGATTACTACAATTGCATGCCGGTTGAGCTAACCCTTTAATTATTTTAGCCATGCATTTATCACCAAGAGAGTCTGAAAAGCTGTTACTTTTTTTAGCAGGAGAACTGGCAGAAAAAAGAAAAGCCCGTGGATTAAAATTAAACTACCCTGAAGCCATTGCGCTTATCAGCAGTCATTTACAGGAAGCCGCCCGGGATGGCAAAACAGTTGCAGAACTAATGCAATATGGCTGTACCATTTTAACTGCCAATGATGTAATGGAAGGTATCCCCGAAATGATTTCCGAAATACAGATAGAAGCCACTTTTCCCGATGGCACAAAACTGGTAACAGTGCATGATCCAATCCGGATGTAAAGGCGTTGCGGCAATACATCATGCAGCAACTGCTATTTTATTGCAAAAATTTTAATGCTTTTTTAATGAAATAAGAACAAAAAAACTCTTTATGATACCAGGAGAATATATTTTAGCCGATGGCGACATTGTATGTAATGCAGGCAGAAATACCCTGCGGATAACAGTAGTAAATACGGGTGACCGGCCTATACAGGTGGGCTCGCATTTTCACTTTTTTGAAGTAAACAAGCAAATGGAATTTAACCGCGAAAAGGCATTTGGAATGCGCCTGAATATTGCCGCAGGAACCGCCGTACGTTTTGAACCCGGCGAAGAAAAAGATGTAGAGCTGGTAGCATTTGGCGGCAATAAAAAAATAAAAGGCTTTAATAATTTGGTGGATGGTGAAACCGTTTCTGCAACTGCAAAAGCAACTGCAATGGAAAAGGTACAGTTACTTCATTTTAAAAATAACAATGGATGAGTTTACATATTAGCAGAAAAAAATATGCCAGCATGTATGGCCCAACAACAGGAGATAAAATCAGGCTGGGTGATACCGCATTACTAATCGAAATTGAAAAAGACCACACGGTGTATGGCGATGAGGCAAAGTTTGGCGGTGGTAAAACTATTCGGGATGGGATGGCGCAATCGGCAACGGCTACACGCAGTGAATGCGTATTGGATTTTGTTATTACCAGTGTAATGATCATTGATCACTGGGGTATTGAAAAGGCCGACATTGGCATCAAAGATGGAAAAATAGTGGGTATCGGAAAAGCGGGTAATCCCGATACCATGGAAGGGATAACTCCCAATATGATTATTGGCGCCAGTACCGAAGTGCATGGCGGTGCCGGGCTGATAGCCACTGCAGGCGGCATTGATACGCATATTCATTTTATTTGTCCCCAACAAATTGACCACGCTTTATTTAGTGGCATTACTACCATGATTGGTGGTGGCACCGGTCCGGCAGATGGAACCAACGCCACCACGGTTACACCCGGCGCATGGAACATTCGGAAAATGCTGGAGGCTGCTGAAGCTTTTCCGGTGAACCTCGGCTTTTTCGGCAAAGGAAATTGTGCATCACTGGCTCCGCTGGAAGAACAGATTGAAGCGGGTGCATTGGGTTTAAAAATTCACGAAGACTGGGGCAGCACCACCGCAGTAATTGATGCGGCTTTGCAAATTGCAGATAAGTATGATGTGCAGGTAGCGATACATACGGATACTTTAAATGAAGGCGGTTTCCTGGAAGACACCATCAATGCCATTAACGGCAGAGTGATACATACCTTTCATACCGAAGGCGCCGGTGGCGGCCATGCACCTGATATTATCAAAGCAGCGATGTACCCAAATGTTTTGCCTTCATCAACGAACCCTACAAGGCCTTATACCATCAATACCATTGATGAACATTTAGACATGCTGATGGTTTGCCATCACTTAGATAAAAACGTGCCGGAAGATGTAGCTTTTGCCGATAGCAGGATACGGCCGGAAACCATTGCAGCTGAAGATATTTTGCATGATATGGGCGTTTTTAGCATGATGAGCAGTGACAGCCAGGCAATGGGAAGGGTGGCAGAAGTGATTACAAGAACCTGGCAAACCGCCCACAAAATGAAAGTGCAGCGGGGCGCATTGGCAGAAGATGAAGATAATAACAATGACAATTTCAGGGTAAAAAGGTTTGTTGCCAAGTATACCATTAACCCTGCAATTACACATGGAATTTCAGAATATGTTGGTTCGATAGAAGCAGGCAAGCTGGCGGATATTGTGTTGTGGAAACCCGCTTTGTTTGGTGCCAAGCCAGAGATGATCATTAAGGGAGGAATGATTATTGCGGCAAGAATGGGCGACCCCAATGCGTCAATACCCACGCCTCAGCCTGTTGTATACCGGCACATGTTTGGGGCTTACGGAAAAGCATTATTTGCAACCTGTGCCACTTTTGTATCCAAAATTTCTTTAGAAAAAAATATTGTACAAAAATATAATTTACAGAAGATGGTGTTGCCTGTTAAAAACTGTCGCAATATTTCAAAAAAACATTTGATACACAATGACGCCACACCGCTGATAGAAGTAAACCCGGAAAATTATGAGGTGAAGGTTGATGGAACACCAATAACCTGTGCTCCTATGGCTGTACTGCCCCTGGCGCAACGCTATTTTTTATTTTGAAGAAAAGGGATACTGTGTTGATGTGCTAATTCGATAATAAGCTAACGAAGAAGCAACGAAGCAACTGCCCTGTTAATCAACTACGATTATAACAAATTATTATATTAGCAAATCAGCTAATTAGCTAATTAAAATACAATGCTGGTAAAAGAAAAAATAGGGAACCTTGAATTATTTGCAATCAACAACCGTAACATTGATTATGTGTTGCTTGATTGGTATGAAACCAACAAACGCATCCTGCATAAAAAAACGGTGTTGGGCAGGGATATAACGATGAAATTTATAAACGAAAGTCCCCGGTTAGGTGTGGGGGATATTATTTATGAAGATGACTTTGGTTTGGTGGCTGTTGATATCAATGAATGTGAAGCTATCGTGATAAGGCCAAGATCAATGTACGAAATGGCGGCGGTTTGTTACGAAATAGGCAATAAGCATTTGCCCCTATTTTACCAGGAAGATGAAATTTTAGTAGCTTTTGAAGCCCCATTGTTTGCACTGCTGGGTAAAAACGGGTATTCTGTTGAAAAGGCAAAAAGAAAATTAATGACGCCATTAAAAACTACCGTATCGCCACACAGCAACAGCCGCATCAGTTTATTTAACAGAATCATAAAGTTAACCTCCGATCCTGAATGAGTACCTCCTTATTAAGGTTGCTGCAATTATCTGATCTCACTTTACCGATTGGCGGTTATGCCCATTCAGCCGGCCTGGAAACCTATGTTCAGCAAGGTATTGTACACAATGCTGCCACCGCAAAAATCTTTGTAACAGAGATGCTTACACGCAATTTGCAATATACCGATGCTGCTTTTGTTTCACTGGCATACGATGCTTCAAAACAAAATGATTTTACAAAAATAATAGCATTGGATATAGAATGCACTGCGGTAAAACTACCCATGGAAATGAGGCTGGCAAGTCAAAAACTCGGTATTCGTTTAATAAAAATATTTCAACCGGTTTCTAAAAATATTTTTACGGAACAATATCAAAATGCCATTCTATCCAAAACAACAGTAGGACATTATTGTATTGCCTTTGGCATGTATGCAGCCGTGTTGGATATTGATAAAAAAGATGCACTGACCGGATTTTATTACAATGCTGCCGCAGGCTTTGCAACCAACAGCGTTAAACTGATTCCGCTAGGTCAGCAGGATGGACAGGAAATATTGTTTTCATTACAACCATTGATACAGCAACTGGCCACTAATTCTATGGAACCCGATACAAATTTAATAGGTTTGTGTTGCGCCGGTTTTGATATTGCCTCTATGCAGCATGAGGAGTTATATTCGAGATTGTACATGTCGTAAGAAAGGAAAATACTTTTACTTCTGAAAGCTTGCATTGTATGTACCGTAAACTAATCTACTTGTATATTTTTTATTGTAAATAATTACAATATCGAGATAGTATTGCAGCGTATTGAGCGTTTCTCAAAATATTTTTTAGCAGCTTCCCAACCAAGGTTCAAAAAGTATCGTCTTTCGTAAAAATCAATTTTTCACTACCAAACAACTTTTATATGAAAAAGCTTTACTCCATTGTTTCAGTATCAATTTTGGTTTGCGTTGTCTTTAGCTCCTGCCAAAAAGCCAATTTAAAAAATGAAAATCAGACTATTACACTGAATGTTAGTTTAACCCCTGACCAGTTATATAAATTAGACCTTAGCCAATATGGCGATGCGGATGATATAGCATCCATCTCTACCCAGGCTGCAGATTTTATTACCAGCGAGGTTAATTTTGATAATAGTTCACAAAAATACTTCTACACTTATACGTCCTCGTTAAACTCAAAAACGGCCTTAAGTAAAACAGAAAAAGTGGTGCTTAGTGTTCACGAACCTGCAGGCAGAAGGCATTGCGATCAAACTATCATCACCATTAATTTTACCATCAACGAATAAAAGATTTTGGCAAAACAAAAAATAACATTTCAATTAGTATCATTTTAAGCCGTGGTTAATTCCAGTGCTTTTTTGTTGAGGTATATTTTCTCCAAATCTTAATCAAAACTTTACCTCTTTTTGATGCCACCATCCAAAGATTAAATAGTGTAAATACTTTTACATCCATTCCGAGTTTGGGTTTGTTTAATATTCTCCTATATCTTTAAGCAATGGCTGAAAGAAAATATATTAAAATTGGCGTAGCTGGTCCGGTTGGTTCCGGCAAAACCGCATTGATTGAACGGCTGAGTCGGGCCATGAGCAGGCAATACAGCCTGGCAGTAATTACAAATGATATTTATACCAGGGAAGATGCAGAGTTTTTAACGCAAAACAGTTTGCTGCCAGCAGAAAGAATCATTGGAGTGGAGACGGGCGGCTGTCCGCACACGGCCATACGGGAAGATGCCAGCATGAACCTGGAAGCGGTGGAAGAAATGGCGCTGCGCATTGCTGATGTACAGATCATTTTTATTGAAAGCGGTGGCGATAATTTATCAGCCACTTTTAGTCCGGACCTTGCCGATGTTACCATTTTTGTAATTGACGTGGCGGGAGGGGATAAGATACCCCGCAAAGGCGGCCCCGGCATTAGCAGAAGCGATTTGCTGGTGATCAACAAAATTGACCTGGCACCTTATGTAAATGCCGACTTACAGGTAATGGAAAGAGATGCCCGTAAAATGCGCAACGGCAACCCGTTTATTTTTACCAACCTCATGAACCTGCAGGGATTGGATAGTGTTATTGGCTGGATAAAAAAATATGCTTTATTGGAAAGTATCACCGAACCTGTTTTGTACAGATGATGGCTGAATTGTACATACAAACTGCCAGGATAAATGAAACTACCAGTCTTAAAAAATGTTATTGCACCACGCCGTTTAAAGTCGCCAATATTACTGAAGATAAAAAAGATAGCATACTAAGATTAATGTTAATGAGTTCGTCGCCTGGTATTTTAGATGGCGATGCTTACAATATTAAAATTGATCTGGCAAAAAACTGTTCCTTGCAACTGCATACACAGTCTTACCAGCGTTTGTTTACCATGAAAGAGCAGGCTACGCAAAAAATGGAAATACAGCTTGCGGAAGGTGCTTCATTTTGTTTTATTCCTCACCCTGCTGTACCACATGAGCAATCTAACTTTACAGCCCGCAATAAAATATTTTTATCCAATAACTGTAACTTAATTTTTGGTGAAATTTTAACCTGTGGCAGAAAATTAAATGGTGAAGTTTTTTTGTTTTCGAAATACCATTGTATCACAGAAATTTTTATGAATGATAAACTGATCATCAAAGAAAATTTACTGATGCAACCTTCATTGATTGATGTAAATAACATTGGCCAGTTGCAGGGCTTTACGCACCAGGCCAGTTTAATTTACTTAGATGAATATGCGGATGTAAAAAGAATACAGGCAACGATAATGGAAATACTTGTGGTTCAAAAAGACATTAGTATTGGTATAACTGCTGCTCCTGTAAATGGATTGATCGTACGTTTATTGGGTCAAAAAGCTGAACAATTATTTGATTGTTTAAAAATGATTGCAGGCTGCCTTCCCCAAAGTAATCAGCAAAAAATGACCGCTTATGCAATCTGAAATGCAGGTACTTATCATTGCCGCCATCTCGGTTGCCTGCCTGCACACGGTTTCAGGGCCAGATCATTATTTACCTTTTATTGCGTTGTCTAAATCAAGGGGATGGTCGTTTACCAAAACCATGGGCTGGACGATTGTTTGCGGCTGCGGCCATGTATGGAGTTCTGTGGTGCTGGGCCTGGGTGGAGCAGCAATAGGATGGAGTTTATCAAAAGTTAGCTGGATGGAAAATATCCGGGGTGGCATCGCCGGATGGGTGATGCTGGTGTTTGGATTTTTATATGGTATTTGGGGTTTATACCGGGCATCTAAAAACAATCCGCATAAACATTTCGACTTGCAGGATGACGGCACCATTTATGTATATCAACACAATTATGGTGAAGCCGTTGCTCCGGAACACAGATATAAAGTAACCCCCTGGGTAATGTTTATTATTTTTATTTTAGGCCCCTGCGAACCAATGATTCCGTTACTGTATTTTCCGGCGGTAAAAAGCAGCTGGGCTGGTATGATTTTACTGATAACGATCTACACAGCCGTTACTTTGCTTACCATGATAACGATGGTAGTATTGGGCTTTATGGGCATTGCTTTTGTAAAAACAGAACGGTTGGAACGTTATGTGCATGCTTTGGGTGGACTAACTATTTTTATTTGTGGTGCAGGAATGTTGTTGCTGGGATGGTAAAGAAAGAACTCCCAAAAAATAAATAAACACATTGCGGCTGCTTTAACTATCCAAAATTTTCACACTGTAAAAGGGCTTTTTCTTTTACAAAATACGCTGCTTTTTTATTGCATTACATTTGCCAAAATTTCAATCAGGATGATTACATTTATTATATCGGCAGTTTTTATTTTGGGATATATTAGTATTGCATTTGAGCATCCGCTGAAATTGAATAAAGCAGCTTCTGCTTTAATTACAGGTGTGTTATGCTGGACGATTTTAATACTACAAAGTACATCTCCGGATTTAGTAAATAAACAATTGCTTCATCATTTGGGAGACATAGCTTCCATTTTATTTTTTTTGCTGGGTGCTATGACTATTGTAGAGTTGATAGATTCTCACAATGGTTTTGAGGTGATTGTAAGAAGGATAAGTACAACCAGCAAACAACAATTATTGTTTATTGTAACAACCCTCGCATTTTTATTATCGGCCTTACTGGATAATTTAACCACTTCAATTGTAATGACTTCACTGTGTGCAAAAATATTAACCGAAAAGGAAGACCGGCTTTGGTTTGCAGGTATGATTGTGATTGCTGCCAATGCAGGAGGAGCTTGGTCGCCATTAGGTGATGTTACTACAACTATGCTTTGGATTGGTGGGCAAATAACGGCATTAAACATTATCAAACAGCTGATACTGCCCAGTCTGGTAGTGTGTGTACTACCTGCAATTATAATGTCGAGGCGATTTAAAGGAAAAAAATTCGCACCTCCTGCAAAATCAGAAAGTACATTGAAAGAAAACAGGGAAAGTAATATTGTTCTTTTTTCAGGTGTTGGTTTTTTACTTTTTGTACCGGTGTTTAAAACAATTACTCACATGCCTCCCTTTATGGGGATGCTACTGGCGCTGGGTTTTATGTGGTTAATCAATTCTTTTATTCATAAAAACAGGGAACCTGATAAGGCACAAAAATTTAGCGTGTCAACGGCACTGCAAAGAATAGATATACCCAGCATACTGTTTTTCCTGGGTATTTTATTAGCCGTATCTGCTTTGCAATCTTACGGAATATTAACAGTAGTTGCAGCATCAATGGGTAGAATATTACAAAATGATTACCTGATAGGTTCGGCATTAGGAATACTTTCTTCTCTTGTAGACAATGTGCCGCTGGTGGCCGCTTCGCAGGGAATGTACGATTTATCAACCTACCCAACCGATCATCCTTTTTGGCCGTTTCTTGCATTAACAACAGGTACTGGCGGCAGCGCAGTTATTATTGGTTCAGCAGCGGGTGTAGCGGTAATGGGGATAGAACAAATTGATTTTATCTGGTATTTAAAAAAAATCAGTTGGCTTGCGCTGATTGGTTTTGCTGCCGGCATTTTGATGTTTCTTTTGCAGTTGAAATTTTAAGCAATAAAAATAGCGCAAGCTTTAAAAATGCGCTGATACGTAAAAAGAATACCGTCAAATCACATCTTAACCAGCTTATCTTTGCTCATTAACAGAATTATTTAAATCATTTTACTTGACGTTAATCAAACCATTCTACCAAAAAGTAATCAGTTACATCCGTACAAAAATTACCAGAATGCAGTTTCTGATGGTAATTGCAACTTTAACAGGGTTTGCTTCGGGCATGGTGGCGGTGCTGTTAAAAACGCTGGTTCATTTTATTCAGCAGGGGATAGAAAATATACCGGTTACCAGGTTTGCATACCTTTTGTTTCCTGCAATCGGACTGCTCATCACCGTTTTTATAGTGAAGCGCTTTTTTAATGGCCACATCGAAAAAGGTATAGCGATGGTGTTAAAGGCCATTGCCCGAAAATCTTCTTTCATTCCATTAAAACATAGTTACGTCCACATTATTACCAGTTCCATAACGGTAGGGCTTGGCGGCTCGGTGGGTTTGGAAGCACCGATTGTGGCCACCGGTTCAGCCGTTGGCTCTAACATAGCCCGCGTTACAGATTTTAATTACCAGGAACGTACGCTGCTGATTGCCTGTGGTGCGGCGGCAGGTATCTCTGCCGTTTTTAATGCGCCCATTGCCGGGGTAATTTTTGCCATTGAAGTGCTGCTCGCAGAAACAGTTGTGAGCTATTTTATTCCATTGATCATTTCATCCGTTGTAGGTGCGTTGTGTTCAAAAATTATTTTGCAGGAAGCTTCGCTGTTTAATTTTGTTTTAAAACAAACTTTCAATTATGAAAATGTTCCCTTCTATATTTTATTGGGTATACTTGCGGGATTTGTTTCTTTATACTATGCCAAAACATTTAAAACTGTAGAAGAAAAACTGCACAAAGGAAAGCAAAATCCATATTCAAAAGCAATGTTAAGCGGTGCGATGCTGATGGTTATTTACTTTATTTTTCCACCCTTGTTTGGCGAAGGATATAAGAGTATTAAACTGGTTGCCAATGGCAATTTTTCTTATTTTGCCGATAACACCAGCCTGTTTTCTTTGCTTAATGAAAACTGGGCCCTGGTGGCTTTTACAGCGTTTATTGTTTTGCTAAAACCCATTGCAGCAGCCATTACAATTGGCGGAGGCGGCAATGGTGGCAATTTTGCACCTTCCCTGTTTACGGGTGCCTACATGGGTTTCTTTTTTTCAAAACTGATCAACAATATCCCCATTATAAAAATACCGGAAGGCAACTTTAGTTTGGTAGGAATGGCCGGTGTTTTAAGTGGTGTAATGTACTGCCCGCTTACCGCAATTTTTTTAATAGCCGAAATTACCAATGGGTACGAATTGTTTATTCCTCTAATGATTGTTTCATCCATTTCTTTTTTTATAGTAAAAAGTTATGAACCCTATTCGATGGAAACAAAAGAACTGGCGCTGGAGGGTCAAATATTTACGCACAAAAAAGAAAGAAATATTTTAACCTCGATCATACTGGGAGATATATTACAGGAAAATTATGAAAGTATTCAGCCGGATAAAAAGTTGAAGGATTTAATTGAACTTATAAAAAGAAGTGAAAAAAATATTTTTGCGGTAGTAGATTCAAAGCAAAGATTTGTCGGGATAATTGAACTGAACGACATTAAACAGAAATTGTTTCAACCCGATAATTACGATACAATCTCTATAAAATCTCTCATGAAAAAACCTGCCGCAATTTTAAATACCGGTCAGGATATGCACACTGTGATGGAAAAATTTGATGTTACGCACAGCTGGTATCTGCCCGTTTTAGATGAAAACAAAATGTTTACGGGATTTATTTCTAAAACAAAACTGTTTAATAAATATCGGGAAATTCTTGCATCGCAAGGAGACTTATATGAGGAAAACTAAAAAGGTTAATGGCACTTTATAAAAAACAAAACTCCATTATTATAACGGAGCTACTTGTAACAAGTGATCAAAATATACAAAGTTATCTAATCCTTCAGCGGTAAATTACTGTAAGAATTTGAGGCAAAATCTTCGTCAAAAAACTCCTCTTTAGTGGCTTCATTTTTTTCAAAAAGTGTAGATACAGTTTCTTTCATATTGTCCCAGCCATCACATAATTCTGTACCTCTTCTCGCAATTAGCTTTCTTGTTTTTGATCCTTTGTGAGGGGCATATAATAAACCCAAAACAGCACCTATTCCAACACCTATCAGTAAATTTCTTTTCGCACTCATGACTTTTTATTTTAAAATTAATTTACAAGGGATTATTTTTTAAAATAGAAGCCAGGATAGAAATCCAGCTTCGTTTTTTGTCCAATATCCTATGAAAACCGAAACATTAAGTTAAATAACTGTGCCAAACACTTTTTAAGGAAAGGTTGTATTGACTGGGAATCATTTTCCACAGTAAACCCCCTAACATATTTCGGTAAAATTTAATTGTAGAAATAATTACCAATGTAGCTTTAAATTTATTGATAAATTTTTCAGATCATCTTTTTTTTAGAGTACCCGGGATAATACATCTACTTTGGTTAAGTGCTACTCAGGTCGTATAACATCATTGGTTTGTGCACGGCTAATTTTGGGTGCTGCTATTGTATCCTAAGGGGTAGTATCCTGTAAAATCACCACCATCCGTAATGATAAATAAACTGCTATAAAAAAGAAAAATTTCTTTTTTATATTTAAAACTGAAAAACCAACTCTTTACCAGCCTGAGTGGCTATATCAAATTCAAAAATCTTTTTCGGAGCAGGATATAATAAATTGGCTTTTGGTGATATAATGGGTTCTTTAATATCAGCCACTTCATAAAATGTATTTGGGTTATCACCCGTTGCTTCTTTTACCAGCGTATTGTCGGTAGTCATTATTAGTTGCTCATAAGATCGTATCCTGCAATTTCCGCCCAATCCCGAATGAATGACCAGCCTGGTTAGTTTGCTATTTTTCCAGGTCATGTCAATGGTAAATCCTCCCCTGGCTTTTAATCCAGTTACTTCGCCATCCGTCCATTTCTCCGGCAATGCAGGCAATAAATGTACCGCGCCATCCTGTGATTGTAAAAGCATTTCTGCTATCCCGGAAGTACAGCCAAAATTACCATCTATCTGAAAGGGAGGATGGGCATCAAAAAGATTGGGATAAGTGCCTCCTCCTTCTTTATTGCTTTCAACAGCCGTTAGCTGATCCGCAATTAATTTGTAGGCATGGTTGCCATCTAAAAGCCGTGCCCAGCAATTCACTTTCCAGCCCATTGACCAGCCGGTTGAAACGTCGCCTCTATAAATAAGTGAATTTTTTGCTGCTTCAAACAAGGCAGGCTTTCGGTAAGGCGAAATTTGATTACCTGGAAAAAGACCCCAAAGATGCGAGATGTGGCGATGTTTATCTTTTGGATCATCCCAATCTTTTAACCATTCCTGCAGTTGACTGTATTGTCCAATTTGCATGGGAGCCAGGCCAGTCAATTTTTCTTTTATCTGGTTTACGAATTCTTTATCTGCATTCAATATTTGTGCGGCACGGATGGTATTGTTAAATAAAGAAAAAACAAGCTGATTATCCATGGTGGTGCCTGCTGATGTGCTAAAGCCCTGGTGCGCATTTTCAGGAGAGGCAGAGGGTGAAACAATCCACCATCCGGTAGCAGGATCTTTATATAGTACATCTAAAAAAAATTCAGCAGCACCTTTCATTGCGGGGTAAATGTCTGCAAGAAATTTTTTGTCGCCACCAAAAAGATATTTTTCCCACATGTGCTGACAGATCCATGCACCACCAGTTGGCCATACACCCCAAGGTCCGTCAACAGCACCCGTAATGCGCCATAGGTCGGTATTGTGGTGCAGCACCCAGCCTCTTGCTCCATACATAATTTTTGCAGATGATTGTCCGCTAACGGAAAGTTCTTTTACCATTTTTACCAATGGTGCGGTCATCTCGGAAAGATTCGCAACTTCTGCCGGCCAATAGTTCATTTCTAAATTGATATTGGTAGTGTATTTACTGCCCCATGGTGGTTTAACATGCTCATTCCACATTCCTTGCAGGTTAGCTGGTTGCCCATTTGGTTGCGAACAAGAAATAAGCAGGTAACGCCCAAATTGAAAATACAAGCTTACCAGTTGCGGATCAGTGCCTGCTGCAAAAGCTTTTATTCTTTGGTCGGTTGGAAGTTGTATAGAACTGCTTGTACCAAGGTTTAGATTAACCCGGTTAAAATAATGCTGAAAAATATCGGTATGTTCTTTTTTCTCCTTTTGATAGTTTTTCTTTTCCGCCTTTGCCAATAAATCCGCCGCAATAGAAACCGGATCTGCAGACAGGTCGTGGTAGTTTTTAAAATTTGTTGCCATGGTTAAATAGATGGTAACGGCTGTGGCATTTTTTATTGCCAGCGTTTTTTCTTGAAGGGCAACAGTTCCGCCGTCATGTTTAATATCAACAATGGCTTCAACTTTTACCAGGCCGGGTATGCCATTTACCTCCGGACCTGTTGCAGAAAGTACCAGTTGATGCGTACCCTTGCCAACCACCGTTCCTTTTTGTTCTGTTTTTAAACTTGCCGTAAAACTTAGTTTACCAGGCTTATCAGCGGTAAGCCTAATAACAATGGCATTGTCTGCAAGAGAGGCAAACTGCTCTCTTGTATAAGTAATACCATTGGATGTATAAGTTGTTGTTGCAATAGCATGCTCAATATCCAGTTCTCGTTTAAAACCGGTAAAATTTTCATGGCCTTTAAATTTTAAGTACAGGTCGCCTACCGGTTGATAGGGCATTCCGTGCGCTGTTAAGGCTACAAAGTTTTTGGCCGCCATATCCTGAGCCTCCTGGTATTTATCATCGGATATCAGTTGCTGTATTTTGCGAAGGGCTTCCTTTCCACCAGTTGGATTTGCGTTGATGTATGGGCTACCTGCCCAAAATTCTGTCTGGTTCAATTGTAGATGTTCATTACCCGGGTTGCCAAAAATCATGGCGCCTACATGACCGTTTCCAATGGGTAGTGCTTCTTCCCAAATTTTTGCCGGTTGGTTGTACCAAAGTTTCATCGGGTTAACCAAAGATAAATTGGTATTGGTTTCTTGTGATTGAGCGCTGAGGGTGTTTGCAGCCAACAGCAGCAGGCAGGCCAGTTTATTTTTTAATTTCATAAAAATTTGGCTGCATAAGCAGCAATATTTAGGTTTAAAAATTACACAAAAATAAAAAATGGAGTACCAAATGCACCCCATTATTAAAAAATTTGAATTGTTTTTATTCTAATAATGCCATCTTACAAAAGCCTCCATAGCGGCATATTGTGTAAGCCCTAATTGAGCATACAGCAGGGCCGTATTGCTATTGCGTTCTTCCGCACGCTCCCAGAATTCCCTGTCATCTGTTCCCTGGAAAGGAATGGTATCTTTCTGAGACTGGTGAATAAAAATACCATTGCGTTTTTTCACCACCTGGTCTGGGCTCATGGGTATCGCCATTTCTATTTCGGTAATATCCCATTCCTGCCAGGCTCCTTTGTAAAGCCATAACCAGCAATCAGCCAACCAAGGTTCATTGGTGGCTCTAATTCTTTTTAATGCTTCAATTACCACATCAAAACAAACTTTATGGGTACCATGCGGATCAGCAAAATCGCCGGCGCAATAAATCTGCTGAGGCTTTATTTTATTTAAAAAATTCATTGTAATGATAACATCTTCTTCGCCCATCGGATTTTTTTCAATGGTACCTGTTTCATAAAAAGGCAGGTTCTGAAAATGTATCTGGTTGTCTGTTAAACCTACATATTTACAGGTTGCCTTTGCTTCACACCTTCGTATCAATCCTTTAATATCTCTTATCTCGGCAGTATCTTTTTCTGTTGATTTTTTTGTTTTTAAAAAAGCAATCGCATTTTCTAAAACAGTTTTACTTTTTGTTTCATCAATATCAAACATACTTTCAAAGCCAACAGCAAAATCAATAAACCGGGTTACAAATTCATCGGTTACCGCAATGTTACCGCTGGTTTGGTAAGCAACATGTACCTCATGACCCTGGTTGTGAAGCCGCATAAAAGTGCCGCCCATGCTGATAATATCGTCATCGGGATGCGGAGAAAAAATAATTACTTTTTTAGGAAAGGGTTCACTTCTTTCGGGATGGTGAATTCTTTGCTCTGTTTGTTTGCCGCCGGGCCACCCGGTAATGCTATCTCTTAGTAAATAAAATACCTGTAAATTGGTTTCATAGGCATCGCCTTTTTCTACCAGCAGGTCACTTAATCCGTTATCGTTGTAATCAATATTAGTTAAGCTAAGCACGGGCTTTTTTAATTGCAGCGAAAGGTTTACCACCGCACGTTTTATCATATTATCCGTCCAGATACATTCCCCTGTTAACCAGGGCTTTTTTATCCTGGCCAGTTCGCTGGCGCAACCTTCATCAATTACAAAGGTACAGTCGTCGTGATTTTGCAGTAAGGAAGCTGGAATGTCTTCCGTATCATCTTCTTCAACCGCTTTTTGTATAACCGGGGCTTTGGTTTGCCCCCAGGCCATTAAAATTATTTTTTTAGATTTTAAAATGGTACTGATGCCCATGGTTATCGCCATCCGTGGAACCTCGCTCATGTTACCAAATTCATACGCATTGGCAATACGGGTGCTGTTATCTAAAGTAATTAATCTTGTTTTTGTGTAGATGCCGCTGCCCGGTTCGTTAAAACCAATATGGCCATTTACGCCAATACCCAGTATCTGCAAATCCAAACCACCTGCATTTGCTATCTTTTTTTCATAAGCTGCACAATGTTCTTTTACTTTGTCTTTTGGCACCATTCCATCAGGCAAAAAATAATTATTGGGGTCAATATCTGTTTGCTCAAACAAATTTTTGCGCATAAAGTAATGATAGCTTTGCAGTGCATCTGCTTCCATGGGATAATACTGATCCAGGTTAAAAGTGATTACATTTTTAAAACTAAGCCCTTCATGCTTGTGCATGCGTACCAGTTCGGCATACAAGGTTTTAGGAGAAGAGCCTGTAGCAAGGCCAATGATGCATTTTTTTCCTGCAGCTTCTTTTTCATGGATCATATTTGCAATTACCTGGGCAACATAAATTGACCCGAGTGTGGAAGAAGGAAATATTTTTACGGCGATTTTTTCCAGCGAATCTGTAAAGTCAATTTTATGCTTCATGTGAATATTTTGCAACGTTATTTTTTATGATTTGGGGTTTAAATATCATTTTTATATGAATAAATTAGACTGGCACTAATTGTATGGGTGTAAACCTGTACAACAACCAGATAAGTTTGTACTTAAAAATCATATTGATAAAGAAATGATATGGATTAGTAAAAACAGCCTGATTTTTTATAATAGTTGCTAAAGTAAAGTAATTTTTTTTATGTAAAAAATCGTTGCCTTTCATTCAGTGCCGCATTGTTGATGACAATCGTTTGCACAAATTTATTTTTTATCCCTGCGTAAATTTTGATAAGTTGCAAAATGGAAAACAAATTGCCAACCATTACCGAAATTGCCAAGCGGCTTAATATTTCTGCCTCA
>NZ_JACMOO010000160.1 GCF_014377975.1 Ferruginibacter sp.
CAGGTTGTGGGATGTCTTTTCGCTGGAGTTGGACGATGCTTTTTCGCCTGTTACTGAAGCCAATATTATAACTGACTCAGCCTCCGGCTGTTCTTTTCCCACAATTACAGCTGTTTGTGTATCCATCCATACACCAAATTGTTTTTGATTACTCATTTTTACATATATTATTGTAATGGTGAGGGTTGCAATTACCATACCGTTAAAATATTCCCCATTTTGAGGATGAGCAGCACAGGGTGATTTAAGTTCATTGATTTTAAAAGTTGTTGTACTGTAAAAATGTTGTGAGCGCATTGAAAATTAAAACTGTGATCGGGTGTTGTTACATGTCAAAAGCTATTCCGTATCCCCCTAAATAATCCTTATTTCTGCAGCCTGAATTTAATAAGCAATAGTTACAGCATATTTCTAAGCATAAATATTTTTTATGCATTATATAGGAAACATTAATAAAAACTTATCAATTGTTTTAGTCAGTTTTACAATGTTAAAAAATTCACTGCTGTAAGGCAATAAAATTTAAAAAAAGGCTTGTACATATTGTTTTATCAGTTTAAAAACAACTCAAGCGCAAACAAACTATGTCACAAAATTTAATAACGCTCATTGCACTAATATCGCCCTTGTTTTTTGTTGTAACGGCCATCGCATCCTGGTTTCAACCTGGTTTTAAACCAAGGCAAGTAATAACGATGAGCAAAGTTGCTGCTGTACTGAGCCTGGTCATTGTCGTGTGTTTAAGTATCAATGTTTATTGGTATAAACTCATTCAATCTCCATTAGCCGGATTTGCTGCTATTGGTTTTAGCGTTCGGCTTGATGCTGTAAGTGTGATTATGCTCGGCATGATTTCACTATTGGGTTTTATCATTATAAAATACAGTGTAAACTACCTGGATGGAGATCAACACCAGGGAGCTTTTATGGGCAGACTGGCTGCAACCATTGCCGCTGTGCAACTGCTTGTAATTTCCGGAAACCTTGGTCTGCTTTTTCTTTCCTGGATTTTAACGAGCATCTCCTTGCATCGGCTACTCGTGTTTTACAGCGACAGGCCAGGAGCACAACTTGCAGCAAAAAAGAAATTCATACTTGCCAGGCTAGCCGATGCCTGCTTACTTGTTGCCATTGTTTTGCTATACCGGCAGTTTGGTTCAGGAAATTTAGAAGTTATTTTTAATGGAATTAAAACTAGCTCTTTTATTTCTCCATCTTTGGAATTTGCTGCCCTGTTTTTAGGTCTGTCGGCTGTGCTTAAATCAGCCCAATTTCCTACACATGGCTGGTTGATAGAGGTGATGGAAACACCTACACCGGTATCTGCTTTGTTACATGCAGGACTTTTAAACGCAGGGCCATTCCTACTTATTCGCATGGCCTTTGTAATGGAATCCAGCACTGCTGTGTCAATCTTGCTCATCCTTATAGGTGGAATAACTGCACTTTTTGCGTCTGTTGCTTATCTCACCCAAACATCTGTAAAAACAGCATTGGGATACTCCAGCGTAGGACACATGGGTTTTAGTTTAATGATTTGCGGATTAGGTGTATACCCGGCTGCGATGCTCCATCTGGTAGCCCATTCATTTTACAAAGCGCACGCCTTTCTCTCGTCGGGAAGTGTAATTGATGTAGTAAGGGCAGCTAAAGTTACCAGAAAGGAGAAATTGGCCAGCCCTCTAAAAATTATATTGGGTATTGCAATGGCTTTAGCGCTCTATGCAGCTTTTGCTTTAATATGGGGAATGGATATAAAAAAAGATATAGCTATTTTGCTCATTGGCACTGTCATTATGCTGGGACTTTCCCGCATTTTTACTGCTGCCATTGCTGGTAAATTGAATTTTAGTTTGCTGGCTCAAGCCACAGCCCTCGCACTGATTATTACAGTGGCATTTTTTGCATTGGAATCTGCAACGCATTATGTTATTGCTTTGCAGGTACCGCAGGTAAGCATTCCTCAAAGGGGTAAATTACTTGCTATCGGGATTATATTACTCGCCTTTGCATTGGTGATTTTTATTCAATTGATTGCTTCTCAACTTTCGCAAAAGCCGTTTTACCGAACGCTCGCTGTTCACGTAAGAAATGGCTTTTATGCAAATGCTTTTTTTGATAGATTGGTGGGTGCATTGAATATTAATTTCAAACTAAAAATACCTGCGATTAACCGGGCTGAGTTTAAAAGCACCAGCCTTAAACAAATAGACATAAAAACACTGAAAGAAAAGCTGGTTTAAGTCTTAGCGAGTGATTAGAAAAATAAAATAAAAAAGCAGGTAAAATAAATTTTACCTCCAATTAAAAAAATGGAAAACAACACACTCATCGAAATAATGCGAAAGGCCTGCAAAAAAATTGCACCTGTGTGGCCCCTTGAAAATTTTGTAGCCGTAAACCCATACTTTGGGTATAGTGATCAAAAATTTGAAACGGTGGCTCATTACCTGGCTTCAGTAGCAGGAATCCAAACAACGTTGCCTGTTTCTTTTTACCAAACAAAAGTGAAAGAAGGAAAAATTATGCTGGAAGATATAGAGACTGCTTTAGCTAAAAAACCGACTCCAATAAAAAATGCTAAAAGCCTTATAAATGAACTCAGCAAAACCGTTGATGTCAATCAAAATGCTGCATCGGTAAACACCTTACTCGATGTTGCGACGCAGGCTACAAAAAAAGATTGGAATAGTTTTGTCATTTCCAGGGTATCTGCTTGGGCTGCTTCCTATTTTGACAATGGACAAGCCAGCTGGGTGGCGGCGAATAAAGAGGCGGGCATTTTTATGTCATGGAAAGAGGAAGCAGAAGTAGATTGCACACCTGAAATTGCAGGATTGAAAAACTTCCGAAAAATAGTAAAAGCCATGCCTGATGATTGGCTGCAAGCATTGCAGGCAGCTTTGCAAATACTTGGTTTATCACAAGAAGAATTAGACACTTATTTTCAACGCCTGTTGATACGGGTGGGCGGGTGGTCGGCATATGCGGCACGGCTGGACTGGGATAGCGAATTGTACGGAGGAAAAGACGGAAAATTAATGGAATTTCTTGCCATCCTTGCCTGCTGGGAAGCATGTTTTTTAAAAAGCATCGAAACTCCGCAATTGCAAGCTAACTGGATGGAGGCTAAGAAAACGAAAACTCCCACCGGGCTCAATCAACAGCTTACAGAAAAACTCATTTTGCAGGATGCATTTGATATAGCATGTCAACGGGAAATTATAGCTAAATTTAAAATGCCAAAAGTTGTTGATACTAAGAGCAAAGTGCAATTAAAGGCACAAGCAATTTTTTGTATTGATGTAAGATCCGAGGTATTTCGCAGAAACCTGGAGTTGGTGGATCGGGGAATTGAAACGATTGGCTTTGCAGGATTTTTTGCCTTTCCTATTAATTTTATACCATTGGCTCACGAAACAGGTGAGGCCCAGTGTCCGGTACTTTTAAAAACGGGGCCAACCATTTTGGAAGAAATTCCTGATAGTGAGGACAATCGGAAGGCGTATAAAAGCCTTCTTCTTCGCAACGAGACAAAGCAAATCTGGAAATCTTTTAAGTCCGGAGCCGTTAGTTGTTTTAGTTTTGTTAGCCCGGTCGGGTTATCCTACCTCCCAAAACTTTTTACAGATGCATTTGGCCTTACCCGCCCGGTACCCCATCCAACCAACTCCGGTTTTACAGCGTCGGTTTTAAAACAAAAAACTATAAGTCTGCAGGTATCAACACACCAGCATCATACTGCAGGTATACCTTTGGAGCAGCGAATTCAAATGGCTAAAAATGCGTTGAATGCTATGTCTCTTACGGAGAACTTTGCACGCTTTGTATTAATTGTAGGCCACGGTTCTACCACTGTAAATAATCCATATGCCACTGGGCTCGATTGCGGCGCTTGCGGAGGTCATACAGGAGAAGCCAATGCAAAAGTGGCGGCTGCGGTACTTAACGACAAATTGGTTCGGGAAAAATTAAAACTGGAGAATATTGAGATACCCGACAAGACTGTTTTCCTGGCATGTTTACACGACACTACAACGGACGAAATCAGCATTTATAATGAGGAGGAGGCTGCCAGGCTGCATCCCGAACAACTGCATGATTTAAAAATATCAATGGGCAGGGCAGGGCATGCCACCCGAACAGAACGAGCCTTGCGTATGGCTGTTAAAAGCAATGTGGATTCAGCTATAAAAGCACGGAGCAAGGACTGGTCGCAGGTGCGCCCGGAATGGGGATTGGCTGGCTGCAGCAGCTTTGTTGTTGCGCCTCGGGAAAGAACCGAACATCTTGACCTTGGAGGTCAAACCTTTCTTCACTCTTACAACTGGAAAAAAGATCAGGGGTTTTCTATTTTAGAATTAATAATGACGGCACCAATGGTAGTAACCAACTGGATTAATATGCAATACTATGCCTCTACAGTTGATAATAATCACTTTGGTTCTGGAAATAAAACCTTGCATAATGTAACTGCCGGCGTAGGCGTTTTGGAAGGATATTCCGGTGACCTGAGGGTTGGATTACCTATGCAATCTGTACACGACGGCGAAATCTACCAACATGAGCCGGTAAAACTAAATGTGATTATTGAAGCACCGTTGCAGGAGATGAATGCCATCCTCAAAAAACACGAGCATGTGCGAAACCTATGTAATAATGGGTGGTTGCACTTACTTGCTATGGATGAGCAAGGCACTGTGGCACACCGATATGTTGGTGAATTTAATTGGGAAAAGATTTAATACACAAATGCCGCCATTAAAATTATAGACAGCCGCTGCCGGCAATGGTGCTTAGCTTTTTTGCCGGGAGGGTAAACTTCTTCCGCTGTGAGGTTTTCAGTTAATGCACAAATAGTAACTTGCTGCATTAGTAATTTATCACATGCAGGTCACCGTAACCTAACACTATCCTCGTTAATTTTCCGAAATTATAATTGCTTTTTATAGCTACGTTATTTTTCTGATCAGGAAAAGAAAAGCCAGATAGTATTATTACAGCCCAGATTTATAAAAAAAATTACGATCACAAAAGTATTATTAGCGTTAAACATTGATAGTGTAGTAGTAATTATCAGTGGTAAAGTCGCGTTCCGGATAAAGGCGTTTGCAGCAGTCGTTATTAGTAGCAAAATTTAATGCCGCTTATCAACCGCAGTAATATGGTATAGCGATGTTAAATGGTTTCTATAATTATTTTTCCGTGATGCCTCTTTTAAAAAAGGGGAGGTTTATATATTCGCAGGCATTTATAAACTGACCTTTTACATTACCGTAAGTTTACCCCTAATACACATTAGTTGGAATGCTTTTTGCCTGTAGGCATACCAACAGTTTATAAAAATAAATTGATTTCTATGATAAAAAAATTACTCAAAATTGTTCTGATAAGTTTACTTGTTTTAACTGGAGTTGCCTTTGCCATTCCCTATCTTTTTAAAAGCCAGCTTACTGCTAAAGTGAAAAAAGAAATCAATGCAAAACTCAATGCCAGGGTTGATTTTAAAGAAGTAAATATTTCCTTTTTCCGCCATTTCCCAAAAGTAGCGGTTGGTTTAGATGATTTTTACATTACCGGTAACGGTGTATTTGCCGCTGATACATTACTGGCAGCCAAACAAATTGATGCTGCGGTAAACATTATGAGTGTGATAAAGGGCAGCAACATCACCATCTATTCTGTATTTGTTGAATCGCCCCGGGTACATGCTATCGTTTCAAAAGACAGCCTGGTTAACTGGGATATTGTAAAGCCTGATACAACTGCCCAAATAACGGGCGCAGAAAAGGTATTTAAAATGGAGCTGCAGCGGTATGAAATCAACAATGCTTACATCAGTTACAAAGACGAACCATCCGTAATAAGTGCTGAGATATTCAATCTTAATCATAGCGGAAGTGGTGATTTTACCGCCGATTTGTTTACTTTAAAAACCATCCCAACTGCGGAAAATGTAAATGTTACCTATGGAGGTATTGCCTATTTATCAAATGCAAAAGCAGCAGTAGCTGCAGATATACAGG
>NZ_JACMOO010000019.1 GCF_014377975.1 Ferruginibacter sp.
AAAAAATAGTGGCCAGTGATAAAAATCACCGGCCTTGCTTACCTCTGAAACCACAAGAAAAATCTTAATAGAATATTTTTATAAGGATATATATTGTATTTATAAAACTAACGTCGCACACAAGACAAATGTCTTTTTGGTGAATCTTTAGATAAGATAATAGGAAACTTTAATAATTGAGCAGGATGTAAAAGTAATATATTTTTTGGATAAATATAATTTTTTTTATTGTGTTAAACCCGCCTGCAATAATTCCTTTTTGGCAAGATCATAAACTTCCTCTTTTTTTCGGTTATCCCACCATTTTGTAGCTGTTTTTTTCATTAGTGTATCAATTCACCTCATGGCAAAAAGCTATCAAACCTCATCAAGTTCACCATTTAAATTGTTTTATAAAGCCCTTAAACTCATAGCAAAACCGCCTTCAAGAACAGGTTGGCGATATATTAACAGCCGAGGCAAAAGAAATGCACAACGGGAAATCAACAGGGCTTTATCATATTACCATCAGCAATCAAAATGATCATAAAGTTGCTTTGTTTAAAGGAACTTGCTTTCGTACTTCCAGGCCGTTGATAAGTTTGTAATGGAAGTTTCCTTTATTACATTATTTCCTTTCTAGCACACAACAACCCAAAAAAACCGACCTTTACAACAATAATGGAAAAGTCAAATTTTATAGATTACATCAGAATTTTTTGCCGGAGTGGTCATGGCGGGCCGGGTAGCAGACATTTTATGCGTACGAAATACAATGCCATGGCGGGTCCTGACGGGGGTGACGGAGGCAGGGGTGCACATATTATTTTAAGAGGCAGCTCACAATTGTGGACTTTATTACACCTTCGGTATTATAAAAATGTACTGGGTGAAGATGGTGAATCTGGTAGTAAAAATAACAGTACTGGCCGTTTTGGAAAAGATATTATTATTGAAGTACCACTTGGAACCATTGCCAAAGACGAACTGACTGGTGTAAAAGAAGTAGAAATTTTAGAAGACGGACAAGAAGTTATTTGGGTAAAAGGCGGACGTGGCGGATTAGGTAATGCTAATTTTAAAACTTCTACTAACCAAGCGCCGGAATATGCCCAACCTGGAGAAGATGGTATTGAAGGCTGGAAATTATTGGAGCTAAAAGTACTGGCTGATGTGGGACTGGTGGGTTTTCCCAATGCAGGCAAGTCAACGCTGCTTTCTGTTATTACGGCTGCTAAACCCAAAATTGCAGATTATGCATTTACAACTCTGGTACCTCAATTAGGCATGGTAGAATATAGGGATGGTAAAAGTTTTTGTATTGCTGATTTACCGGGTATTATTGAAGGTGCTGCAGAAGGAAAAGGTTTGGGGCACCGGTTTTTAAGACATATTGAACGAAACTCTATCCTGCTTTTTTTAATACCGGCAGACTGTGCTGATCATAAAAAAGAATTCGAAATTTTGGTGAATGAACTGGAGCAATATAATCCAGAAATGCTGCAAAAAGATTTTGTAATTGCCATCAGTAAAAGCGATATGCTGGATGATGAATTAAAGACCGCTATTGCGAAAGAATTGCCTCAAAAAATTCCACATATTTTTATTTCATCCGTAACCGGACAGGGAGTGCCGGAGTTAAAAGACCTGCTTTGGTCGGTGATGAATCAACAGGTACCAAAATAAATCAGCACTGAATACCATATTAAAATACCTGAAAGATTTTTACAGTAAAGAATTTAACTGGGGGTATTTTTTATTGGTATTCCTACTTCTGGGAGTGCTCATTTACTTGAATTACTGGCACGGGCTGGAAAGAAAATATATTGCATCGGCTACTTCAAAAGTATCCCGTTTTAGCTGGTATTACTTATTATATTTTATTCCATTTGCAAGTGCATTTTTTTTTCAGTTACTTTTTTTTAAAGATTGTTCTTATTATAAAGATGGCTGGTTTTGGACCATACTGATATTGGCTCCTGCATTTTTTTCATTTAGGGTAAATTTTGATTGGCAACAAAACTGGATTATCAGCAAATGGACAGGATTAGAACGGGTTTTTTACCTGTACAGTATTAATTGGGTGGTTAGAGTAATTGTTTTATTAATACCGGTCTATTTTGTTTGGCTGATAAAAGATAAAGGCACTCAACCTTTTTACGGCGCAGTGCCATTGGATAGTTTAAAGCCCTACCTTTTAATGCTGCTGATAATGGTTCCTTTGATAGCATTGGCCAGTACACAAAATGATTTTTTACAAGTGTATCCCAAAGCAACATTGCTTAATAAAATACCATCCGATAACTGGGTTGATAAATGGCGCTACGTTGTATTTGAATTATGCTACGGTTTTGATTTTGTTAGCATTGAATTTTTTTTCAGGGGATTTTTGATACTGGCATTGATGCGTATTTGTGGTATGCACTGTATTATTCCCGTGGCCTGCTTTTATTGCGCCATACATTTGGGTAAACCAATGGGAGAAGCCATCAGCAGTTTTTTTGGCGGCACTTTATTAGGAATCGTTGCATACAATACCGGCAGCGTCTGGGCTGGTTTGATTGTTCATTTGGGTATTGCCTGGATGATGGAAATTGGCGGTTGGCTGGGCATATTATTTAGCAAAGTAAAATAAAATTGCAGGCCCTGGTAATAGTATCGTATGACTATAGTTTACAAAAAATATACTTTATTTAAACCCCTCCATCTTCTTTGCTTGAGCTGTTCCTTATCATCAGTAACTTCCATTTGGGAGGCTAAAGTTCAATTGGAAATATTAAGTACAAATGTGCGATCCCTATAAAAGATCGGGACTGGCTGCCAATGAAGTTGCACATAGCTTCTTAGCCAGGACAATAATTTGAAAAAAACAGGCTACAAGTTAAAAATCATAGCGGTTACTTTTTCAATTATTTGCGGTAATTTTAAATCCTACTATGAAAAAAATTATACACCTCTTTTTATTTTTTATTGTATTAATAATTTTGTGGGGCTGCCCATACGATTCAGCGTATGGCATAGACGCAACTCCACAAGAAAATATTGATGAAAGTTTGTTGGGTAGCTGGGCTACTTTTGTATCAAAACCTGCTAATGACCAGGAACATAAAGAAGATCCGATAAAGATTATTTTTTCAAAAAATAACGACCTCGAATACGATATAGCCATTACAGGCTACCTCGATGAATTGAAGCCCTATCGTGTTGTTATCAATGATACTATCAAAGGAACCGCCTTTATCTCAACGGTATCGGGCAAGCAATTTTTAAATAGTTTTATTAAGGGCAAAACCTATATTGCCGAGATAAAAAAAGACAATAACAATCTGTCCATTCTTTGCCTGACAGAACACTTTACAGTAAAATTTATAAAAAGCAGCACCGATTTGCGAAAAGCTGTTGAGTTTCATTACAAGGTGGCTAATACGCCCATGTATGATGACTTTTTTGTACTGAAAAATTTGAAAAAGGTAAACTAACTGGTTTCTTTAACTCTTTGCTTTTCTGTAAACAGGTACAAATCATTTACAATGATGTAATTTGCTTTTTTAATTTAAAGATTGCCTTATGTTTACCAGTAAAATTGCCGGTATTGGATCTTACTTGCCGAAAAATAAAGTAACCAACGAAGACCTCAAACAATACATGGATACTTCGGATGAGTGGATACAGGAGCGTACTGGTATTAAGGAACGGAGGTATGCCCACCGCACAGAAGAAACAACAACAACAATGGCAGTTGAAGCTTCCAAAATTGCTATTGAAAGGGCGGGTATTACCGCACAGGATATTGACTTCATTGTTTTTGCCACTTTAAGCCCTGATTATTATTTTCCCGGTTGCGGAGTGTTGGTGCAGCGTGCCATGCAAATGAAAGAGATAGGCGCATTGGACATTCGTAATCAATGCAGCGGTTTCGTGTATGCGTTATCGGTAGCAGACCAGTTTATTAAAACCGGCATGTATAAAAACATTTTAGTAATAGGCAGCGAAAAGCATTCTTTTGGTTTAGACTTTAGCACCCGTGGCAGAAATGTATCGGTAATATTTGGAGATGGTGCCGGAGCAGTAGTTCTTCAGCCTACGGAAAAACAAGGCCAGGGTATTATAAGTACCCACCTGCATAGTGATGGAGCAAGTGCCGAATTATTGGCCATGTACAACCCTGGTACACATGCCAACCATTGGGTAAAAGATCCGGTGGCTGATTATAATGATGCTGTAATTGGCGATATGTTTATGAGTAAAGAGATGATGGACAATGCGCAAAACTTTCCTTTTATGGATGGGCCTGCAGTATTCAAAAAAGCCATTGTAAAATTTCCTGAAGTTATTATGGAAGCACTTACAAAAAACGGTTTAGCTACATCAGATATTAATTTGTTGATACCTCACCAAGCCAATTTACGCATCAGCCAGTTTGTGCAACAGAAACTAAGCTTACGCGACGACCAGGTATTTAATAATATTCAGCAATATGGTAACACTACCGCTGCATCAATTCCAATTGCCCTTTGCCAGGCCTGGGAAGAAGGCCTAATAAAAGATGGTGATCTTGTTTGCATGGCTGCTTTTGGCAGCGGCTTTACCTGGGCCAGTGCATTGATTCGATGGTAACTCGTTACCGGTATTACGGTTTCCGGTATTACGGTTTCCGTAGGACCGGTAAGGGACCAAAATAAATATGATATTCATACGTCAGTTGTATGACATATTTATTAGCCATACAACTGTAGCCCTATTGCTTTATTTTTATGCCCTCTTAAAAGACCGTAATTCATGCAACGCAAAATAATATATTTCATCAACCCTATTTCAGGAACAAAAGATAAGGCATCGGCCCTTAAAATAATTGCAGAGAAAACACAGCGACAAAATATCCCCTTTCAAATATTAAATACTAATGCGCAGGGCAATTACTTTTTTTTAAAAGAAAAAATAGAAAAAGAAGGAATTACTGATATCGTAATTTGTGGCGGCGATGGTACCGTTAGCCAGATAGCATCATCGTTGATAGATGAAGATATCAATATTGGGATCATACCAATGGGGTCAGGTAATGGGCTTGCGCTTGCAGCAAAAATTCCTAAAGAAATACATAAGGCACTTGAGGTAATTTTTACTGGAAAAGGCCGGTACATAGATTCCTTTTTTATCAATGATGTTTTTAGTTGCATGCTGTGCGGACTTGGCTTTGATGCACAGGTAGCACACGATTTTGCTAAGCAACCATCCCGGGGATTGAGCACTTATATTAAACAAACTATTAAAAATTTTATTACTGCTAGTCCTTACCCGTTTGAAATTGTGAACAAAGGGAAATCATTTGCCATTGAAGCCTTTTTTATAAGTATTGCCAATAGCAACCAGTTTGGCAACCAGTTTACTATAGCCCCGCAGGCTAGTTTAAATGATGGTTTACTGGATATAGTGGTAGTAAAAAAAATGAGTAAGCTGCGTATGTTGTTGGCTGTATTTAAACAAATAATGGCTGGAAAGATAAACGAACATGATGAAAAAACTTTTCATAAAAAAGATATTCTTTACTTTCAAACAGAGCAACTTATTATTTACAACCTGGTGCAGGCACCGCTGCATATTGATGGAGACCCGGCACATACGGCTAAAAAATTGGTGATAAAAATTATACCAGATGCATTTAAATTAATACAGCCAGCCATCAAAAAAAATCAGGTAAAATAACTAACTTCAATAAAACATTATAAAAAGACTAAAATCAAAATCAAATGCGAACAGTTGCCAATATTTTAATCAACAAGCCACCTGTATTTAATTTTGTTGATCCTGATGCAAAAGTTATAGAGGCACTGCAAATAATGAACTCGGTTAATTTAAGTTACCTGGTAGTATTTAAAGAAGATACTTTTTATGGTATTTTTTCTGAAAGGGATTATAGCCGCAATGTAATTTTAAAAGGCTTGCATAGTGATACCTGTTCCGTAAGAGAAGTAATGAGTGTATCGCTTCCTGTTATTGCTATGCAGGATACGGTAGAAAAATGCATGCAACTATTAAACATCCATAAAACACGCTACCTGATTGTATTTAATGAAAATGAGTTTAAAGGCATCATTACCATCAATGATGTTTTAAGGGAAGCCCTCGAAAATAAAGAAATGGTATTTGATGAATTGCTGCTGAAAGAAACATCTGAAATGCAGGATAAGATTTATTAATTTTTTGTAAAAAGGTTTTTGGCAATGATATATTAACGGCAATTATGAATTTAGCCATTTTTCTACCGTTATAAAGATTTTAAATGCAAGCAAAAAAATGGCTAAAAATATAAAAGAAGAAAACAATTACCCACAATACCAGCCTTTCCCATTATACGTTTTGTTAGTTTGCGGAATTATAATTTCAATTGTGGGATTACACTTACTTATTACAGAAACAGTGGCAAATGGTGCCACTTTTTCTGGCAGATTAGGTAGAGGCGGCGGCAACCCAATTAGCCTTAGTGGACAATTTACTTTGGCAATTGGATTGATAATTTGCGTATTTCCTATTTATCAACTTAATAAGGAAAGTAAGCGAAGCAAATAACCCCAATAATGGGGCTGTCTGAATTTAAACAAGAAAAATATGTAAATTTTATTATACCCTAATAGAAAAATACTACGAGGATGGCAACATAATTTTCTTCCACATCACTTCATCAAACCAATCAACGCTTTTAAAACATGTTGATTATCCTCTGTATTAAATGAAGCTATCACATCTTTTTTTTCTGCCGCTGTTAAATGAAAACTTAATGCAGCCCCTAGCTCTTGTGTTTTAGGTACATATATAAATGCCACCCTTTGTAAATTATAACAGGCTGCTTGAGACAATAAACTATAAGTCTCATTCTGGGAATAATCCTGCAGCCTAAACCAGTTGTGTTGCAGCATGGTGGCGGGTTTCACTAATATATCAGTAATAGTGCCCGTTTCCAAAATATGCTGCCAATTATCTTTTTGCCGGTCACGGATCTGTAGTATAATTACACCCCCGGTATTCTTTTCAATCCAGTCTTCAAAGTTATCAATAAAACGAAGGGTAGTTTCTTCACCAAAATTATCCCTTAATCCTGCATCCATAACATCAACTACCGGGTTGCTGGGCAACCAAACACTGGGTAATACATAAGGAAAAGTTGCGTTCATTCGCAAGGCTGTAAGCATTCGCAGATTCATAGGATTCTGTTTAGCAAACAACGCAGCAAAATCTATCGCATCCGGGCTAATATTGGTATCTTTTTCGGCAGCTACGGGCTTCATCATAAAGCTCAGTGGCTGTGTGCCGATCATCATTTTGCGCCCATCACTTGTAACTACTGAATTAAAGATCATCATCGGTATATTGCCCGCTTTTTCGTCTGCTACATAATCTTTCAATTGCTTGTTGAGTATATTGCCCGAATTTTCATTTAGCTTTTCTTCAAAAGCGTAACCCCTATCTTTAATATATCGATAAGGGCCAACCGAAAATTTTTGTGCCGGCGAAAAAATATCCCTGCTGATCATAGAAGAAAATACAGGGTTTAGCAGATCCTGTGAAATATTATCGGTAAGCACTTTTTGGTGCAGATTTACAGACAGGCCCTTTCTTTTATTATTGTACAATTCCCTGTAATACGCAGCAGATAACATACCGCCACTGGCACCACTTATCAGAAATGTTTGCCGCATCAGTTTCCCATTGGTAATACTGTCTAATTGCTGCAACGTATTCATTACAAAAGTAGCACTGCGTAAACCGCCGCCACTTACGTTTATAAATATCATTACCGGCTTTTCAGTGGCCTGCCTGCTTTTCCAGTTGTTTAAAATTTGCAGCATATTATTCCTGTCTGCTGCAATGAGTGCAGGGGTACACAATTGCTGCAAAGATTCCTTGCTATATTGTGGCCGCTCCATTTTATTGGTATAATTAATACCGTAAGCTTTATTTCTTGGATCAATAATCTCCTGCTGGTACAAGATATTCAGAATGGCAACCAATGCTATCACAAACAATAAACTCCAGCTTTGCAGAAAATAAGTAAGCGCCCCGATAACAGAAATCAGCAAAGCAAAAAATACAATGATACTGGCTGCAGCAGGTGGCTGAAAAAATTTTACATCTAAAAAAAAGCCGCAAACAATTAAAAATAGAAAAGCAAGTATAACACCTATCATACCTGCAAAATGATGGTGCTTAAAAATCGTATCTAAAAAATCCTGGTTGTAGTGTGATACAGGCCTTGCTTTACGCAATTTGAATCTGCCACTTAAATAATAATCTACCTTCATTCCAAAGCCATCGGCCTGTTGTTTTTTTGCTGGGTCAAAGCTTTTTTTAAAATATTCAGGGTTTGCAATAACCGGGGTAATATTGCGTAATATAGTTCTGTCTGCACCAAAAAAGAAAGCAAAAGAAAAAGCAATCAATAAAATTAACCCGCCTAAAAAACCCAGTATAAGGGCAGCTTCTTCACCTGCACTCAGCAACTCTTTATTAATATTAAACTGTATAGATTTTGCCAGGTAAAAGGTCAAAAAAATTATAGGTAACAGGCTGTTGTTAAAGCAATATTTTAAGAATGGTGTAGAAGCAGTAGCCAAAAATTTAAACCGCCTGGTATGTAAAATAAACGTGGTTATATTCCAGCACATAAAAAATACACCCATTGCTATGCCCAATGTTGCAGCACTTAACGCATTTACATTTCCTAAATACTCAGGTACAAAAAACAACGCATCAGCACCAAAACTTTTTAAAAAACCGCTATTAATAGTACTGGCCAAAATGAACCAAAAAATTAATAATACCTGGTACTTTCTAAAGTGTAAAATGAGTAACTGAATAGGAAAAGAATAAAAGATATTCTTCAGCAATAGTTTCATGTATATGGACTTTATTTAAATGTACTACTAAATAAAGAGATGTAACGTACCATCTTTACCATTCGATATATGAAGAGGGTTTATTTATTTTCTTTTTAACATAAATAAAATACTAACTACACACATCAGTAATAATATAGCTACAAACTGGTGCAATACACCAAGAAAAAGCAGCCTGTTAGAATAAGTAGCATTTAAAACAGTAAGTATGCCCAACAACACCTGCAATGATACCAGCAATAGCACTCCTGCCCGTAAGGTGCTGTATAGTTTATTGCCCTTAACCACCCCTGACACATACCACCAATAACCAATTAAAATGAAAAGTAAATAGGCAAGGCTCCTGTGAATAAAATGAATGGCGATATTGTTTGATACCAGGTTTTTTGCCCAGGGAGACATTTCATTTATTGAAGCTGGTATCATCTGGCCATTGATATCGGGCCAGGTAGGTGCACTGATGGCAGCTTTTAAACCTGCCATAAAAGCACCATAAATCAATTGAAAAAATAATAAGGTCACTATACCAATCATTATTTTTTGTAAAAAGAGATTTACTACTTTTTTTCTAGGAGCTTGCAGCAATCCGAGGGCAAACCATAAGGTATAACTTAATAAGCCCAATGCCGCAATAAAATGGGTAGCAAGCTCCACATGGCCCACAAAATATTTTTCCGGCACCAATCCGCTTTTTACCATAAACCAGCCAATCGCTCCCTGAACGGCACCCAGCAAAAACAACATTACCATCGGAAATATCATTTTTTTATTAAACTTATTTTTAATGGCAAAATAGATAAACCCCAATAAAAATACCAGCCCCATACATCTTGCCCACAAACGATGAAACCACTCCCAGAAAAAAATACCTTTAAAATCACTCAAAGAAAAATTCTGGTGAACATATTTAAACTGGTCAGTTACTTTGTAGCGGTCAAATTCTGTCTGCCATGCTGCATCATTTAATGGTGGCAGTGCGCCGGTGATTGGTTTCCATTCTGTAATGGAAAGCCCCGATTCTGTTAACCGGGTTATTCCCCCTATCAATACCTGTATCACGATCATTCCCACACCGATCAATAGCCAAATGGCTACCTGTTTATTATTGCGTTGTTCCAGTACATTTTCCATAGCGGTGCAAATTTAGTACAGCTACAGATGTATTTACTGAATGAAACGGTTTTTACTTTTTTTAATGGATATTTGTTAAACATTTATGCTGTTACAATATCTGCAAAACGAATTAATTGAAGCCGGGCTGGATGAGGCCGGCCGAGGCTGTTATGCAGGGCCCGTGTTTGCGGCAGCCGTTATTTTGCCCAGGGGTTTTAATCACCCTTTGCTAAACGACAGCAAACAATTAAAACAACAAGAGCGTGACCTGCTAAGGCCAATCATTGAAAAAGAAAGCATTGCGTTTGCTGTTGCCGCAGTTGATAATAATGAAATAGATACCATCAATATATTACAGGCTTCCTTTAAAGCCATGCATCTTTCTATTGATAAATTATCAATAGAACCAGGATTACTATTAATAGATGGCAACCGTTTTAAAGCATATAAAAATTTACCCCACCAGTGCATTATTAAAGGTGATGGAAAATATACTTCTATTGCCGCTGCCAGCATTTTAGCCAAAACTTACCGGGATGAATACATGCAGCAACTACACCTTCAGTTTCCCCAATACGGGTGGAAAAAAAATAAAGGCTATGGTACTGCCGTTCATCGGGATGCAATAGCCATGCATGGTTTATGCCCTTATCACCGGAAAAGTTTTAATATTATTCCTACCCAGATTGTAACCGGGTAATCTTCTTTTTTGCAGTCAATTAAATCTTGCTTAGGTAACCACGTCTGTATATATGCAACTGGTAAATACTACGCAGCCCACTCCCCTGTTCCCTGCCTTGTAATTACCCAGTCATCGGTTACACAATCAACAATGGTAGAAGGCACCATGCCGCCGATACCGCCATCAATTACAAAATCTACCACATCACCAAATTTGTCATTAATAATTTCGGGGTCCGTATATTCTTCTGCCATCTCTCCCGGCAACGAAGTACTTAAAATGGGATTACCCAGCAAATCTAAAATATGGTGGCAAATCACATTATCAGGGACACGCAAACCAATAGTATTTTTTTTAGTTTGTAAAATTTTAGGCACCTGTTTGCTGGCAGGTAAAATAAATGTATAAGGACCAGGCAAATATCTTTTCAGCATCCTGTACAAAGGCGTATCAATACTTTTTGTATAATCGCTCAAATGACTAAGGTCACGGCAAATAAAACTTAATTGCGCCTTTAAAGGGTTTATATTTTTTATGGTGCAAATACGATCTACCGCTTTGTGCTGAAAAATATCACATCCAAGGCCATAGATTGTGTCGGTTGGATATACAATTATGCCGCCATCCTTCAGGCATTCTACCACTTGCTTTATCAGTCGTGGTTGTGGATCTACAGGATGTATTTTTATCAGCATTTTGATTTCATTTTTATGTTTTTTATTGTCCGAACCAAGAAGCAATATGGCACTTCATTGGCAGCCAGTCCCGATCTTTTATCGGGATCGCACTCTTGTACAAAAAACCTTTTTTGATCATCGGCTTCCCAATTGTTGTTCCCACCAAATAACTATAAACTAAAAATTTATCAGTAAAATTTTTAGATAAAAACGTTGTAAAAACAAAGTTAAACTAACACTTTAATACCATAAACTTTTTACATTAAAAATCGTGCTTTTAACAGCACCAACAAGGCTTTGAAGCAAAAACCATTACTTTTGCAACTTGTTTTATATTTCAGCAACCAAAATCTAAATAAAAAATGTCGTTAATATCAGTAGGTACCATGGCTTTTGATGCCATTGAAACACCCTTTGGAAAAGTAGATAAAATTGTAGGTGGTTCCGGCACTTATGTAGCTTATGCGGCCAGTAATTTTGTTACTCCTATTCAACAAATTTCTATCATTGGTTACGATTTTCCGCAGGAAGAATTAGACCTGCTTACAAAACGTGGGGTACAGTTGGAAGGTGTAGAAATAGTACCAGATAAAAAATCTTTTTTCTGGAGTGGTAAATACCACATTGATATGAACACAAGGGATACACTGGTTACAGACCTTAATGTGTTGGCCGATTTTAACCCGGTAGTGCCTGAAAGCTACCAGGGTAGTGAGTTTTTGATGTTGGGTAATTTATCTCCGGCCATACAGTTGAGCGTTATTAACCAATTAAAAGTAAGACCAAAACTGATAGTGATGGATACCATGAATTTCTGGATGGAAATTGCATTGGATGATTTAAAAGTGGTATTGAAAAAAGTAGATGTACTGATGGTGAATGATGGAGAGGCAAGGCAATTGAGTGGCGAAGTATCACTTGTAAAAGCAGCTAAAGCCATTATGAAAATGGGACCTCCTTTTTTAGTAATTAAAAAAGGGGAACATGGTGCTTTGTTGTTTCATAAAAATCATGTTTTCTCTGCCCCTGGTTTACCATTGGAAGAAGTGTTTGACCCAACCGGCGCTGGTGATACTTTTGCAGGAGGCTTTATTGGACATCTTGCCAAAACAAAAGACATCAGTTTTGAGAATATGAAAACAGCGGTTATTGTAGGCAGTGCCATGGCCAGTTTTTGTGTTGAAAAATTTGGGCCCAACAGAATGAAAGAAATTACCCACCAGGATATAGCAACCAGAATGGGCGAATTTGTACAACTGGTAAATTTTGATATTGACCTTGTAGGTTAAGGGATAAATAAATTATAGTTAAAGCCGGAGATACTTTATCTCCGGCTTTTTATTTTGATACATTTGTAATAGTGTTTATTTATAGATGCCCTAAATTAAAATCAATGTTTAAAAAATTAATTGCCCTATTTTTTACACCGCTACTTTTTGTTACTGCCTTTTCTCAAACATCAACTGTTCGCCCCAAATTAAAAGGGTGGCATTTACTCAACTACCAGCAGGATGGCTATTGGGGCACCGGCGTAAAAGAAGCGTATGAATTATTAGCAGGCAGAAAAAGTACTACGGTAGTAATTGCCGTAATAGATAGCGGCATAGATACATTGCATGAAGACCTTAAACCTATACTATGGACCAACCCAAAAGAAATACCCGGCAACGGAAAAGATGATGATGGCAATGGCTATACAGATGATATACATGGCTGGAATTTTTGTGGTGCCGCCAATGGAGAAAATATGGCGGTGAATACACACGAAATTGCCCGGGTATACCATCACTGGAAAAAAGAATT
>NZ_JACMOO010000020.1 GCF_014377975.1 Ferruginibacter sp.
TCTTACGTTGGCAATATCAGGCGTATCGCTTAAAACAGATACACCGTTTGCAGAAATATAACTGACATTGCTTTTTACAAGTTGTAAAATGATATCAATATCGTGTATCATTAAATCTAAAATTACACTTACATCAGTACCACGGGGGTTAAATTGCGACAGCCTGTGCACTTCGATAAACATAGGTTCAAGCTTGTAGTTTTTTAATGCTACAAAAGCTGGGTTAAATCTTTCAACATGCCCGACCTGGAATTTTAAATTGGATTCTACAGCAAGCTTTAAAAGAGCTTTGGCTTCATCCATGGTATTTGTAAGTGGCTTTTCTACAAATACATGTTTACCTTTTCTTAGCGCAAGGGCACAGAGTTCGTAATGATAAGTTGTTGGTGCTACTATATCTACCGCATCACAATTATCCAGCAACTCATCCGGAGTACTAAATCTTTTTATTTTATATTTTTCAGTAATTGATTTTGCATTTGCATCATCAGTATCGCAAAAACCTACAACTATTACATCATCTATTTCCAGCCAATTATTTAAATGAAATTTACCTAAATGTCCTGCACCTATAATTCCAATCTTTAGCATATAAATTATTTAGTTCCACTTTTTTTTTATTTTATTCCTCCCAAAAACCCATTTTCCCAAACTTTTTTATGCGGGTATCAATTCTTTCCTGTGCAGGGATTTGTTTTAGTTCCTGTATCGTCTTTGTCAAATAATTTTTAAGAATTTCTGCAGCTTCATCGTAATCCCAATGTGCTCCACCAATAGGTTCCGGTACAACTTCATCTACCAAACCAAATGCCAGCATATCTTTTCCGGTTAGCTTTAACTGCTCTGCGGCCGTCTCTTTATTATCCCAGCTGCGCCACAAAATACTGCTGCAGCTTTCAGGAGATATAACTGTATACCATGTATTTTCCATCATTACAACACGATCGCCAACGCCTATGCCCAATGCACCGCCACTTGCACCCTCACCAATAATAACGCATATTACCGGCACTTTAAGGCTTATCATTTCAAAAATATTTCGGGCAATTGCTTCACCTTGTCCACGCTCTTCAGCTTCAAGACCAGGGTATGCACCTGGTGTATCTATTAAAGTAATAACAGGTTTATTAAATTTCTCTGCAAGTTTCATCAAGCGAAGCGCTTTTCTGTAACCCTCGGGATTGGCCATTCCAAAATTTCGATATTGCCGGGATTTGGTATTGTTACCTTTTTGCTGACCAATAATCATTACTGTTTCACCATTTAACTGCGCAAAACCGCCTACCATGGCTTTGTCATCTTTCACATTCCTGTCTCCATGCAGTTCGGTAAATGATGTACACATTTTTTGTATGTACTTTAGGGTATAGGGTCTATCAGGATGACGACTCATTTGAACCCTCTGCCACGGGGTTAAATTTTGGGTTATATTTTTTTTTGTTTCAGTAATTTTTTCTTCAAGCAGCCCAATAGCGCTGCTCATATCCGTTTCAGATTTTTCCTGCGTTGTAGTTAACTGTTCTATTTGATCATACAATTCTTTTAATGGCTTTTCAAATTCGAGATATTGCCTGTTCTTTAGCTGTGGCATAATATTTAACCTTTAAAGTTAGTTTAGGAGTGTAATATAATTTGTAAAAATAGGAGTTACATTTTTTTTTAGAAAGTTTTGTTTTCAAAATATAAATTCCCCTATATTTGCACTCCGGAAAAAAAGCGAGATTGTTAGAATCTAAAATGCTTTTTAAATGGAAATGGGTTGGTAGTTCAGTTGGTTAGAATGCTGCCCTGTCACGGCAGAGGTCGCGGGTTCGAGTCCCGTCCAGCCCGCAAAAATCCTCAGAGAAATCTGGGGATTTCTTGTTTTAAACCATTACTGAAATTTCATAAACACTTTTGAAAAATTTTTTTTCAAAGATTTCCGCTACAAGATTTTTCAAAAACTTTCCATAGATAAAATGATATTTTTGTTAATATTATTTATCAATTTGAATAAAAAATTATTATGTTAGATTTTAGAGTAGATAATAAAATTGCTTTGGTTACAGGCTGTAGCAGTGGCATTGGGATGAACATTGCCATTGAGCTTGCAAATGCCGGTGCTGATATTATAGGTGTGAGCAGCAGTATGCCGCCAAATGGAA
>NZ_JACMOO010000161.1 GCF_014377975.1 Ferruginibacter sp.
AATAATCAATTTTGAAATTTCTGTTAGCCTTTTTAATTTTGAATTAAAAATTCTTTTCAATTTAAAAACTCATCATTCATAACTCATAACTAAAACAAAGTGAAAATAGCAATCGCGGCAGATCACGGCGGATACGAATTAAAACAGATCATTCATCCTTTTCTTTTATCATTGGGTTACGAGGTAAAAGATTTTGGTGCTTTTGAACTGGATAATGCAGACGACTATCCTGATTTTATTGTTCCCATGGCAAGGGCTATTGCTGCAAAAGAATTCGATCGTGCCATTGCTATTTGCGGCAGCGGGGTAGGAGCATCGGTTGCCGCTAATAAAATTGCAGGTGTTAGAGCTGCGTTAATCAATGAACATTTTTCGGCACACCAGGGCGTTGAAGATGACAACCTCAACATGCTTTGCCTGGGCGGAAGAGTTACAGGGTACATGGCTGCACAGGAATTGATTGTTGCTTTTTTAAATGCAAGGTTTACAGGTGCGGAAAGGCATCTGCGCCGTTTACAAAAAGTTCATTTACTCGAAAAATAAAATAAATCATGCAAAAAGTCAATGACCTTAAAATTCTTTTTTTTGATATAGGTGGTATATTATTAAGCAACGGCTGGGGGCACGAATCAAGAAAAAAAGCGGCAGAAGTATTCGGATTGAATTATGCAGAAATTGACGGACTGCACAATTTTATTTTTAACGTATACGAGGTTGGAAGCATCACGCTGGATGAATACTTAGATACCGTAATATTTAATTATCCACGCGATTTTGTACGGCAGGATTTTAAGGATTTTATGTATGCGCAATCAGTTGAATTACCCAATATGTTACAGTGGCTGAAAGAGTGGAAAAAAGACTGTGGCTTCCGCATCATATCTGTCAACAACGAAGGGAAAGAACTAAATGATTACCGGGTACAAAAATTTAAATTGCACTTAGCTTTTGACGCATTTATCTCCTCATGCGAAGTAAATATGCGCAAGCCTGATCCCCGTATATTTGGACTGGCATTGGGTATTGCGCAGGCTTCGCCCAGCCAGTGTGTTTATTTTGACGACAGAACCATGTTTGCAAATGCTGCGCAAAAGCTAGGCATCCGTTCTTTTCATCATGTAGATTTTGAAACCACCAAACAAATATTAGAAAATCTAAAAAAAGAAAATTTTAACCAATGAGCAACGTAACCGGTAAATACGATTTTGGAATGATTGGTCTGGGTACAATGGGCCGTAATTTGTTGTTAAATATGGGCGATCATGGAGTAGCGGGTGCAGGCTATGATAAAGATGCAACCAAGGGTAAATTGCTGCAAGAAGAAGATAAGCACGGTAACCTGAAAGGGTTTAGCAATATCAAAGAATTTACTTCCTCATTAAAAAGTCCCAGGGCAATTATGATGCTGGTACCTGCAGGAAAAATTGTGGATAGTGTTATAGAAGAATTATTGCCCCTGCTTGATAAAGGCGATATCTTAATTGATGGCGGTAATTCTCATTTTACAGATACCAACCGCAGGGTAGATGATCTGGAAGCCAAAGGATTTCATTTTTTTGGATTGGGTGTTTCTGGAGGAGAAGAAGGTGCACGCCAGGGACCAAGCATAATGCCTGGTGGTGACAAAGAAGCGTACAATGTAATGAAGCCAATTTTGGAATCCATTGCTGCAAAAGTAGATGGGGAGCCATGTGTAACCTATATTGGGCCCGGTGCATCAGGCCATTTTGTAAAGATGGTACACAATGGTATTGAATATGGTTTAATGCAACTGATTGCTGAAACCTATGAGGTACTAAAAAAAGGATTGCAATTAAACAATGAAGCAATTGGTAACCTGTTTAAACAATGGAACGACGGCCGGCTGCAATCATTTTTAATAGAGATCACCAAAGATATATTTAGTTTTAAAGAACCTGGTGCAGATCATTTGTTATTAGATGATATTAAAGATGAAGCAAGGGCAAAAGGAACCGGTAAATGGACATCACAGGTGGCGATGGATTTAGAAAGCCCGATACCCACCATTGATTCCGCAGTAGAAATGCGTGATCTTTCAAAATACAAGGCATTAAGAGTACAACTGGCTAAACTGTATAGTACCAATGATACACGCATGTCAGTTGATAAGACAGCCTTTTTAATTGAACTGGAACAGGCATTTTATTTTACCATGATCATGACTTACGCTCAGGGAATGCACCTGTTAAGTAAGGCATCGGCAGACTTAAAATATGATCTTCAGTTAGCAGAAATAGCTAAAATATGGCGGGGTGGCTGCATCATTCGTTCGGGTTTTTTAAATGAAATATTCAACGCTTATAAAAAAGATAACACTTTGCAGCATTTGTTGCTGGATGAGGGTGTTCAAAAATTAGCCATCGAAAATTTACCAGGTATACGGTCTGTTTTATCCAAAGCCATTTCAGCCGGTATTGCTATGCCTGCGTACGCTGCTTCCCTGACTTATTTTGATAATCTACGCAATGAAAAAATGCCGAGCAATTTAATTCAGGCACAGCGTGATTACTTCGGTGCCCATACGTATGAACTTATTGGAAAGGAGGGAGTGTTTCACACACAATGGGTTGCAAAATCTGAGTTATGAAATATGAGTTATGAAATATGAAATATGAATTATGGAATAATGGAGGTATAAAATCCTAGTAAATCACTTAGTTTATTTCTTAACAATACTGTTTTAAAAATGTATTATTCATAACCTTTTCTCAATCATTTCTGATGAGTAAACAGTAAATAAAAAATTTATAATCTATCATTCATAACATATAATTTATTACTGAAGATTACCAAAAACAATACATTTCATATTTCATAACTCATATTTTATATTTAAAAAACATGTACGCAAATTTAAAAACAGAGCCCGTAATATTTATTATTTTTGGTGGTACCGGCGATCTGAATGCCCGCAAACTGGCACCTGCATTGTACAATCTTTTTTTAGATGGGTGGATGCCAGATCAGTTTGCCGTAATAGGTACCGGCAGAACGCCATTAACCGACGGGCAGTTTGCTGCAAAAATATTAGAGGGTATCAATAAATATTCAAGAACAGGCAAAGCAAAAAAAGATAAATGGGATGAGTTTTGCAAGCATCTTTTTTACCAGTCTGCAGATGTAAAAGATAGCAAAACCTATAAAGAATTTGCCATCAGGATAGACAAACAAAATGCCGAGTGGAAAGCTACCGCAAACGTTATTTTTTACCTCGCTGTTTCTCCTGAATATTTTCCCATCATCGCAGAAAATTTATCCAAAAGCAAACTGGCGGATGATACAAAAAAAACACGGATTGTTATTGAAAAGCCTTTTGGCCACGACCTCGAAACATCCCGGTTGCTCAATAAATTGTTGGGAGATATTTTTAATGAATGTCAGATATACCGCATTGATCATTATCTCGGTAAGGAAACGGTACAAAATATTATGGCTTTCCGTTTTGCCAATGCCCTGCTTGAGCCTATCTGGAACCGCAATTACATTGAGCATGTGCAGATATCAGTTACAGAACAATTGGGCGTGGAAGAACGGGGTGATTACTATGATAAGTCGGGAGCCCTGAGAGACATGATTCAAAACCATTTGTTGCAGTTGCTTTGCCTGGTAGCCATGGAATCGCCCAATAATTTTAATGCGGATGAGGTGAGGAACCGCAAGCTGGATGTGCTGAATGCGATGCGTAAATTTGCGCCGGAAGATGTGAGATTGTCTACCGTTCGGGGACAATATTCTAACGGCTGGATGGAAGGAAAAGAAGTGCCGGGCTACAGGAAAGAATCAAAAGTAAATCCTGAATCCAATACGGAAACCTTTGCGGCCATTAAATTTTTTATAGATAACTGGCGCTGGAAAGGAGTTCCTTTTTATGTGCGAACCGGTAAGCGGATGCACCAGTCAGCCTCCGTTATCAGCATTCAGTTTAGGGATGTGCCGCACCAGATTTTTCCGGCGGAAGTGAGTGAAAGCTGGCAGCAAAACAGGCTCATTATCAGCATACAACCCGAAATGAGTATTCGTTTGCAGGTTCAGGCAAAACGACCCGGACTTGAAATGGCTTTAAATACCGTGGACATGGTATTTGACTACAAAGGAACATATACCAGTCAGGCACCCGAAGCGTATGAAACTTTGTTGCTGGATACCATGGCTGGTGACCAAACCTTATTTATGCGGGGCGACCAGGTAGAAGTTGCCTGGGATTTGCTGATGCCAATTTTAACCTCATGGGAAGGGCGTACAAGTTTAAATTTTCCTAATTATTCTGCTGATAGCTGGGGGCCGGAACTGGCAGAGGCATTAATTGCCAGGGATGGATTTCATTGGTTTACGTTGCCCTTAAACGATAAAAAATAGCGCTGTGAAAATAAATATTTTTAAAACAGAAGCGGAAGTGCTGGATGGGTTGGCAAAATATTTTGTTGCCATAGCCAATGAGGCGATTGATAAATATGGACAATTTTCTGTTGCATTATCCGGGGGCAATTCGCCCAAAAAATTATATGGGTTGCTGAGTTCACCTGTGTATAAAAACATGGTTCAGTGGTCAAAAGTATATTTCTTTTTTGGGGATGAAAGATATGTTTCCTTAACAGATGTTGAGAGCAATTACGGCATGGCTAAAAAGACTTTGTTTGAGCCATTGCAAGTGAATGCTGCAAATATTTTTGCTGTTGATACATTATTGCCCCCTGCCATTGCAGCGGCACAATATGCCGCCACCTTACATTCTTATTTTGCAGGCGGCGACATGAAATTTGATCTTATATTGTTAGGGCTTGGTGATAATGCCCATACAGCCTCTCTCTTTCCGTTCACAACTGTTTTGCAAGACGAAAGTGTTTCTGTAAAAGCAGTTTTTTTGACAGACGTAAAAAAATACCGGATAACATTTACAGCCCCTTTAATTAACCAGGCAAACAACATTGCTTTTTTGGTGTATGGACAAGGAAAAGCTGCTGCGGTAAAAAATGTTATTGAAAACGAACCAGATATTGAAAATTTTCCGGCTCAATTAATTGCTCCTGCAAATGGAACACTGCAATGGTTTATGGATGAAGAAGCGGCATCATCCTTAAAATATCAATAAAAAATATGATTTATCTGCCATTATTACTATTATATTTTGAAGGATTAGTTATCCACAAAAAATAATAATACCCCATTGTGTCCGTTATCTTAATTGTAGCCCAGCTGCTAAGATAAATTAAGATAATAGTTCTTTCTAAAAGCAGCCCTTGTTTAACTAGAGGGTTTTACAGCTGGGTACCTGTTTTTTGGCTTCTTAAGTATATTAACTCAACATTTTTAACAAAAAAAAAAGTTTGTAAGCACGATCTTTACGATCCGTACGTAAATTTTTAAATCCATTTAGGAATATGAAAAAACCGGCTTTTAAAAAAGTATATCTATTTTTTTCGTCTCTGTTTATATTTATTTTGCACATGCCTTTTGTATTTGCAAAAGCAAAAACGGTAATTGGTTTTTTAGATAAAAATCCAACGAATCATCCGGTAGCGGCAATTGATTCACCACTTGTAAATACCGTTAATGTTCCATTAGTTAAAATTGATTTATACGATAGTCTTTGCCTTGGTTCACTGGGGTTGGCCCGTCAGGCATTTGACTATGCGATGAAAGGGTTTATGGTGATGAAATCGAGAGGGGAATTGACCAACGGTAATATTATTTCTATTATTGATTTTAGCAAACCTTCTTCAGAAAAAAGATTGTTTGTTTTAGATGTTGCCCATTATAAACTGCTGTTTAATACTTACGTGGCACATGGAATGCAATCGGGTAAAGAGTTTGCCAAACAGTTTTCGAACAAACCCAAAAGCAACAAAAGCAGTCTGGGATTTTATGAAACTCTCGGAACTTATTTTGGTGGAAACGGATATTCCCTAAAATTACAGGGTATTGAAAAAGGTATAAATGACAATGCAAATAAAAGAGCCATAGTAATTCATGGTGCAGATTATGTAAATGAAAGTTTCATTCATTCACAGGGCTATATCGGCCGCAGCTGGGGCTGTCCTGCTTTACCGGAGCGACAGCACAAGGCAATCATTGATGTAATAAAAAATGGCACCTGTCTCTTTATTTTTAGTCCCGATAACAACTACCTTAGTCATTCCAGAATATTAAACCATGGTGCAGGCCCGATGCTTGCATTTAAATAAGATTATAAAAAATATAACTCACTATATAATTTATCCCCTGGCGAAACTGGGGGATTTTTGTTTTTTACAATTTGGTTGCATAATAATAACTTCACCAAAAATATTTTAATAATGAATATCAGGGAGCAGTTAAAAGGTACAGGCGTGGCGATTGTAACGCCGTTTAATAAAAATGAAACAGTGGATTTTTTGGCACTGGAAAAGTTGATTGATTTTGTCATTGGTAACGGGGTAGAATATATTGTTACATTAGGCACCACCGGTGAAACACCTACCCTGGATAAACAGGAAAAGCTGGACATTATACATTTTACATTTGAAAAAATAAAAGGGCGTGTACCCGTTGTTGTGGGCATTGGTGGTAACAACACCAAAGAAGTGGTAGAGCAGCTGCAAAGCTACCCGCTTGATAAAGCAGTGGCCGTGTTAAGTGCCAGTCCATATTACAGCAAGCCTTCGCAGGAAGGGCTTTTTCAGCATTATAAATTAATCGCCGAAGCTTCTCCAAAGCCAATTATATTATATAATGTGCCGGGCAGAACCGGCCGAAATATGGAAGCCGCTACCACGCTGCGTTTAGCGCATGAAGTGGCCAATATTGCCGGTATTAAGGAAGCCGGTAATAATATAAGCCAGTGCATGCAGATTTTGCGGGACCGTCCGGCAGATTTTTTGGTTGTAAGTGGTGATGACGATTTGGTATTACCAGAGTTAGCCTGCGGAATAGATGGTGTAATCAGCGTAGTAGCCAATTGTTACCCTAAACAATTTTCTGATATGGTAAGGGCCGGGCTGGCGTTTGATTTTACCAAAGCCAAAAAATTAAATGATCCGTTGATGGAAGTATATAATTTATTATTTACAGAAAATAATCCTGCGGGTGTAAAAGCATTTTTACACGAAATGGGTTTCGTTAAAAATGTGGTGAGATTACCTGTAACGCCTTTAAGCGATACCGTTTACCAAAAGGTAAAAGCTTATTGCGCTCAATAGTATTTACTAACCAATACTTGCCGGATGAAAAAAAACTACAAGCGATTGTTCCTGTTTTTGAGTGTAGCTGTTTGTACTGTTTCAACAGTGTTTGCACAATACAACATAACCCTTCGCATTGTAGCACAACCTGCTGCCCATGTGGAGGATTCAATTTTTGCAGCAGGCAATTTTACTAACTGGCAACCTGGTAAAAAGGAGTTTAATTTTATAAGAGATAGCGGTCATCTGTCAGTACAAATAAAAAATATACCTGCAGCTGTTTTTGAATTTAAATGTACGAGAGGCAACTGGGAAAAAACTGAAAGTACAGCAACGGGAGCCGATAGGGGCAATAGGTTAATTATGGTGAGTGCAGATACCACAATTGATATCACCATTGCAGCATGGAAAGATGATTTTGCTGCGGCAGTTAAACCACATACGGCATCGAAAAATGTACATTTAGCGGATACAGCTTTTGTATTACCACAATTAAATACTACCAGAAGGATATGGATTTATTTGCCTGCAGGATATGACAAAAGCAAAAAAAGATTCCCGGTAATGTACCTGCAGGATGGCCAGAATATTTTTGATGAATTTACAGCAGGCTTCGGGGAGTGGGGAGTGGATGAAAGCCTCGACAGCCTGATAAAAAAAGGGGTACCACCCTGCATTGTTATAGGTATTGATAATGGGCCTGAAAGAATGCAGGAATACAACCCTTATGAATTTAAAGATTTTGGAAAAGGGATGGGTGATGCCTATGTAGAATTTTTGGTACATACACTAAAACCCTTTATTGACAAGCATTACAGAACACTTTCCTCAAAAAATAATACCATCATCGGCGGCAGCTCTATGGGTGGGCTGATTTCATTCTACGCCATGTTGAAATATCCTGGTGTATTTGGTAACGGGGGTATTTTTTCTCCCGCATTCTGGACGGCTAAGGGTATAAAAAACCTTTCTGATTCAACCAGTAATATGTTAACGGGTAAACTTTTTTTTTACATGGGCGCACTGGAAGGGGAAGCTTATTTAAACGATATGAATGAGATAGTTGAAACCGTGGCAAAAAAATCTGACGCAATGATTTATACGGTGGTTGATCCCCGGGGGCAACACAATGAGCAAGCCTGGCGAAAATGGTTTACCGGTTTTTATAAGTGGATAATGGCCGATGGTTTTAATAGTGTGATTGAACTGGAAAACTGAATGAATGTCGCACTTTTTCGCTTCGATAGAATCTCAATATAATTTTTTGTACAAATGTGCGACGCCTGTGAAGAACCATAATGCATCTTAGCCCGGACAAAAAAAGTACTACTTAAATTCTATAACTAACGCCCTGTATTGCCAGTTCAGTATTTTCAAAAACCGCTGTAGTTTCAGTTAAAAATTCATCCAGTATTTCGTATTTGGAAGAAAAATGACCGATGAGTAATTTTTTTACCTTTCCATTTTTAGCAATGGATGCAGCCTGTACAGTGGTACTGTGAAAGCGCTCTGCTGCCCGCTCGTGCAAATCTTTCAGGTACGTGGTTTCGTGGTATAATAAGTCGACTGATTTAATTTTTTCTACCAGTGTTTCATCATAAATAGTATCGGCACAGTAAGCAAATCTTTTTGGTTTTACACCGGCAACAGTTACTTCTTCGTTTGGTATAATGGTACCTTTTTTAGTGATATAATCTTCTCCCTGTTGTAATTTTTCGTAAAAAGACACTGGTATTTCGTATGCCTTAATCCTTAAGCTGTCTATCTTTCGTGGGTTTCTTTTTTCAGTAAATAAAAACCCCCAGCACTCAATCCGGTGTTTTACTGCAAAGCTTTCCACGATAATTTTATGATCATTCACAATAATTTCATCAGCAGTAATTGCGTGAAAATAAAGAGTGTAAGAAAGTTTTGTTTCAGCTACGGAAAGTTGTAAATGAATGATTTGCTCCAGTGCAGCAGGGGCATGTAAATGAAGATCCTGCGTACGGCTTAACAGACTCATGCTGGTCAATAAACCAATCAATCCAAAATAATGATCACCATGTAAATGCGAAATAAAAATATGGTGGATCCTGCTTCTGCGTATTTTATATTTCGACATTTGTGTCTGGGTTCCTTCGCCACAATCTATGAGGTAGCATTCCTCCAGCGATTGAAGAATATGTGCAGTAGGGTTTCTGTCCCATGCAGAAATAGCGGAATTATTACCAAGTATGGTGAGTGCCAACATCGTTTGACAGGGGTTGAAAATTTATTGTTAAAAAATAAATCTAATAAATACAAGCGGTATAAAAAATTATTTGACTACTGCAATGCCTGCAAAAATAATTTTTGTAAATGTACTATTCATCACCCATCAATTCTCTTTCTATTTCCTCCATTTGTACAATATCCCAGGCTTCACTTTCTGTAGGGGTTACATTCATCAGTTCCAGCAGTTCTGTTTTATCCAATAAATTTTCCACTGTCTCCTGTAATGTACAAATTACAAAAGAGCAGTTGTGTTCGTAAAATTGTTGTTGGCAATCAGCCAGCATTTCCCCGCTTTTTTCATCTATTTCTTTAACAGATGACATATTTAAAATTACATGAGGAACCTCTTTTTGTTGATAAGGAAGCAACATTTTTATAAGTTCTTCTGTCATTATAGCAGTAAGTTTTACCTCATTGGCCGTAATAACAGTAAATTTTTCTTTGGTATCTATTTTGACAATCATTAAATAAGATTGAGTTTTTTGCGTTAGTTTATTTGTAAAGTAAAGAAAATTTTTGTTGTGATATTTAAGGAAAATAGTTCTATTCTTTTTGCCCTATTTTGAATACATGTAAAATCTTGCAGACAGATTGGTTAAGACCTCTACGATTCCAGTAAAATCAGCATTTTTAATTTTTTAACATATTAACATTTCGTCTTTCCGCTAAACTTTATCTAATTATTAATCGTTATTATTGTACAAGCTAAAATCACTACGGATGGATAACAATTTTTCAGCACAAGTAAAAGAAATCATTTCTTATAGCAGGGAAGAAGCACTGCGCCTGGGTAATGATTTTATCGGCACCGAACATTTAGTGTTAGGATTGATAAGAGATGGTGAGAATACTGCCATTAAAATTCTAAAATCACTTAATGTTGATCTTTACGAACTACGCAAAGAAATAGAGGTTGCTGTGAAGGATAAAACAGGAAAAAACATTGCTAATATTAATTCTCTTCCCCTTACCAAGCAGGCGGAAAAAGTAATTCGCATTACAGTACTGGAGGCCAAGGCGCATAAAAGCGTAATGGTAGAAAGCGAGCATCTGATGTTGTCTATTTTAAAAAATAAAGAAAACATTGCCACGCAGATATTAAGCCAGTTTGATGTAGACTACGATATTTTTAAAAATGAACTGGGCTTTGTAACCAGCAATCCCCCGGCTGCAGAATTCAGTGATGAAAATGAAGAGGATTTTGATGAGGAGAAAAAACAATACAGTCAGCAACAAAAAGCACAACGTGGCGGTGCGGCCAATCAACCAAAAACCAAAACACCGGTGCTGGATAATTTTGGACGTGATATTACCAGGCTAGCCGAGATCGGTTCCCTGGACCCCATCGTTGGCAGGGAAATAGAAATAGAAAGGGTATCACAAATATTGAGTCGTCGTAAAAAGAACAACCCTATTTTAATTGGTGAACCAGGAGTGGGTAAAACAGCTATAGTTGAAGGACTTGCTTTGCGTATTGTACAAAGAAAAGTAAGCAGGGTGTTGTTTGATAAAAGGGTGGTATCGCTTGATCTTGCTGCACTGGTTGCGGGTACAAAATACCGTGGTCAGTTTGAAGAAAGGATGAAAGCCATTATGAATGAGCTGGAAAAAAACCGGGATGTAATTTTATTTATTGATGAGATTCACACCATTGTTGGTGCAGGCGGTGCCAGTGGTTCTTTAGATGCTTCCAACATATTTAAACCTGCGTTGGCAAGAGGTGAACTGCAATGTATTGGTGCTTCAACCTTAGATGAGTACCGCATGCATATTGAAAAAGATGGTGCATTGGACCGTCGTTTTCAAAAGGTAATTGTTGAACAACCTTCAGTGGAAGAAACCATTGAGATTTTGACAAATATTAAAAGTAAATACGAAGATTATCACAACGTTACTTACAGTGCCCAGGCAATTGACGCTTGTGTTAAATTAAGTGAACGCTACATGACAGACAGGTTATTGCCGGATAAGGCCATTGATGTAATGGATGAAGTAGGTGCAAGAAAGCACATTAAAAACATCAACGTACCGGAAGAAGTGATTGACCTTGAAAAAAAGATTGAAGATATTAAGTTAGAAAAAAACAAGGTAGTAAAAAGTCAGCGTTTTGAAGAGGCGGCTTCATTGAGAGATACAGAAAAACGTTTGCAGGAAGAATTGGAAAAAGCAAAAAATGACTGGGAAGAAGAAAGCAAACACAAACGTTTTCCTATAGAAGAAGAAGATATAGCAGAAGTAATCAGCATGATGACCGGTATACCCGTAAAAAGAATGGTGCAGGCAGAAACTGAAAAACTCCGCCGCATGGGTGAAGACCTGAAAGGCGCTGTAGTAGGGCAGGAAGAAGGAATATCGAAAGTAGTAAAAGCAATTCAACGTAACAGGGTAGGTTTAAAAGATCCTAAAAAGCCGATTGGTACTTTTATATTTCTTGGCCCAACCGGTGTTGGAAAAACAGAGCTGGCAAGGTCATTGGCGAGGTACATGTTTGACAATGATGATTCACTAATTAGAATTGACATGAGTGAATACATGGAAAAATTCAGTGTAAGTCGTTTGATTGGTGCTCCTCCAGGATATGTTGGTTATGAAGAAGGAGGGCAGTTAACTGAAAAGGTAAGGCGTAAACCATACAGTGTTATTTTGCTGGATGAAATTGAAAAAGCGCATCCTGATATTTATAATATTTTATTACAGGTGTTGGATGATGGCCAGTTAACAGACGGCTTGGGAAGAAAGATTGATTTTAAAAATACGCTTATTATCATGACTTCTAATATTGGTGCACGCCAGTTAAAAGATTTTGGAGAAGGGGTAGGTTTTGCCACAGCAGCAAGGGTTTTAAATGCGGACGAAAATAACAAATCGGTTATTGAAAAAGCATTGAAGCGTACATTTAGTCCTGAGTTTTTGAACAGGATTGATGATGTGGTAATATTCAATTCGCTCACCAAAGAAAATATATTTGAAATCATTGATATTTTGATGAAGGGTGTGATGAAACGGTTAGTCAATCTTGGATTTTCCATGGAATTATCCTCAAGGGCAAAAGATTTTATTGCAGAAAAAGGATATGATTCTCAGTTTGGTGCAAGACCGTTGCACAGGGCCATCCAAAAATATCTGGAAGATCCTTTAGCGGAAGAAATTTTAAATATGGCTGTAAAGGAAGGCGATACATTGATTGCAGACCTGGACGAAGCAAAGGAAAAAATTATCTTTACGTTAAAACCTACGGCAACCAGCAGTATAGAAGAAAAATCAGAAGCCTGATTTTTAAAAAAATAGTCATTAAAAGCCATCCTTTTTGGATGGCTTTTTGTTTGCTGCCAAAAATGTAGTCCTGTACTTTTTCACCACGGTTTATTCACTTTTTTTTGTTTTGAAGCTTGGGTTTTTTGACTGACTTTTGCTGTAATGAAAAAGATCGTGATTACAATTGATGGCTGGTCATCCTGCGGAAAAAGTACGCTGGCAAAACAAATGGCCAAAGAGCTCGGGTATGTTTATATTGACAGCGGGGCAATGTACCGTGCCATTACTTTATATTTTTTGCGCCATCATACAGATTGGTCGGATACTGCAGAAGTGAATGAAGCTTTAAAAAATACAGTACTTGAATTTCATCACAATGAAAAATCAGCACAATCAGAAATATTTTTAAATGGTGAAAATGTAGAATATTTAATTAGAGACCTGGTAATAGCAGAAAAAGTAAGTGAGGTAGCCGCTATAAAAGAAGTGCGGTGTTTTGCTGTGGCCGAACAACAAAAAATGGGAAAAAAGAAAGGTATTGTAATGGACGGCAGAGATATCGGAACCACTGTATTTCCAAATGCTGCACTTAAAATATTTATGACTGCCGATATAGCGGTAAGGGTGGAGCGCAGGTTTAAAGAAATGTATGAAAAAAATCCAAACATCACCATTGAGGAAGTGAAAAATAATCTGGAAATGCGCGACTACATTGATTCTAATCGTACAGTGAGTCCTTTAAGAAAAGCAGACGATGCCGTGATTATTGACAATACAAATATTACTATGGAGCAGCAATTGGTGTATGCACTTAATCTGTTGAAACAAATCAAGGCATAATTTTTTGCCAGACTTACTAATCTTTCTTTTAAGCTCACCTTTGTAAAGCCCAGGTTTTACTGCCTTAAAAAAACAATAGCTTATTTGCACCGCTGCCGATATTTTCATTCAAGTTTTTATATTCAGTAAATTTTTTGATATTTACTGAAAACCATTTGTTAGATTACACAACAATTGCATCACTCCAATAAAGCCATCTTAACCATGAAGAAAAATGAACAGCGCATTAGTCGCTATTTTCTCCTCCTGCATTTACTTGTTTGTATAGTTTATTTTAGTTCCTGCAATAACAAAGGTTCTGTTAAAGAAATAAAACAAACTGCCAAAACAGATACCGCAGGTTTCACAGAAGAACAAAAGCATCTTCCGGAAAATGCCTTAAAAGGTCTTACTGTTGCTGAAGGTTTGGAAGTACATGCTTTTGCTACAGAACCCATGCTAAAGAATCCAACTAATATTGATGTAGATGAACGTGGCAGGGTATGGGTTTGCGAAGCATATAATTATCGCCCCGCCGTTAATGGCAATCCAACCAATGCATTGGGCGACCGCATCATGATTTTACAGGATAATGATGGTGACGGAAAGGCAGATACCGCAAAAGTTTTTTACCAGGATTCATCACTCAATGCACCATTGGGAATTTGTGTGCTTGGCAATAAAGTAATTGTTTCCCAAAGTCCTTATGTTTGGATATTGTATGATGATAACAACGATGATAAAGCCGATAGAAAAGAAGTGTTGTTTAGTGGTATTGGTGGTAACCAGCACGATCATGGCGTACATGCTTTTACATTTGGCCCCGATGGCAAATTGTATTTCAATATGGGCAATGAGGGTCATACCCTAAAAGATAAAAATGGCAAAGATGTGCTGGATCAGGATGGTGATGTGATTGGCCCTAAAAAATACAAACAGGCAATGGTTTTTCGCTGTGATCTGGATGGTTCACATGTTGAATGTTTAGGCGATAATTTTCGTAATCCTTATGAAGTAGCCGTAGACAGTTATGGTACCTTGTGGCAAAGTGATAATGATGATGATGGTAACCGCGGTACCCGTATTAATTATGTAATGCAAAATGGTAACTATGGTTATACCGATGAAATGACGGGCGCAGGCTGGCAGGCAAACCGCACCAATGTAGAAGATTCCATTCCGTTGAAACACTGGCACCTCAACGATCCCGGCGAAGTGCCCAACCTGCTGCAAACATTTGCAGGTTCGCCAACAGGTATGGTAATTTATGAGGGATCATTGTTGCCGGCACAATTTCACAACCAAATGATTCATGCAGATGCCGGAACGAATGTAGTGCGCTCTTATCCTGTAAAGAAAAATGGTGCAGGATATACGGCAGAGATCGTAAATATTTTAAAGGGAGAAAAGGATCCATGGTTTCGCCCTGCCGACGTTACTGTTGCACCGGATGGCTCGCTCATCGTGGCAGACTGGTATGATCCGGGGGTGGGAGGTCATGCGGCAGGTGATCAGACACGGGGAAGGATTTACAGGGTTGCTCCACCGGCATCAAAATATACCATTTTAAAAGAAGATTATAGTACGTCAGCGGGTGCAATCAAAGCGTTGCAAAATCCAAATTTATCCGTGCGGTATCATGCATTTAAGGCATTGCAGCAAATGGGAAAAACCGCTGTTCCTGATCTTGAAAAATTTTGGTTAACTGCGCAAGATAATCGGATGGGAGCAAGGGCTTTTTGGTTATTGTTAAAAATGCCGGGCGCAGACGCAGGAAAATATATTCAGCAGGCAATGAAATTAAACAACTCCGATATGCGCATAGCTGCCATCAGGGCTGCGGTTGAAATGAACGCTGATGTGATTGGTGTGGTGAGTGCATTGGCCGCAGATAAAGATATTGCAGTACGCCGGGAATGTGCACTGGCACTGAGGCACAATCACTCGCCGCAGACTGCTGAAATATGGGCCAGGCTTGCTGTACAGCATGATGGCAAAGACCGCTGGTATCTGGAAGCATTGGGAATTGGGGCAGACAGACAGTGGGATGCTTTCTTTACAGCATATCTCGGTAAAGTAAAAGATCCTTTGCAAAGCGAAGCTTCCCGTGATATTGTTTGGCGTGCACGTACCGAAAAGGCTGTGCCCTTTATTGCGGCACTGGCATCCGATAATAAAGTAGCCTTACATGAGCGGTTGCGTTACTTTAGAGCCTTTGATTTTAATAGTGGTCCGGCAAAATCAAAACTATTGCTGGCAATGATACAAGGCAATTCAGCAAATGATGTAGCGCTGAATAAACTGGTATTACATGCACTGGATGTAAAATCAGTAACGCAGTCACTGGTGGCAAAAAAGGCACTTGATAATGTATTGCAATCAGTAAATGGAACGGATGAGTATATTGAATTGGTAAGCAGGTTCGCAGTAAAATCACAGAACAAAAATCTGTTGCAGTTAGCCATTAATAAGCCCTATGAATCGGTTGGTAAAGATGCTGCTGGATTATTATTTCATCTTGGCGGCAGTCAGTTAATATGGAATATTATTAATGGAAAAGATACTTCCCTGCAAAATAACTTGTTAGGTGCGTTGGCAAGCGTAGGCAGCAAAGAATCAGTTGATATGCTGCAAACAATTGCCCTATCTAAAAAATATGGGCTGTCTTTAAGAAAACAGGCTGCGCATAAAATTGGTAATAGCGGAAACGGGGAAGACAGGGTGCTGGCTATTTTAAAAAACAAAAAAGTACCTGCTGAATTAATACCGGATGTGGTTGCCAGTGTAAGCAGAGCATGGCTTGGATCTGTCCGCACAGAGGCTGCATCTTATTTGCCGGACAATGGTAAAAGTACCACTGGCAAACCTGCCCCTGCAATGCCACAGTTGCTTGCATTAAATGCAAATGGTGCAGAAGGTGAAAAAATATTTTCAGCTAACTGTAACGTGTGTCACCAGATAAATAATGTTGGGTATGATTTTGGGCCAAAGCTAAGTGAGATAGGTTCTAAACTTCCCAAAGAAGGTTTGCTGGAAGCCATTGTACATCCGTCGGCGGGTATTGGTTTTGGATACGAGGGGTGGGTATTAAAAATGAAAGATGGTACTGCGTTGTCGGGAATACTTGCCAGTAAAACAGAAACGGATATTGATATTAAATTTCCGGGCGGTGCACACCGGCAACTGAAAACCAGCGACGTGGTGAGCCTTACACAAATGAAACAATCGATGATGTCAGAAGGGTTGTATAATAATATGTCAACCCAGGATTTGGCAAATTTGCTGGAATATCTGGAAAGGTTGAAGAAGAAGTAACTGGCAATTTTTTCTTTCAAGAAATGGCTTATCAATAAATTTATTCGAAAAATGATGTGATGGATAAATTTTTATGGATGTTATTCCTGATACTCGCTAATAACATCGGTGAAGATCCGTTATTAGAAAAATACTGTAATGCTCGATTTGGTTTTTGCATAGAATATCCAGCTTCATTTGTTAGTATGCCTCCACCATCAAATAATGATGGGTTAACATTTTTATCAACAGATAAAAAAACGAAGATACTTGCCTTTGGAAGTCTGGCAGTTGAAGACTTTGACAGGATTGACCAGGAGTTTACCATTGCAATCTCCAACATTAATCTCACTTATAAGAAAGTTTCAAAAGATTGGTTTATATTTTCGGGACTGAGTAAGCAGGGAGAAATTGTATTCCGGAAAACAGTAAAAAAGAAAATTAATTATACGGGAGATCGGGATGTGTATGTATTTCAAACATTAATGATCATCTATCCTGCTGCTCAAAATAATATCTACCAAACTTATTGTATAAAGATTTCAAAAAGCCTGACAGTAAAATTATTCCGACTATATCAGTATAGTTACTAAAATATTTATACCCGCATATCATCTGCCTGCCAATTAGTGATTGACAGTTTAATTTCATCGCCACCAATATTTTCTTTGATGCTACGGTCGAGCAGAACCTTAAACTCTTCGTCATCTGCAAAGCGGAGTGCCGCTATCTGGTTAAAAGAAAGTTTATCTTCTGTTTGTTTGGAAGGCTTGCCAAACAATTCAAAATAGCGGAGGCGAAACTCCAGTCGTACAATCCTGTTTTGGTTACCCAGCGCATAATGCTGGCGAAGCATGAGTGCCAGATAAAAAATGCAGAAACATACAATGCTAAACAACAGCCATTCCAACTGGTGCGGTTCATCCCTGAATGTTTGCCGTACACCAATTATCATCAACAGCAACATCATCGGCAAAAAAATAAAGTGATGTGGGGGGTAATATTTTTTATGATTGCTATATTGTTGTTTCATATAATGAATAGAACAAAAATTTATCCGGCTGGTTCATCCCGGAACAATTATTTTACAACGTAAGCAGAAGTTGATTCAACAGTTTTTTCACTTCAGGGGGTAATCATCTAAAAGAAAAGCCCAATGGTACTGGGGCAGCAGTCACCAGTTTTTTTATTACAATATGGTATTGCGTGTCCTAAAAAGCCATTAAGTTACCAGCTTATTAAAGGTATATTTGGCTAACATAAAACAATTCTATTTTTCTATTTTACTTTTAGTATTGAAAACCACGGTGGAATTATTAATTTATTTCAATAGCTTCATAACTATTAATTGTTACGGATAAAATCGGTTAAAAATCTTTTTAAAATTTTATATACCTTGTCAATGAAAATTATTAAAGCACTATTTACCTGTTGTATGGTAATTATTACAATGGTTGGCTGTAACTCCAAAAAAAATAATGCAGGATGGCCACAATACAAAGGGTCTGATGCAAACATGCACTACTCTTCTCTTACACAGGTTGACACTAACAATGTTACACAATTAAAACTGGCATGGCAGTATCATTCCGGTGGTGTTGATACTTCCAATCATTCGCAGATACAATGCAATCCCATAATGGTAGATGGACTGTTGTACGGTACTGCACCCAACATGCAGCTATTTGCCATTGATGCAGCAACTGGAAAAGAGAAATGGAAATTTAATCCCTTTGATTCGCTGCCGGGAAGTAAAAAAACGTTCTTTATTTTAAACAATTGTCGTGGTACAACTTATTGGACGGATGGCAAAGAGGACAAAAGAATTTTGTATACCGCAGGCAGTAACCTCTATTGTGTAAATGCGCTGGATGGCAAGCTGGTAAGGGATTTTGGTACCGATGGAAAGATTGATCTGCACGATGGACTGGACAGGGATGTAAAAGATCTTTTTATTACTTCCACAACGCCGGGTATTATCTACAAAGACTTAATTATTATGGGCTCAAGGGTAGATGAAGGTGCTGCTGCTGCACCGGGACATATACGGGCTTACAATGTTAAAACAGGCAAGCGGCAATGGATATTTCATACCATACCACAACCAGGTGAAGCAGGTTATGAATCATGGGATGATAGTACTGCCTATAAATTTATAGGCGGTGCCAATGCATGGAGCGGTTTTAGTATGGATCAAAAACGAGGCATTGTGTACACTTCCACCGGCTCTGCAAGCTTTGATTTTTTTGGGGGCAGAAGAACCGGAAATGATTTATTTGCCAACTGCATTCTGGCATTGGATGCCGCTACCGGCAAACTGATCTGGTATTTTCAAACGGTACATCATGATGTGTGGGACAGAGATCTTAGCTCGCCACCAATATTGGTAACCATTACCAGGGAAGGTAAAAAAATTGATGCACTTGCAGTTACTACCAAATCGGGATTTATATTTTTGTTTGACAGAACAAATGGAAAAGCATTGAATGAAATTATTGAGCAGCCAGTGCCAGGTCAAAGTGATTTGGTGAGTGAACAATTATCTCCAACACAGCCTATCCCTACTGCCCCCGTTTCTTTTATGCGGCAATTGTTTACTGAAAAGGATATCAATCCTTTGTTGCCGGATTCTTCTTATAAAGACGTCAAGAAAAGATGGGCATCCTATAAAAATGACAACTTATTTAACCCACCTTCCCTGCAGGGTACAATTGTATTTCCTGGCCTGGATGGTGGTGCAGAGTGGGGCGGCCCAACCTTTGATCCTGCATCTGGCCTGCTGTATATTAATGCCAATGAAATGGCTTGGATAATTCAGGCGGTTGATATAAAATCCATTCCGGTAAAACGGGAGAATTACGCAGAAGCAGGCGCAAGATTGTATCAGGCCAACTGTATGGGCTGCCATGGGCCTGAAAGAAAAGGCTCCGGTAATTTTCCTACACTCATTGATATTGAAAAGAAATATAGTGCTGCTTCTTTTGATACGCTGATACAATCAGGACGCAGAATGATGCCGGCTTTTAAACAATTAGACCTTGCGGAGAGAAATGCTGTTGCCACTTTTGTTTTGAATCAGTCCGCACAAAAAAATAAAAGGTTTATTGATACGGCGGCCAAAAAAGATGATCCGTTTAAACTACCTTATACCATCACCGGATATAATAAATTTTTAAGTAAAGAGGGTTATCCTGCCATCGCTCCACCCTGGGGAACATTGAATGCCATTGATCTTTCCACCGGGCAGTATGTATGGAAAAAACCCTTTGGAACCGACCCGGCTTTTGCCAATACCAAAGAACCCACAGGGGCTGAAAGCTACGGTGCATCTGTAGTTACAGCTGGAGGGCTGTTATTTATTGCTGCTGCAAAAGATGGTAAATTACGTGCTTATAATAAAAGAGATGGCAATTTATTATGGCAGGTAAACCTGCCTGCGCCTGGTTTTGCAACACCCGCTGTTTATGAAATGAATGGTAAACAATATATTGTGATTGCCTGCGGCGGTGGAAAAATGAGTACGAAATCAGGGGACAGTTATGTGGCTTATGCGTTGCCTTGAAAATTGCTTTATAAATGAAGGGATTGAAGAAAAAAATTTTTTTTATTTCAAATCGTTTACCTTTTAAAGTAGCAATATCATAAGGCGGTTTCGTATTTTTAAAAAGATATCCGTCATCATAAGCATTCCAACAATGCAAAATTCTACTTCAAGGTCGGTGTCCTGCGAACCACCACCTACGCCATGGTTGGTGTCATTTATAACTACCACTCTCCACAATAATTGCAACCACCATTTTATATGAATTCTTAATAAATTTTATCACATTGTTGAATGTATAAAAACCCACATGCTGGTAAGAGAAACTCATACAGGGAAATAGGAGAGGTGTTCTTTTGGAAAGCTGGTATTAATAACAGGCAACACTTATTAAAGGAAGACCGGTTTAAAAAGTCATGGTTCAATCTCTGCATACTTTGAGTAAAAAAGGTTTGGCGGATATATTTGCGTTCATGATGCCGAACCATATTCGCACAATCATCACTGAATATATTATAATACTTAGGCAGCTATTCGTTGCAATATAACTTTACACGGTATGATAGAAGTAACCTTAACCAGATGTTTTTTGTGAAGCGGTATAGCAAAATAATCTCCGGGTATAAGTGTATGTATTTTATCTTCCACAATAATATTGCAGGAACCTTCTACAACCAGAAATTTTTCAAATTCATGGTCATGTACTTCCTGGGGTGCATACTCTTTTATCCATACAATTGCAGTTACCGCTTCAGGAGTGTACCCGATGATCTTTGCAAAAATATCTTCATTATCCGGCAGTATCATATCGCTTCGGTTAAGCCATGGGGCGTAATCTTCGATGAAAGAGTTTTCGTGTAAAACAGGTGGTACAGTAACAGGTTCTCCATTTTTCATTCTTTCGGTATAATCAACGACAGCCAGCAAAAATGGTTTTATAATGGGATTGGGTTCAACGGCATGCGCTATTGCATAAGCTTCCAGTGATCTTTCGATGGCTTCTATTTCCACTTTTATTGCCGGGTATGCCACTGCCATCAGCGCTATTTCCGTTGTTTCAGCAGGGCTGGTACAGCCTAAAACATACTGTTCAAGCATTCCCGAATTGATATAGTCTTTAGCGGTTTTCATACTACGTTTACGTTCATGTTTTTTATTGCCAGTCTTATATTCTTTTTAACTTCTTCAACTGGCATTTTAAGCGCTGCGGCAGCTTCTTTACAGCTTAATCCTTTATAGTATACAAGGTCGAAAATACCCATTTCAACAGACCCCGGAAAGGATTGTTCCTTCCTGTTTTTATTGGCGTGTTTATATACGGTAATATTGTAAAAGTGGTTCTCTGCCGGTAAAGAGTTGGCTTTGGCCAAAGCAAGCTTCCGTGTAATATTTATCAGCCAGGTTAAAAAAGAACTCTTTGAAGCATCAAAGGAACTGATTTGATCCCAGATATGCAAAAAGGCAGTTTGTAAAATTTCTTCGCCATCATGATCAGCAGGTAGCATCCTGTTGATGAGCCCCATCAGCACCGGCGCATACTTATCATATAGGCTGGAAAACGCCTCTTTATCACCCTTTTTGATAGCAATTGACAAATAAAGATCTCCCTCTGTGCCAGTGATTTTTTTTGTCATATTTTAAAAAACTAATCCACAATCCTAAAAGCCT
>NZ_JACMOO010000162.1 GCF_014377975.1 Ferruginibacter sp.
AGTCCTAAAACTTATACCCGCATTGTTCGTTTTGATAATGCCATGAAATTACAAAACGCCCAACCACATAAAGATTGGTTGAGTATAGCCCTGCACACCGGCTATTACGATTACCAGCATTTGGTTAAAGATTTTAAAGATTTTACAAAAACTACACCTACAGAATTTGTTGAAAAAGATAACAATGCACCCGAACGTGTGCTTGGGGTAAAAGAAGATTTTGGAGGCATGGCTATGTCTGCCTGAAAAATTTACGGCAAAAATATAACTCAATAATAGGCAAAAGAGTTAAGATGCCAGTTTAATATATTATTGAATTTATGCAACCGACAGGGCATACAATATTTATCAGAGATACCCTTTGGCAATACAATTATTTAATGTTTTAATGGCAGCGCAAAAGTTAGATTATATTAACCATAACCGCACGCAGCCGCACTGGCTTTTATCCAGCCAGCCTGCAACATACAGTTTTTCATCTGCTTGCTTTTATAAGCAGCAAATTGATGAGTTTGGAATGCTTACTTATTTCGGAAAAGCTTTCTAGATGGTGGTTGGCGAGATACCAACCACGGGAACAAAATACAGTTTTTCATCTGCTATCTTTTATGAGCAACAAATTGATTAGTTTAACTTGCTTACTCATTTCGGCGAAGCTTTCTACTTGGTGATGGTGAGGCACCAACAACGGGAACGACTGACTCATCCACTCCATCCAATTACTTTGCAGCTACTGCTGCGGCATCTAAATACTTTGATAAATTAGTAATGGTAGTTGCAGCAATTTCAATTTGTTCCTGAGCTTCTTTCCAGTTGCGTTGTTCAAGCGCTTCTCTAATGCCAGGTAATGTTTTTACACCATAGCCGGTGAAAAAACCGGGGGCATATATGGCATGTTTATACCAGCCACGACGAGGCAACCCATCTTTGGTAAGCAGCACCTGCTCTGCTTTATACAGTTGTTTATTGAGTTCGTTTTTCTTTTCACTTGTTAATGTGTTGGAGCTTATAATTGTATAAAGGCTTTCGGCAGTTTTAGCCAAATTGGATACTGCATTTTGCAAAGAAGCAAAGTTAAAAAAAGGCACTTCGTCTTTTGCAATTGGTGGCAATAATGGGTCGGTTACTTTATTAGCGATGATGTAATATTTTTCTTTGATAAGCTGGTTTTCTACCAAAGTATTTTCTCTCATTTCATCAGCAAGTGCACTTACTTCTTTGGTGTATTTGCTTATGGTAGTTTGTAAATTTCGGAAATCGAAAGGCAATAATTCTGCATCTGCAAAACGCAACGTAGTACGGCCTGCTGTTTTGGCTAATACCACACCATATTCAAAAGTAGGGTCTTTAAAACGCCTGTATAAATCGTAAGAATCATAAATGGAATGGTACTCTCCGCCATCATCTTCGCCACTAAAACCAAGGTTTAAAGAAGGGATACCAATGTGCTGCGCAAAGGGAGAAAAATCGGAGCCGGAACCTAATGCCGGTAAGGTAAATATTTTTGTAGCGATGATTTCCTTCTTTTCTTTTGAAGAACCAGCTTTCACAATATTTAATGAACGCCTTCTGTCGAACACTGTAACATTTGTTTCCGGATCGTTGACTGCTTTAGCGATCTCTGTAAAGGCAGGCTCCAAAGCCTGTGACCCGCCGGCATCTAAAAAACCCCTTCCGTTACCATCAGAGTTGATGTATAGCACTGCCTTTTTTTGTAGTTCATCTGCATGAAATTCTACCCATTCGGTAGAACCCATCAGCCCTGGCTCTTCTGCATCCCAGGCGCAATACACAATAGTACGTTTTGGTTTCCATCCAGTTTTTACCAGCTCTGCAACTGATCTTGCTTCTTCCATCATAGCAGCCTGTCCGCTTAAGGGATCGGCTGCACCATTTACCCAGGCATCGTGGTGGTTGCCACGTATTACCCACTCATCAGGAAATTCAGCACCCTTTAATTTGGCTATTACATTATTGATAGGCCTCACCTGCCAGTCAAAGGCAAGTTTTAAATGAATTTTATTTTTGCTGGGTCCTGCATGATAAGTGATAGGCAACGCACCTTTCCATGCATCAGGAACTACGGGTCCTTCAAGGCTTTGGAGCAAGGGTAATGCATCGGCATAGCTGATAGGAATAACCGGTATTTTTAATAAATTGGTAGCATCTTTTCTGTTTAACCTAGGGGCATCTTTAGTGGCGCCAACGCCGGGTGTTAAAGGGTCGCCGGGATAGATAGGCATATCCATTACTGATCCTCTTTGTGCGCCGGCTTCCGGACGAAAAGGCCCTTTGGGATATGTATCGCCCTGATAATAACCATCCTCTTTGGGATCAGAATAAATGATGCAGCCAATGGCGCCATGTTCCTGTGCTACTTTTGGTTTAATACCCCGCCAGCTTTGTCCATATTTTGCAATCACTATTTTGCCTTTTACATCAATACCCATCCGGG
>NZ_JACMOO010000021.1 GCF_014377975.1 Ferruginibacter sp.
ATGGCAAAGCTAAAGTAAAGGGCACCTGAGATTTGTATCAGTAATACAAATGGTTTAGAAGCAGCAGCATTAAAATACTGTAGTATTTCAGCAGGTAAAAAAGTAAATAGTAAACCTATTGTTGCTAATAGCAGGGCACTCGCTGTCATCATAATTTTTGTATTCATAATAAATTTTTAGCGATTGTTTACGTTGTTATTTAGAGTATAAAATTGCATAAATAAATTTTGAGTTATCGTTTTACTTTTTTTGCATGTCATGTTAATTTAAAAGTATTTTATTGTTACGCGTAACTACGCTTACATAAAAGCCCGGTTATAATCTACTGTTCAATGGCTGCCGGATAGGAGTGGAAAACCCGGAGTAACCCTGGCAGTGGTTGCAAACCCTGCCAGCGGTTACGGAGGATTTGGAACGGATAGCCGGAACCAACGCTGAGCAGAAAATACAGGTTTACAGCCCCTCAGTTATTGAATAAAAAATGCCGCTCATTTTCGTAGCGGCATTTTTTATTGAAACGTTTTTTAAAACCAGCTTCCTGTCCAGGTATCACCTGCAGCTGCATCATCTTTTAACTTTCTTTTTCTTCGGTTAACATCTCTCTGGTGCCGTATGGCTGCAACAATCATTAGCGGCATAAACAAAAAGATCAGTGGTGGTATACCCAAAAAGCTGATCCATTTTCCACCAAACATGTTACGCATCGGGCGTTTTAATCTTTCTGCAATCAGGTACATGGCGGGTACCAAAACTAGGGTCATAAAGAAAGCAAATGCTAAACCAAAAATGATTGTCCAGCTTAATGGTTTCCAAAATGCATTGCTATCGCCACCAAAGAAAATATGCGGGTTCAGATTGGAGAATAAGGATACAAAGTTAATGTTGAAGCCCACTGCAATTGGTATAAAAGCGAGTATGGCTGCCAGTGCGGTAAGCAATACGGGGATGATACGTGTTTTACCAGCCTGTATAATGGCTTCTCTTGTTTTTAAACCACGGCTTCTTAACTCATCCGCAAATTCAATTACAAGGATACCATTTTTTACCACAATACCTGCCAGGCCAACAATACCAAGCCCGGTCATAAGGCCCGATACTTCCATTCCGGTAATAGAGAAACCAAGCAGTACACCAATAACGCTAAAAATTATTTCTGTCAGGATGATGACGGGTTTACTTATGCTGTTGAATTGTATTACCAGTACAAATAAAATAATCATCAGTGCAATAACAAGGGCTTTAGATAGAAACTGTACTGTTTCTAATTGTTGTTCGCCTTCGCCGGTTTGTTTAATGGTAACTCCCTCTGATTTATTTTTAAAGGCATCAATGTATTTACTCAGTTCCTGGTTTACTCCTGTAGCATTGTATCCTTTGGTAGTTAATACATTGGAGCGAAGTGTAATTAAACGTTTTTGATTTTTACGTTTTATACTGCCAAAAGTGCTGGTTGGTTCTATGTTAACCAATGCACTGATTGGAATATTTTTTACTGCTCCGCCTACTGCCATATCCCGGAACGATATCCGCATGTTGAGCAGGTTACTGAGGCTTTTTCTTTGCAGTTCATTATTGCGTAACTGAATTTTGTACTCATCTTTTCCTTCTTTGATTTTTGATATTTCTTTACCAAATAAACCGGTACGTATTGCCTGTCCTATTTGTGCAGAAGAAACACCTTGTATTAAGGCACGTTCTCTGTCAACGGTTAAAGTAATTTCAGGATTGTTAAGATCAACATCCATTTTTAATTCTTCAACGCCGGGTACCTGTATAGAGTCTAAATAATTTTTAAGGTTAACAGCAGTTTTTACCAGCCCGTCAAAATCTTCACTGGCAATTTCAATATTCACCGGTGGATCGGTAGGCGGGCCGCTGCTTTCCTGGCTAACACTTATTTCAGCCCCCGGTACGCCTTTCATTTCTGCACGTACCTGGTCCAGGTAAGGCCGGGTAGATGTACCATGCCTTTTTTCGAATTCTACAAAAGATATCTGTATCCTTCCCAGTTCACTTCTTGTGCTTCTGTCGCCGCTGGTTGGGTCGCTTGCACCGATGGCAACGTTACTGATAACACTTTCCACCACAGGGTTTTGTTTGTGCGTGGAAGCATCAATACCCAGTACTTTATTTACCTTTTTTTCCAGCACCTGTACTACAGAATCGGTATACTCAACATTAGTACCCACGGGTAATTTAAGGTATACATAAATCTGGTTAGGGTCGCCCTGTGGAAAAAATACGATCCCTACCCGGTTGCTTTTTACCGAAGCATAAAATATTAATAGCGAAATAAACAGTAAGCCAATAATTCCTAATAAAAGATGCACCGGCCTCCAGCCCTTTAATGCCCAGCGAAGTAAACTTTCGTATTTCCCCATGATCCATGGCAGAGCATGGTTTTGAAAATAATGAATGGCATCCGTAAAGAAGTAACTGTTTAATACAACAAGCACCATAAAGAAAAGAAGCAGGTTACCCATAAAGGTTGCTCCAAAAATATCCAATACAATGCCTGCGCCTATTATAATCCAGAAGACTGGTTTTTTAAAGATCGCCGATTTTGATTTTTTATTTTCATCTTCCGGATGATTCATAAAATCTACCGCAAAAACAGGATTCATAAAAAAGGCTACCAACAAAGATGCTGCTAAAGTAAAAATGAGCATGATGGGTAAATACACCATGAAACGCCCGATAAGACCTGGCCAAAACAGCAATGGAAAAAAGGGAGCCAGGGTAGTGAGCGTACCCGCTAATACCGGTATAAATACTTCGCCTGCAGCCATTTTAGCGGCGGTAATAACAGTTATTTTTCCTCTGCCTTCTGTAAATATGCGGTGTGTATTTTCTATTACAACAATGGCATCATCTACAATTATTCCTAAACCAAACAGCAAGGCAAACAGTACAATAAAGTTGAGTGTTACATGTGTGCCAACAATTAAATCGGCACCCGGTAAAAATACAAATGCAACAAATATACTCAGGGGTACAGAAAGTGCAACAAAAAAGGCATTGGTAACCCCCATAAAAAACATTAGTACAATCAGCACTAAAATAAAGCCGATGATGATAGAGTTTACCAGGTCGTTAAAAGATGTTTTTGTTCTGATACTCTGATCGCCGGTGATAACAGTTTTTAAATTGGAGGGATATAAAACTCCTTTTGCTTCTTCAACTGTTTTTTTTACACCTTCACTTGTTTCAATTAAGTTTTCACCACTGCGTTTGATGATGTTTAATGTAACCACATTTTTTCCATCAAGGCGTGCATAGCTTTCTGCATTTTTTGTAGTGTCTTTTATGGTAGCAATATCTTTCAGGTAAATAGGAAAACCACCTGTATTGCGAACCAATACTTTTTCAATATCATAAACTGTTTTAAATTGTCCTTTTAGCTGCAGGTTACGTTTCATAGAACCCACGTCCAGCAAGCCCCCGGAGATGTCCATATTTTCCCGCTGTACTGCATTGGTAATATCATCAAAAGTAACACCTGCAGTTTGCATCCGAAAGTTATCGACGTTTATCTGAAACTCCCGCTCTGGCGCACCTACAATATCTATGCGGTTTATCTGCGGAAGATCTTCTAATTTATCTTTCAGGTCGTCTGCAAATTTTTTCAAACGCACCATATCATAATCACCGCTGAGGTTTACATACATGATGGGCTGATCACTTAAGTTTACGTCCAGCGCTGTGGGTACCTGGGTAAGATCAGTAGGCAGATCTTGCCTGGCTTTATCAATAGCATCTTTTACTTTTTGCAGGGCTACTTCAGTTTTTACTTTTGTATCAAACTCAACTGTAATGGCCGAGTAATCCTGTTGGGAGGTACTGGTTAGCTTGCTGATTTTCGCACCGGTAATGGCCTTAATTTGTTTTTCTATGGGCCTTGTAACAAGGTTTTCCATATCTTTTGGTGAGTTACCTACATAAATGGTTTGCACATAAATGGTGGGAATCACAATATCCGGAAACTGTTCTTTAGGCAGTGTTAGAAATTGGTAAATACCAATCGCTGATATAAACAACATTACCAGGTAAATGGAGGTTTTGTTGGTAATACTCCAGGAAGTTGGTTTAAACTCTTTAAATTTTTCTTTTATTTTTTCAACTGCACTCATAAATATTTTATTATTAATTATTGCCCAACAAATACTCCAACAAGGTGCAACTGCATTGGCGTCGCACTCGTGTACATTTTATCTTTATTGTACTCCTTTTCAATTTGCTACCGTATTCTTTAATGATGGCTGGTGTGCGTTGCCAGATAAAAGTAATTTATACAGGTTCAGCTATTAACTATTTACTTTTCACTATTTCAAAGTCAGCAACTGCCCATCATATAAACTTCCAAATCCTTCCGTAATCAATACATCCCCGGCTTTTAAACCTGCTTTTATTTCGAGCACATCTCCGTTTAATAAACCAATATCTACAGGCCGCTTGTGTGCAATCATTTTGCCATTTTCTGTATTAGCCACCATTACAAATTTTCCTTTATCATCATTTTGTAAAGTGTTAAGCGGAATTGAAATGGTATTTTTAGCAGCATAATCCTTAATCTTTAACAGGGCTATCTGGTTTGGTTTTAAAGAAGGGTCGGAAGGCAATTTTGCCTCTACCACAAAGCCCCTGTTGATGATATCAATAGAAGCACCTACAAAACTTACTACTACATTAAATGTTTTGTTTACATCCGGCATCTGAACAATTAACGGGCTTCCTTTGCTTACTGCCCCCAGGTAGTTTTCCGGAATATTACCGATAACTTTTAATTTGGTATTATTTACAATTCTGATTTGTGGTACGCCATTGATCTGACCAATAAATGTTTCTCCTACCCGGATATTTACCAAATCTGCAATGCCGTTTACATCGCTGTATACAAGGGATGTTTTAGATTGTTCCTGTATTGATTTTACATTTTCCTGCGTAGAAGCTAACTGGTTCGCTAAGGTGGCTGCATTATTTTTTGCAGTAATTAATTGTACTTCTGTACCAATGCCCTGATCCCATAAATTTTTCTGGCGCTGGTAAATATTTTTAGCAAAGCTTAATTGGGTTTTTATACTTTCCAGCCCTTCTTTGGCGGCTACTACATTTTGTTGTAGCACTGCGTCATCCAATCTTAAAAGCAATTGGCCTTTTTTTACGTGATCACCCTGTTTTACAAGTACGGCTTTTACCTGCCCACCCTGGCCTCTTGGCGAAATGTAGGAAATATTTTCTGCATCTACACGGCCCTGTAATTCTATGTAATGCGCAAAGTCGGTATTAGTGAGCGTTTGTACGGCCACCAGTTTTACTTTTGGCGCATTTGCAGCGCTGGTATCAAGTTTGGCAATATCTTTTTCAAGGCTGGTAATTTTTGAATCAATTTTATCCTTGTCTGTTTTTAGCTTTTCCAGTGCCACTTTCTTATCAGTCAACTCAACATTGCCGTCTTTCTTACTATCTCCGCAAGAGGATAAAAGTAACAGCCCGGCAACGGCTGTAATAAAATACTGTTTCATGGTGTTATGATTGATTAATGGATACACTTGGTTATTTTTAATAGTTATTTTTATTTGTGTTTTATGGTAGTTTTCCTGTTGCTTTCAAAAGATCAATCCTGGCTATAATAGCATCGTACCGGGCATTGATATAATTTGTTTGTGCTGTTTTTAGATCTACCTGTGCGGTATTAATTTCTGTTGAGCTGCCGGTGCCCGCCTCATATTTCTTTTTGGTTTGTTCATAAACTATTTCTGCCAACGCCATATTTTTTTTCTGATAATCCATGGTAGCGATGGCAGTGGTAAAATTATTTTTTGCAACTTCCACATCATTATCAATGCTTATTTTCTGAGCTTCTAACTGATTTTCAGTTTGCTGCAGCGCCAGCTTTGCCCCGGCAATTTTAGCCCTGGTACTAAACCCCCTAAAAATGGGAATGTTTAAATTAAACCCAATAAATGAAGTAGTAAACCAATCGCCGCTGCGTTTAAAAAA
>NZ_JACMOO010000163.1 GCF_014377975.1 Ferruginibacter sp.
ATAGCTTAAATTGAGGGAGGTGGTACCATTGCCATTTATCCAGCCAATCTGTTTAAAATTACTACCATCTAAACTTCTGTCAACTATAAAACCACGGTTGTTTATTTCAAGTTCGGTATTCCAGGACAACTGAATATTTTTTTGCGTTGGCTTAGCAGAAAAATTGGTTAATGCTACCGGTAATGTAGTAGAAGGCGACACTAGTACAAATTGAGAGAAACCGGTAAAATTTCCAGTGTAAGTAATATAACCTGATGCAATATCTTCAAAAACTGTGGGCGTAATTAACTCCGAATTGCCCGGTGTTAAGGTACTGGCCAGACTTACTCCGTCTTTAACTTTTAAAATTTTAAGCGTCAATTTATTTGCTCCCCAGGTGGCGAGCTCTGTTTCTGTAAAATAAAACGATGCCTGATAGGTGGAAACTTTGTTGGCTATGGAAGGACTAACCTGGAAAACTTTTTGGGTACGTAAATAAGCCCCCCCTGTTGTTGTCAAAACTGCTGTACCGTTGCCTGCCTGCGTAATTTGCGCTGTAACGTCCGTAAGATTAGTACTTGCATTTTTTATAAATACAATGGCTTTGTTATTGGTACTTTTAAAATTGCTGGCGGCAGATCCGCTCCGTACATCATAGCTGTAACTACTGCTCACAGTGGTTTCAATCGGGTATGGCGTAGCGGTAACTTTTACATCATCTATTAAAAACGGAGGGTTAGTTCCTATACTATTATTATCATTGATCCATCTAAAAAGAATATAAAAAGAAGTATCCTGTAACGCCTTTGGTAACACGATGTTACCCGAGTTAGTCGCTGCAGTAACTCCCTGATAATTATATTTGTTTCCAGTGGCATCGGTTAAATAATTAAAAGATATAAGGTCATACGAATAAATTAATTGACCATAGTCAACAGGTACACTGGCGTTGGTTTCACCATTACATAAATAAGTAAAAGATAAAACCGGATTTATATATCCAGCAGTAGATATTTTCGGTGTAATACCCACTGCATCAGATGCAGCGCTGTTTAGGTAATTAAGCTGCTTTGTAATTTGATTGTTGGTAATGTATAATGACTGACCAGTAATCCCGGCTCCTCCATTGATTCCTACTGTAAAGTTATTTTGGCTGACTATAAAACCACTCGTTTGCCAGCCGGAAGGTAAATTTCCTCCACTTGTTCCAAAACCTTCATTTAAAAGTGGTATGGTATTGCTTCCATAATGCTGATAGTCATCATCTGTTATTGTCACTGTAACGCTTTGTGCAGTACTGCCTGACGAAACACCTGTGCCACTGCTGATATTAAAACCCACCATAATTGTTTTATCACCATCTATTTCGGCATTGTCAAAAACCCTGATTTTTACATCTTTAAAATTATCGCCTGCAGCAAAAGTCAGGGTAGGCGTCATTAGCTGGTAATGCAAATTATTTATTGCTGTTCCGGATGTAGTAACGGTAACAATGGCAGGGCCTGATGCCATATCTTCTACATTCAAAGTAAGATCTACATCCCTGTATCTTGGATAAGTTGTATTAACCCCCGTTTCAGGAACCCGCAGCAATCCGGTACAATTAATAAAAGAAAGTTGGTTGGTTGCAGTAACAACAACTGAACCTGCAGGCGAACTGGCAAGCGACAATCTTCTCGGGCTGTAAACCATCACCGTCTGCATTCTGTCTACCTGGTTATTGGTAAATGTATTTAAAACAATATCATCTGTATAATCCATATAATTTTCAAACATTTCGTCGGGGGTACCACAACTGTTACTTTTTGGGTGAGAAGGCACCCCGCTATTACTTGAAGCATGTATCGGCGTGTCATCGCAAAAATCATCACCACAATTGGCATCTCCCCAAATATGCCGCAATCCAAAAAAGTGACCGGTTTCATGCGTTAATGTTTTACCTAAGCCATAAGAAGCACCACAGGCATAGGGAGAAAAAACGCTTCCAATAGCACTGCTTATTACTACCACCCCTGCCGTGGCATTGGTTTCCGAATTGTTTAATCCGGTTAAGGTAGAAGTTGCTGGAAAAGTGGAGTAACCGAGTAAAACAGAGTTAGCTGTTTGATTGGTTATATTGGGTATAATCCAAACATTAAAATATTTATTTGCCGGCCATACAGAGCCAGGTTTTACAATACTGTCAATATAACCGGTTCTCCAGGCAGCAACTGTATAATCAGTCCATTTTTCTACGGTACTGTTTATGCGTTGAATTCCTGGCTCAATAAGGGTGTTGCCCAGCGTATCGTTTTTAGCTAAAACAAACTGAATACCTGTATTGGATGCCACAGGATACCGGCTGTTACTAAGGTTTGCAAAATCTTTGTTCAGCTGCAGTAGCTGTTCACTAATCATTGAAGCTGTAAGGTTGTCACCTGAACCAATATTGCTGGTTTGGCTGATGACATGAAATATTATTGGAATAGTATAATTTGTAACTAAACCCCGTTGCGCCTTTCTTTCCTGTTTTTTTTTGCTCAGCCATGTTTCAAACTGCGCATCAGTTTCTGCATTGGGATGCTTTTTTCTATATTCATTTACCACTTCTGAAGTATAACAACGCACTACCTTTTTTGTGGCCGGGGGCAATTGAAGTTGCTGTGCAAATATTTTTTCACCCATTACCATTAAAAAAAATACTGCGGTCAATCCATAAAAGCGGTGCATATAGTGTTATGTTATCAGGTGAAATGAAAAATTAAAGCAATTTAACTCTATTAGAAAAAATGTGACAATTTTATTTTTATGGATGTATAAAAATTTTCTATCCTTTCCTAAGGGGATCAAAAAAGGCTATTCCCGGGTTGACAGATAATTATAATCTTCCATAATTTTCCCCAAAAAATCAATAGCATACATATCAGTAGAAACCTTAAGTACCGTTTGTACTTTCATAGCTACGCGGTTGCACATTTCGTACTGGTTTGTTTTTGCACACTGGCCGATTACATTTTTTATTGTATTGATATCCCGGTCGCTCAACCGCATTACTTCTGGAAACTTTACCTGGTAATTTGTTTGCGTAACATTCATAAAAATGGTGTCATCTACAGTAAGATTTGTATGAGTATTTACCACCACTGTTCCGGCCACAATATCGCCCAAACGCTGGCTTTTTGGGGATATGCCCATAATAATAATAGAGGTTAATCCACCAATAAATAGCCAGATCAAACCCGTAAAAGGATTCATCCAGAAAAGTGTAAAAATGATAAACCCCCATTCGTAAAAACGCATAAACCATCTCAGCAGATATTGCCCCAGTTCTGGTTCGCCACCATCCAGGCTAACTACTTTTATCTTCAGTAATTTTTTGCCAAAGGTTTGGCCGTTAAGTAAAATTTCACTTACAGCCGTATAAAAAATAGTGGGAATAACCAATACAATCCATGCAAAGCCAATACCACCTTCTCCAATTCTAAATCCACCAAACAATAGGTACACCATGCTGAACATATACGATATCATCAAAAAAAGATCAACCAGGTAAGCCAGTATCCGTTTATGAAATTCAGCAATTTCAAATTCTATATCTATATTAAACGGCGTAGCTATTTGTATAACGGGCATGTTACAAATTACCTATTTAACTTTAAACATAAAAAAATATTCAGTAAAATAAAATGCAGTATTGTAAATGAAAAAAAGCAGGAGCACCGTTTAATCATTTTTTAAAGGGGATAAGGCATGCGGTAACAATAATTATTTTTCACACTTAATTTCTTATTTTTAACAAATGCGGGAAGGAATGTTTATAAAAAAGAATGTGGATAAATGGAATACCTATCAGCATTCAAAAACCAACGACCCGGATGAAACCGCCGAACGTTTTATTACGCTGGTAGATGATCTTTCATACGCAAAAACATTTTACCCCAACAGCAAACTTACCCGGTGGATCAATGGTATAGCGGCGGATATTTATCAAAGCATATACAGGAATAAAAAAGAAAAATACAACCGTGTTTTTACTTTCTGGAAATATGAATTGCCCCTGCTGTTTAAAAAGTACCACAAAATTTTACTTTTTACATTTCTTGTTTTTTTGTTGTTTGTTTTAATTGGTGTGTTCGGTTCTATAAAAGATGAATCATTTATCCGCGGGGTATTATCAGATAGTTATGTGGATGCCACTGAAGACAATATTGCCAAGGGCGACCCGTTTGGCATTTACAAAAGTGATAACCCTTTTACCATGTTTGTTTACATCGCTATGAACAATAGTTTTGTTGCCCTGATGATGGTGACAGGTGGATTACTTACCGGTGTGGGTACATTGTATTTAATGTGGCAAAACGGGTTGATGCTTGGGTGTTTTCAATACATGTTTTTTGCAAAGGGGCTCGGGCTAAAATCGGTAATGGTAATATGGGTACATGGTACGCTGGAGATACTGGCTTTTGTAATTGCGTCAACGGCTGGTTTCATCATTGCGCAAGGCATTCTTTTTCCCGGTACTTTTTCAAGAACGGCGTCTTTTAAAAGCAGTGTTAAAGATGCTTTAAAAGTAATGATCATTCTTGTACCTGTTTTTATTATAGCTGCTTTTTTTGAAAGCTATGTAACGCATTTAATGAGCAATACTTTTGATAAGGAAGATAATTTTGGTTTACCTGTTTGGGTAAGCGGGATTATTCTTTTACTGTCATTATCATTTATAGTATGGTACTTTGTTATTTACCCCATACGGCTGCACAATAAAAATGAGGCACTTCAAAAAAATAGTTCTAAAAAACTGACTCTACGAAAAATATGAAGTGTAGTAAATTTTTAACGTGTCTCTTGCTGACTATTTTTTATTGCCTGAAAGCAGGAGCGCAGGATAGCGAATATGTTTACAGGGATTCTGGCTTTATAACTGCAGATTCAATGGCAACCAGGGCTTTAACTGTTGACGTGAAAAAAATTAAACAGGGTGATGAAGTGCATGAAGCTAATACCTTTTTACACAATAAGCAGCTTGCAAAAGCTGCTGATTCTGCCGAAGCATTAAAAAAAATCCCAGATTTTAGTTATGTAAAAAACTTAGACAGTTTATTAATTGCCTTGCAAAAAAAACAACACACTACTCCTGTCAGGGTCAATACTTCCTGGCTGGAAAAGTTTTTCTTTTCGCCCATTATTAAAGGTTTTTTCTGGGCGTTTGCCTGCCTTTTTATAGGTTTTATTTTATACAGGCTTTTTTTTACCGAAGGATTTTTTCAATACAATACCAGGATAAACAATGTTACTGCCATCATAGAAAAACCCGAAGCAGTATTTGCCACTGCCGATTATACTTCATTAATCAGTCAATCGGTTAGTGATAAAAATTACCGCATGGCCATACGGTACCATTACCTGCAAACATTGCAAAAACTTATGGCAAAAAATGATATAATATTTGCACCTGCTAAAACAAATAATCAGTATGTACAGGAGTTGTTTGCCAAGCCATATAAAAATGAATTTATTGCGTTAACATTACAATATGAATATGCCTGGTATGGCGGCTTTAAACTGGATGAAATATTGTTTACAAAAATTCAGAATAATTTTAAACAGTTTAACAGCCAGTTATAAATATTGAAACTATTTCTTTTATATTGTTCCTTTTTTTTATTGATGGCACTGCCATTTTCATCCTGTAATTTTAATAAACAAGCCGTACCATCTTTAAAAGAAACATTTTCAAAAAAAGATAAAAATCCTTTTGGTGGATATGTTTTTTATAACCAGTTACAACAAATATTTTACCACAATGATTTGCATACAGAAAAACAAAATTTCGAAACTGTATGGCAGCATATTTCTGATACTGCCTCGTTGTATATTTCAATAAGTAAAAATCTATATCTTTCCGAAGCGGCTCAAAAAGCAATGCTTAACTATGTTAACAGTGGAAACACTTTGTTTATCAGCAGTGAAAATATTGATAGCAGTTTACTGGATAGTCTTGGTTGTAAAACAAACCATTCGGTTACAAAAGCTGCATACCCGGAAGATATGAATTATACTTCTGTTTCAATGGACAAGTCCCTGTATTACGACACTGCCTTATATACTTATTTTTATTTGCCGTTTGCCGGCTACTTTAATAAATATGATACCAGCATTACCAATATACTTGGAACCAACGAAAAAGGAAGAGCAAATTTTATTGAAATTTTTTACGGCAAAGGCAGGGTTTTCCTGCAGTGCGAACCAAGGGCACTGAGTAATTATTTTTTACTGCAGCATAAAAATTACCTGTACCTGCAAAATCTTTTTACCTTTACTGCCAAAATACCAGAGCATGTTTACTGGGATGATTATTATAACAAAAGAAATTTTCCTGTTTCTGTAAACGGTGATAAAAATGTCTTTCAATTGTTGCTTCAATATCCGGCTACAGCCGGGGCTCTCTGGCTGCTATTATTGTTGTTGGCCCTGTATATTTTATTTGGTGGAAAGCGGCGGCAACGTATAGTTACAACAATACCACCCAATACCAATACCACCGTGGCTTTTACGGAAACGATCGGCAGGTTGTATTTACAAAAAAAAGATAATAGTAATATTGCCGGTAAAATGATTATGTATTTTCATGAGCATATCCGCAAGCAATATTTTTTAAATACCAGTCATGTAAACGACGAGTTTATAACAACGCTTAGTAAAAAAAGTAATGTACCCTATCAAACTACAGCAGCACTTTTTAAACTAATCAACCGGTTGCAGGATGCACGGGAAATAAGTGATGAACAATTATTATTTTTAAACAGGCAAATAGATATTTTTTATAAAAACAATCCATAATGGAAGAAGAAATTTTTCAGCAACGTACAGATCTTTCAGCACTGAACCAGCAAATGCATGCCATACGCACTGAGATAGGAAAAGTGATAATTGGCCAATATAAAATGCTTGATTTGTTGATGATTGGGTTATTGTGCGACGGGCATATTTTAATTGAAGGGGTGCCAGGGGTTGCAAAAACACTTACTGCAAAACTGATAGCAAAAATTATAGATGTGGATTTTAGCAGGATACAGTTTACGCCCGACCTGATGCCGAGTGATGTGGTGGGTACCACAGTTTTTAATCCAAAAGAAGGCGATTTCTATTTTAAGCCCGGCCCTGTTTTCAGCAACATTATTTTAATTGATGAAATTAACCGGGCTCCTGCAAAAACACAGGCCGCACTCTTTGAAGTGATGGAAGAAAGGCAAGTAACCGTAGATGGAGTAACACATGAAATGCGGTTTCCTTTCATTATCCTTGCAACACAAAACCCCGTAGAGCAGGAAGGTACTTACCGCCTGCCGGAAGCCCAGCTTGATCGTTTTATTTTTAAAATTGATGTGCAATATCCAACCCTGCAAGAAGAGATAGGCATCTTAAACAGCCAGCACGGCAGTACACAAACTGAACTGCTGAGCCAGGTAAATAAAATTGTTTCTGTTAAAGAAATTTATGAATTCAGAAAGGTAATTCAATCCGTTATTGTTGAGCCAAGGCTGATTGAATTTATTGCAAAGATTGTAATTGAAACCCGCAACAATCCTGCACTGTACCTAGGTGCATCCCCACGTGCATCACTTGCAATTCTAAGGGCTTCCAAAGCTAGCGCTGCCATTAACGGAAGAGATTTTGTTACGCCCGAAGATATTGTGGAAATGGCAGTACCGGTACTAAGACATCGCATCATTCTTACACCCGAAAAGGAAATGGAAGGCGTTACGCCAGATGACCTGGTAGAAACCATTTTAAAATCAATTGAAGTACCCAGATAAAATTTAAACTTAGTTTCCTTTCTTAATAATGACACTTATAAAAAAATACATCGGGGATCTTTTTTTAAACACACGTTTTTACGTGGTGGTGGGTATTTGCGCTGTTCTGTTTATCATTTCTTTTTTTTATGCACCTTTATTTTTAGTGCCGCAAATTGGCTGCTATGTAATAGCAATGCTGGTATTGGTTGATTATTTTTTTCTTTTTATTATTGGTAAAATGCCAGGGGCAAAAAGAATCATGGCAGACCGTTTAAGCAACAGCGATGAAAATAAAGTTACGTTACAGATAACCAACCGGATGCCTTTTGAATTATACCTGGAGATTATTGATGAATTGCCTGTGCAGTTTCAAAAGCGGGACTGGATATTGCACCAGCATTTTAAAGGCCTGCAGCAAAAGGATATTGTTTATTCTGTGAGGCCAGCAGAAAGAGGCGAATATCATTTTGGTAATATAATTATATACGTTAAATCTTTGCTGGGGCTGTTGATGCGGCGGTTTGATATTGAAGCCGGAACAATGGTTCCGGTATATCCTTCGTTTATGCAGCTTCGGAAGTATGAACTACTTTCTCAAACAACCATACAAATGGAATATGGCAATAAACGGATGCGTAAGATTGGCCACAGTATGGAGTTTGAGCAGATAAAAGAGTATGTACGTGGCGATGATATACGAACCATTAACTGGAAAGCAACTGCCCGCAGGTCATCCATCATGGTAAATAATTTTACCGATGAAAAAAGCCAGCAGGTGTATTGCCTTATTGATAAAGGCCGATTAATGAAAATGCCTTTTAATAATTTAAGTTTGCTCGATTATGCCATCAATAGTACGTTGGTATTAAGCAATGTTTGTTTACAAAAGCATGATAAAGTAGGGATTATAACCTTTGCCAATAAAATGGGTACAATACTGGCGGCCGATCGAAAGCCGCTGCAAAAAGCCACCATTCTACAACTGTTGTACAACCAGGAAACAGATTTTTTAGAAAGTGATTATGAAATGCTTTACCTGCAAATACGTAACAGGATCAAGCAACGCAGCCTGTTGATTTTATTTGCCAATTTTGAATCGCTCGCTGGTTTAAAACGACAATTAAATTATTTAAAGTCTATTGCAAAGCATCATTTACTGATGGTAGTTTTTTTTGAAAATACAGAATTAAAACAATTGTCTTCACTTAATGCAGCCAACCTGGAAGAAGTGTATGTTAAAACAATTGCAGAAAAATTCTCTTTTGAAAAACGCTTGAT
>NZ_JACMOO010000164.1 GCF_014377975.1 Ferruginibacter sp.
ACGTGCGGATGCCATTGTAAAAGGGATGCTGCAACACAGCCGTGGCGGCAATGGCATTAAAGAGCCCACTAACATCAATGCCTTAGTGGAGGAATCGCTTCGCCTTTCTTACAATGCGTTCAGGGGAAAAGACAAATCTTTCAACTCCACCATACAAACAAACTTTGATATAAGCATTGAAAAAGCAACTATTGTGTCGCAGGATATTGCAAGGGTGATCCTTAATTTATGCAACAATGCCTTTTACGCCGTTAATGAAAAAAAGAAACTGGATGGAGTGCTGTATGAGCCATTGGTATCGGTAACCACCAAAAAAACAGGCCATAAAATTTTCATCCATATAAAAGATAATGGCAACGGCATCCCCGCAAAAATAGCAGATAAAATATTTCAGCCATTTTTTACCACCAAGCCAACCGGGCAAGGTACCGGGCTGGGCTTATCGTTAAGTCATGATATTGTAACAAAGGGGCATGGCGGAGAATTAAAAGTAATAACCGAAGAAGGGGTCGGGAGTGAGTTTGTGGTTGAGTTGATGGGGTGATAGAGCACTTTAAATTTGCGGTATTTTTACCTTTGTTGGTGCTATACGGCTACGCATTAAAAAAAACTAACTTATCCCAGCAAGCCGCCTGTTGGGTGTTTTTCACCAACAGCCGAAGCAGTGGTCGGTGAGACACCGGACCACGGATGGGAGACTTCAAAAATGGGCGAATAATCCGACCAAGGAAACAGTAAATGGGCACAGCAAATGGAATGCTACCTGGAATATGTTTTAGCATTTCAGAGCCCGGACAGGAGCCGTTATAATTTGATATTTATATTAGTAAGCATTTACAAACCTCAATTTAATTAACTATGGTGTACTTCTTGCAAGAACAACTGAATCTATTTTATTAGCTTATTTTATTAAATTTAATAGCCACATCTTTTGTTTACAAAGCAAAAGATGCAGCTAAAAGTAATTTTACAAATCGTGCCAAGAGCACGATACCAGAACAGGTTATAATTTATTGTAAATGACAGGAAAGTATGCACTCAATGTAAATGTGCTTGCAGCGCCATTGGTTGCCCAGGATGGATCAACCATATTCATTCCACCACCGTCGCCATTCCAGCACCAACCAATTACCGGCCATCCTTTTGTTTTGGCATAGTCTACAATACCAGCCCAGTCTGTAGTGCCTGTGGCACCATTGCCAAATTCTCCGATCATACCACGCCTGCCTGTACTGGATAAATCATCAAGATCTGAAACCTGTACATTACGGTTTTTACCCTGGTTATATCCATTGGGATAAATATGTGCGGAGAGGATAATATTCGTATCTGAAATTACCGGGACACTTGTTTTACAAGCTTGATAACCAGTATAGGTTTCTTGCCCATATCCTGGTAAGTCAATTATAATTGCACCAAGGTAAACTGTGCGCACAATGGCTATTGCATTATTATATGCAGTGGCATACGCTGCGGCTGTAATATTATGGCTTCCCCATTCATTCATCATATTGATGGTGAAATTTCCACCAAGTGCAGCATAATTATTTTTCCACCAGTTGGCAGCGGCTGTTAATTCTGCAGCATCATCCGAACCCAATACCGTGTATTTGTGGTAGGTTGCTATTACAGTAAATCCATTGGACTTCGCTTGCATTATCCATGATTTTGCCATTGCTACTTTATCTGGTTCTACCTCAATACGTACCGTTTTTATTTTTGTTTGCTGTTTCATTAAGCTCCAGCCAAAATTTGGATTGCCCCCATTATAATAAGATGGCTGTAAATTAACACCGTTCATTATTGAATCTTTATAAACAGTTGTTGGTACAACCGGTGCCTCCGGCGGAACGTAAACAAATCGAGTAGCTGTTGTTTTACTGCAACTACAAAAAAGTAACATTGCTATAACCGGCAGATAAAAAATCTTACCTGTGTTGGATAATTTTTTCATTTTTTTAATTTTATTGTTTTCATAAAAAATAAAGTCTTAAAAAGTAGTGCTATTTTAAGACTGTAAAAGTTAGTAAAACTTCGGTCGCAGGAGTATTTAATCCTGCAAGTTTTCCTGGGAGCCGGTGGCACATCTAATTTTTTAAATTAAAAATATGTTATTGCTTTTTTAAAATATTGAGGTATTGCTTCCGGTGCTTTTTTAATTCTTTTCTTTAAAACATTTGCCCATCAGAAATATAGATATCATCTATATTAACCTCATAAGGCCCTGTTATGTTTCCGGTACTAAATCCAATTTTAAAATAATCCAATATTCCTTTTGCAT
>NZ_JACMOO010000165.1 GCF_014377975.1 Ferruginibacter sp.
TACCGCCAGGAACTATTTTACAAAACTGACTGGCTGCGGGAACAGATAATACCGTTACTTTTTTCTGTTGTGCCTTTACTGAAAAACTTAATAAACACATCACGATTAATGATGAAATAAATTTTTGTGTAATGAATTTCATAGAATTTACTTTAAAGCTTATTAATAAAATATTAAGGCGAAACTAAAAAGAGTTTCGCCTTAATAAGTTCACGATACAAAAATTTAACTATTCATATATTTATAAAACTGTACCGGATAATTATTTTATTAACCACATTAACTGGTTAATATCATCACCTGCACCACCAAACTGACTTTGGATGGCAGCATTTACATTTATTGTATTTACTGATTGTTCATTGTTTGGATACTGAAATCGCTTGGGAATTTCGCCACCATTTCCTGTACCGTCGCCTGTACTAAATGTTGGTACACCGGTTCTTCTCCATTGGTAATAACCCTGCAATCCAGAATTACGGGCGTAAGCCAGATATTTTTGAGTTAATATCTGGTTTAAAGCAGTAGTACTTGTACCACTCAATAATACAGCCGGTTGATTTAAATAGGCTGTAAAACTGAAGGGAACAATATAAGTTACATTGCCTGTACCGCCTATATTATGGAATGTTACCGTGTTATTGCCATCTGTAATACCATAAAATTCAAACATGGCTTTAATACCATTGTTATAGTATGTTGCTGCATCTGCGTTTACCCATCCCCTGTTAATGGCTTCTGCTATGCTAAAACAAACTTCAGCATAACTTATAATAAAAGTTGGCTCTGCAGTAAAACCCGAATAATAATGATTGTAATTGTATAGCGACAATCTGCCCGCACCAGATTCCGTAGCTAAATAACCCAAATCTTTACCTAGTGGTGCGCCTGCAAAAGACTGATACGAGGTATCAGAAAATCCAAATCCACGGGCAGGCTCTGCTACTACCATTGCACGCAGATCATGCAAAGAACTAAGGGTATTTAACCAGGTTGCACCTATGTTTAGGCGGCCGGCATTGTTACCATAATTACTGGCATTATCGGGATAATAATTAAATTTATCATTGTATTGATATTGAAGGTTGTCGCTATTACCCGTAAAAATTGGGTATTTTTCAGGATTTTTGACAATATCATTAAATTGACTTTTTACATTTAAATCTGCATCCTCACTGTGTTTACTTAATTCAATCAACACCCTTAATTTATAACTATTCACCACTTTCTGCCAATAAATTAAAGCACCTGTTGTTGTACTAGGATTTTTTATTGATTCTTTGTAATAAAAGTCTCCAGAGAATTCATAATAAGAATCGTTCAGTTTTGATAAAGGCAACACCTGGTTAAGTATGGCGTTTGCAGAATCTAACCAAAGTATCGACTGCTTAAATATATCTTTTTGTGTATCATATTTTGGAGAAGGATTACTTAACCCTTTGAATGCCTCAGACATAGGCATATCACCCACTTTTTCACTCATACCTACAAAAAAGTAAGCACGAAGGAAAAATCCCAAAGCATGGTAGGGATTCACATCAGAACCTGCTGCAGTTTTGGCCGCAGTTTCCATTGCCATCACATTATTTAAAGTGCCAAAGTTCCAACTGGCACTACCATTCCAATATTTATTATCACCATAATAAGTATAGTTAGAAGCAATGTATTGGCCTGCTTTATCGGGATAATCGCCGGGGTAAACAACCACGTCGCCTAATATTGCCTTTAGTATTACGCCAGCTGGCACATTTAAAGGTTTATTGTTATTGGTTGCATTGTCTTCAAACTTCTTACTACAGCCTGCTAATAATACAAGCCCTGTCAGTGCAAGAAGTAATTTATATTTAAACGATTTCATACAAATATGTTTTTGTTTGATGTATTGTGTTTTAAAAAACCACATTAATGTTAACGCCGTAGCTTCTGGTTGTGGGTGTTTGCAAGTTGTACTCCAATCTTGCACCGCCAAACTGGTCACGACCGGGATATTGGTCAACATCCATGTCTTTAAACGCAGCAGGGAAAAAGTATAGCAAATTTCTTCCCACCAATGAAACATCTACTTTACTGATTGATTTTGGCAATAGTTGCTTAGGCAATGAATAACTAATTACCACTTCACGCAATTTTGCATAAGTTTTGCTAACAGTGGTATGTTGTGGATCATTAAAGAAGCTGCTTACGTAATCCTGAATCCAGAAAGTAGCTGTTTTATTCTGGGTAAAGCTTAGGGATTTAGCGTTGCTAATTACACCTGTTGCAGGGTCATATTGTATTAAACCACTACCACCAACAACCTGAACACCATCTCCACTCAGAATAGGAATACCATTTGCATCCACCGCACCGGCATAACCAGCGTCGCCCCAATGGTTTGATTCGTATAAACGGGCTGCTCCAATTTTACCGGTATTGGTATTTTCTCCACGTCCTCCTTCTGTTAACTTACGTAACACACGATCTTGAATTTTTCCACCCACCATTCCATCAAACTGAAAAGCGAAACTAAAAGATTTATAAGAAAATTTGTTGTGAATACCCCATGACCAATCCGGATCAGCATGACCCAGGTATTGTGCTTTTGGAAGATAAATAGGGTAACCACTTTCATCATGAATTACTTTTCCTTGTGGAGTCAGCGCTTCATAATAACTAAATAATCTATCTACTCTGTCGCCAATTTTATTAGGATATCCTGTACCATTGCCGAGGGTCGTAGCACCACCTGCAAATTTTGCAAATACTTCTTTATAGGTAGCCCAGTTAACCAGTACATCCCAACGGAAATCTTTTTGTTGAATGGGTGTTCCTGTCAAAGAAAATTCAGCTCCTGTTCTTTTGGTGGTAAAACCGGTAGTTACAAAATAACTCAACCCACTTGCTTCTGAAATTGGCTGGCTAGAAATAACCGGACCATCTGTATATTGAAAATAAGTAGCACTTAAAGCAACACGATTCTTTAAGAAACGAATATCTGTACCTACCTCAAAGTTACTTCTTGAAGATGGTTTTACACGCGGATCAATTGCATAATCGGGTGCATAAGCACCAGTTAAATTATTATAAACCGGAGCGGTAGAATAAGCAGGATGTTGTAAAGCATACGAGGGTCCATCATAAGGAGTATAGTAATTATTACCATATCCTGTAGCACCACCCGTACCAAGGCTTTGGAATGAAGAACCCGCAAAAGCACTTGTCCCGCCATCTTTTACATTGGTATAACCACCTCTTACCTTAAGAAAGGTAATTGCCTTTGGAAGTTCTACGTAATCAGAGATAGCAGAACTTAAAGTTACAGATGGATAGAAATAGGCATTATTACCAACGGGCAAGGCTGATGTTTTATCTAAACGGCCTGTGGTAGAAATATTAAAATATTTTTTATACCCAAGATCAATTGAATAATACGCACTTGTCTGGATTAATTCAGATCCGTAAGAATAAGCACGTATCGGTTTAGCTGAATTGGCAAAATTGTACACATTTGGAACAATTAAACGATCGGTACTTACATAACTAGAAGTGTACCTCATGTTGCGCATTGAAGCACCGCCAAATAGACTTAGGTTGAAACCGCTTTTAGCAATATTTTCTTTATTGTATCGCAGCAATACCTCTGAGTTATTTTCCCAAAGCTCTCTACGATCTTCACGATAGTTACCTTTTCCATGTTCATCACCATAAGGATGCGCAGACCAGGGTTCTTTTTCGCTTCTTATTACATTGTAAGTAGTTACGTTAGACCGAACCATTATATCCAGGTCTTTATTAAATTTGTACGTAAAGGCAACCCATCCATACAAATCATTTTTATAGTGAGACCTAAGCCACTCGTAACTTGAAAACCAGGGATTTGAATAACGTTTGTATTCTACAAAGTTTTGTTGAATCCCTTCTTTACCCGGCTGCCAGTAATTTCTAATTTTGGGATCCAGTACATTCCAGTCTGCACCTGTCCACACATCTACGTTGTAGATGATACTGTTAGGGCCATACACTGCATCAGGAATATTATTAGAAAACTGGCGGTTGTAGTTGATATTGCCCTCCACTTTAAATTTATCAGTTACATCGTAACTGGCAACAAGGTTTAAATTAACGGTGTTTAAGCTGGTGTTGGGTGTAATACCCCGTTGATAACCGTTTGATACCGACATCCTGATATTAGAACGATCAGTAACAGAAGAAAAGTTAACATTATTACTGGTTAATAAACCGGCCTGTAAAAAATTATTCAGGTTGTTTTTACCACGAGCTACCCATGGAGTTGGTTTAATATTTCCTTTAAAAGTAGAACCATTTAGGAATGTAGTAGTATAGGTTATATTAGGATCATAAGCCCCATCATATTGAGGTAATAATAAACCTGCATCTAAACGTGGTCCCCATACATCGTAATCTTTGTCATTTACACCAGAACCAGTACCATTGCTGTTGTAATCACCAAAAGCATATTTTTGGTTATCGCCACCACCATATTCATTCTGTACTTTAGGATTGGCAATAAACCCTTTGTTGATTTGAGTACTGCTGTTTACTTCTACGGTAAATCCTTTATTATTTCTTTTACCTCTTTTTGTTGTGATCATAATTGCACCATTGATACCACGGCTACCATATAACGCTGCAGCTGTTGGCCCTTTCAACACGGTGTATGTTTCAATATCATCCGGACTAATGTTCCAGGTATCTGAATTAATTGGAATACCATCTACTATATAAAAGTTAAGCGGAGATCCTCTTAACAATACAGTAGGACTTGCCAATAATTCTGCATTAATACCAACATTTAAACCGGCTACTTTACCAACAAGGCCGTTTACCGGGTTTGCTTCACGTGCTTTTAACAGATCTGCTCCTTTCACTTCCTGAACGGAGTATCCTATTTTTTTGGCTTCTTTTTTTACGCCTAATGCCGTAACTACAATTTCATTCAGTTGCTTGTTATCTGCTACTAAAAATACAGTCATGTAATTATCAGATGCTGAAACAGTCTGGCTTTCAAAGCCAACGATACTAATTGCTAATTTTTCGCCTTTTTTTGCTGAAACAGAAAATACACCCTCCGCATTGGAACTTGTACCGGTTTTTGAATTCTTTACCAGGATGGTTGCTCCATCAATAGGTTTGCCGGTGGCGGCGTCTGAGATTTTGCCTTTTACCTCTACATTTTGAGCTTGTAGAAGGAACGGCAGGCACATTACAGCAAAAGCCAGTAAAAGCCTGAAGAGTTTAAGTTTTGGTTGCTTCATAAACAGTTTTTAGTTTAGACGACAAAAATATTGCTACAGTTTTAACAAATTGTTTAGTCTAAGTTAAGTTAAAGTAAACTTATTGCAAATAAATTGTGTAAATGTTTAATGAAGGTAAACTTATCGGAGATTTTTTTGAGACAAACCTGCTATTTGGGTGCATTGAAGATGTATAATACCAATAGCTGCGCTTCCGTCTCTCCTACATTTTTGGGATTATGAGGCTCGGTGGCATCAAAAAAGATTGAATCACCTGCTTCCATTAAAAAAACTTCTGCCCCAATGGTATATTCAACTTTTCCTTTTAATATGTATTTAAATTCAAAAGCATCTGTTTGTACAGATGCTCTTTGAGCATTGGGCATTAAGGTAAGCAATACAAAATCTACATGGTATGCATCAATTGTTGAAGACATGATTCTTTTATAATGAAACCCAACGGTATTTTCCTTTTCAAAAGGCTTGCATTGTACCGCTTTTTTAAAAATGACCTTGCTGCTTTGCGGAGTATTAAAATCTGTAAAAAAATCGTTGATGTCGATATGCATCGACTTGATGATACTTAAAAAAACCGTGAGCGATGGAATGGTACGGTTATTTTCAACCTGGCTAAGCATACCCTTTGTAACACCTGCTGCCTCAGCCAGTTCCTGTAAAGTGATATTTTTCTCTTTGCGTATGTCCTTCAACTTGGCCATTATCTGAACAATAATGTCTTCCTTCATAAATGGCTATTAGTCGATAAAAGTAATTAAAATCCCCCTTACCAATTTTAAATGTTCAACAACTTATGGTTAATTAAAATTTCATACAATATTAATTATAGTAAGGGCTGATAAATAAATACACTACCACTCCTGTGATTGAAACATATATCCAGATGGGCCAGGTTATTCTTGCAAGCTTTTTATGTTTTTCGTATTCGCCTATTAAAGAACGGTAAGCAGTAAATAAGATAAAGGGTAATATGATGGCTGCAAGAGGAATATGGGTAATTAAAATGAAGTAATAAATGATACGCAAAATACCCGCTGCTGATTTTTCATCTTCACTTAAAATTCCATCATGATTAATATCCCCAAATTTTGTATCTCCCGCCAGTAAATGATGACAGATGTATGAAACAAGGAACAGGGAAGAAAAAAAAATTGCCGTTAACATCAGCTTTTTATGGAGAATATAATTTTTTTGTTTTACTGCTACAAGTGCTGCTATTAATAAAATGGTTACTGCAGAATTTATAATGGCATTAAATTTTGCAAACACATGTACATTAAACCCGGGATTAAAATTCAATTTAAATTTTGCTAAAAAAGCAACTGCGGCAAACACTACTAAAGATACTATCCATATAAAAATTTTAGCTTTTTTATCATTCTTTACCAGTGAAGGTTGTAACATATTTTTATTTTTTATTACACAGGTTTTACTGTTTGTACAAAATTTTTGTTCTCCAATTTCTCTAATTAAAGATTGAAACATTGCTGAAACTAAACCTGTTTTATTTCTGCGTTATTTGATCACCAGTAACTATTTTCTAGCTTCTTCCAAACAACTCATTCAGAAATTGTTTGAATGTTCGTTTCTTATTTTTCTCCAGCATCAGCAAAGGAATGTCCCGCACCAGCTTTGCCTGGGCAACAGTGTCAAGTCCATTGTACCAACCCCTGATTACCCTGTCTTTATCTAACAAAAAAAAGTTTTCTGTATGTATAAATGCGGTGTCAATATTTACATCTGCAATGTTTGCTTTTATTTCGTGCAGGGCAAAATCATATATCTCTTTTTTATTACCGGTAACAAACCACCAGCTATCATGGTTAGAGGTATAGCGATTGGCAAATTTTCTTAGTTGCGGTACAGAGTCGTGAACAGGATCAATACTTACTGAGATAAACTGTACAATACTATCGTTGCTGTTAATAAAAGAATTTTGCAGGCGCTTCATTGCCTTTGCCAGATCGGGGCAAATGGATGGGCAACGGCTAAAGAAAAAATCAATCACCAATATTTTTCCCTTTACATCATTAAGTGAAACCGTCTTGCCTAACTGGTTTGTAAAACTGATATTACTTACTTTGTGCCAGATAGTGTCTGTGGTAAGCTTACCATTATTTACATTTGTAACCACACTGTCAAAAAAATAGCGATGGGGCATTTGTACTGCAGCTTCGCCATAATATTTTACAATATAATATCCTGTAAACGGCAGTACAATTGCCACCATTAACCCAAGTAAAGCCCGCTTATTCATATTTTATATCTCCTTCATTTTATAATAAAAAAACCATTGCCCCTAAACTGTGGAGCAATGGTTTATTATAATCTTTTTAATGTGCAAACTAATCTTTCGCTCCTTTTTCTTTTACCGCTGGTGCTACCTGTTCTGTTTTATTTACATCTGTCCTGTTAAATTTATTGCGTAGATTTCTCCAGCTATTACCATCCAGTAAAAAAGCAGTGATAAACCAAACAAATAAACACAAGGGAACAATAATGGTCATAATCATATTCCTTAGTTCATCACCCAGGTGCATAAAAACTGAAACAATATAATAGGCTTTGGCAAGCGTTAAAATACAAACCATTCCTTTAAAGGCCAGTACCAGTGTTTCGCTGGGATTTTCGCCCTTGTGGATTGTATAAATACCAATACCTATACTTAGCTCCGCAATTGTCAGGATAGACAAAATCCAAAAGGTTCTCCAGATAACTTTTGTGTTATCGGAATGCTCGGGATGAAAAGTTATTTCAGGCGATGTAACAGATGATGACATAATTTTTTTATTTATTGAAATTCAAGTTTATTTCTGACTAAACAATTTATTAAATAAGATAAAAACAAAGAAATACAAATACCCAAACCAAATCCACAAAATGCCAGTAAAGTCCGGCCTTTTCAATCATTTCATAATGACCCCTCAATTCAAAATGCTTCATCCTTGTTTTTAAATACATTATTATATTAATAATTACACCGCTCAATACATGAAAACCATGGAAGCCGGTAATTTCAAAGAAATAACTGCCAAAAGCAATTGGGCCGGGGGTTGCTACTTCTTTTCCATTAAACATTACCTCTGGTCCAAATGGATTGTGTGCTACGGTGGTGTTCCAATATTGAATTTGCCCGTTTACCAATACTTCATGCTGGCCGGTAAGTAAATGTGTCCATTCCCAGGCCTGGCAACTAAGAAAACAGATGCCTCCCAAAATAGTCCACAACATATATTTCTCCACTCCTAACCTGTTCATTTTATGACCTTCATGAACTGCTAAAACCATTGTTACAGAACTGGCAATCAATATAAATGTCATTAAACTCACAAAAGCCAGGGGCAAATTGGTATGACCTGCAAAAGGAAAAGAATTAAATACATGGTTTGGATCAACCCAATAATTCTGGCTAAAACGAATAGTTCCGTAACTTATTAAAAATGCGCCAAATGTAAAAGCATCACTCATTAAAAAATACCACATCATTATTTTACCATAGCTGGCATTGAAAGGACTTCTTCCTCCACTCCACCATTTTGTTCCTTGTTGTATTGCTGCTGTAGCCATAAAAAATTGTAGGTTATAAATTCTGGGTTATAAGTTTTGAGTATACGTTGTCTTTTTACACGAAGCCTTTCAAAAACTGAGTTTTTCTTTACCCTCCTGAGGTGATTGCGACGAAAATCCAGGAAGAAATTCCCACCGGATACTTTTAAATCTATAAGTCATTCCTGATATTACTTTAAAACGGTGTGATAAATATAGTTGGTTTGATTTACCCCCTTAACTCATCATTTGAAACTATTTATCGTATCGCCAACAAAAATACCAATAAATATATCCATAAAAAATCAACAAAATGCCAATAGGTACTTACTACCTCCACTGGAATTATATCATAGTTTCTAACCCTTTTATTAAATGCTTTTGCAAACATCACCATCAGCGCAATAATACCCCCTAAAACATGGGCAGCATGCATACCGACGATAACATATAAAAATGAAAATGACACATTTGTTTTCAACGTCATTCCGTTTATATACAACTGCCTGAACCCAATAACCTGCAACACTATAAAAAGAACTCCCAATAATAAAGTACTAACAACCAAGCTGCGGTATTTTAGCATTTCCCTGTTCTTAAACGCAGCATGAGCCATCCACAATGTTATGCTGCTAAATACAATTGCAGCTGTGGAATACCAGAATATTCCCGGCAAATTAAAAGTAACCCAATTTGCCTGGTTGCGTTTTATAATGTAAGCACTTGTAAATCCTGCAAACATCATTATAATACTCGACAATCCAACCCAAAGCGTAAACTTATGCGGATGTATTCTCTTTTTTTTTCCCATTACCACCGTACTCATTCTACTATATTTTACAAATCCTTATTCAAACATGCTTTAACCGCCTAAAATGAAAACTCCCAAAATTGCGCTTTTCTTAACCTCTATTAGATAATACTGCATAAAGTTGCTAAAGAGTTATTTATACTCTTCCAAACAGCAATGCCAGTAATACAATCATCAAATAAAAATAAGAACTGAACATTACCTTTCTTGCACTTTTTAAATCCATATTTTTAAACAGCAGTACACTTACAAACACCATCCACAAATTACAGATAAATAAAATTCCTGTGCAGATAATTCCCCGGGTGCCGGTATCTATAATACCTGAAAAATAAGGCAGCAAACCAAACGGAATCATCATTGAACTGTATATAATTGTTTGCAGTGCAGTAAATTTTGTTGGCCCTTTATCGCCTGGCAATAACTTAAACCCTGCCGTTGTATAATCCTGGTGCGCCAGCCAGGCTATTGCCCAAAAATGCGGGAACTGCCATAAAAACTGAATACCGAATAAGATCCACCCGCCCAAACTAAAATCGCCGGTTGCTGCTACCCAACCTATTAAACAAGGTAAGGCACCAGGAATAGCACCAACTAAAACTGCAACAGAATTAATTTTTTTAAGTGGTGTATAAACAAATCCATATAGCAACAAACTAAACAAGCCTACCAATGCACACTGATAATTAAACCAATACCACAAAATAAAAACACCAATAGTACCGGTTATAACCGCAAAAGAAGTTGCCTCACTGGCAAGCATCCTGCCGCTTGCAACTGGCCTGTTTGCAGTACGTTTCATCATTGCATCCGTACTTTTTTCAAGTACCTGGTTGATAGCGTTTGCAGAACCTGTAATTAACATGCCGCCTGTAAAAAGTAAAAGAACTGATATTATTTTATGCCTTACATAATGTAATTCGTTTGGAGCAATTAAAAAGCTTACGACTGTGCTAAACACCACCATAAAGCTCAAAGTAAATTTGATTAACTGAAAATAATCTTTCACTTTGGCTGCCAGCGCAAACGAGGTTGAATTGGCTAAGGTTATATTTTCCTTCGACATAGGCCTTACCTTTTTTCTCCGAATAAGAAGAGGCTGGGTAATATTTTTTTATGAACTTTTTATTACTATTAAATATTACATACTATCTCCCATTATCAATTCCTTCCATCAGATAATTAATTTTAATGGTGACTTTCTCCTTCTCCAACAGCTTCTGTCTGCGGAATGAAATCCCTTCCATCTTTACCATAGTCATATGCTCCGCGATGCACTTCAGGAATTTCTCCTACCCAGTTACCATGACCGGGACGAATAGGTGTTGTCCATTCCAACGTATTGGAACCCCAAGGGTTTTCCGAGGTAACTTTTCTTCCTTTAAAAATGCTGTAAAAAAAGTTGAATACAAATAAAAGCTGCGCAGCAAATACAATAATAGAAATAAAACTGATGAACTGATTTAAACCGGCAAACATTTTAAACGATTCCCATCCACTAAAATCATAGTAACGTCGTGGCATACCCGCCAAACCTTCGTAGTGCATTGGCCAGAATATTAAATAAGCACCAATGAGCGTTATCCAGAAATGTATGTACCCCAGGGTACTATTTAAAAAACGCCCGTACATTTTTGGAAACCAATGATATACGCCCGCAAACATTCCGAAGAAACCAGCAACACCCATTACAATATGAAAGTGTGCAATGATAAAATAGGTATCGTGTAAATGAATATCCAAAGAAGAGTTACCCAGGAAGATACCTGTGAGGCCGCCTGAAATAAACATACTAACAAACCCAATAGAAAATAGCATGGCTGTTGTAAAACGTATATTTCCCCGCCATAAAGTAGTAAGCCAGTTAAACACTTTAATGGCTGATGGTACAGCTATCAATAAGGTAAGTAATACAAAGAAGGCGCCCAAAAAAGGATTTAAACCCGTTACAAACATATGGTGCGCCCACACTAGAAAAGCAAGTACTGCAATTGCAAACAAAGAACCTACCATCGCCATGTACCCGAAAATAGGTTTCCGTGCGTTAACGGACATCACCTCCGAAGCAATACCCATTGCAGGTAAAATAATAATATACACTTCCGGATGACCCAGGAACCAGAATAAATGCTGAAACAATATGGCACTACCCCCTTCGTTTGGTAAAATTTTTCCGTTTACAACAATGTCACTTAAAAAGAAACTCGTTCCCAGATTTCTATCAAACAATAATAAAATCGCTCCTGATAATAGAACCGGGAAAGACAATACCCCTAAAATAGCAGTAAACAAAATGGCCCAGATGGTCAAAGGCAGTCTTGTCATACTCATACCTTTTGTACGAAGATTCAATATGGTAGAAATATAATTTAGGCCTCCCAACAGAGAACTAACAATAAACATAGCCATACTGAACAACCAAAGATCCATACCGATTTTAGAACCACTTGACGCATCGCCCAATGCGCTTAAAGGAGGATAAACTGTCCATCCGCCGGAAGCAGGGCCCGTTTGCACAAACAAAGAAGAAAACATAATAATAGAAGCAGCGAAGAAAAACCAATAACTCAACATATTGAGCAACGGTGATGCCATGTCTCTTGCCCCAATTTGTAAAGGAATTAAAAAGTTAGCAAAAGTTCCGCTCAATCCTGCAGTCAATACAAAAAATACCAGAATGGTACCATGCATTGTTACCAGGGCATAATAAAATTCAGGTTGTAGTTTTCCGCCTTTTGCCCAATGCCCCAATAAATCTTCCAGCCAGGGAAAAGTAGATTCCGGATAGCCTAGCTGCAAACGAAACACTACTGAAAATAAACCCCCAATAATCGCCCAGGTCATTCCTGTAATAAGAAATTGTTTGGCAATCATTTTATGATCCTGACTAAAAACATATTTACTGATAAACGTTTCATGATGATGATGTTCGTGTCCGGCATCCTGTGCTGTACTAACATCTCCTTTTTGTAAAATTACGGTGGTACTCATTTTCTTAAACTATTTTTTAGATAACTAAATTTTATTTCTTTTCAACAACAGCCGCAAGCGATGGTTGTTTTGCGGTACTGTCTGTTGCAGCAGGCTTGTCATTTTTAGGTTTTTTATCTGGAAAAATGGTATAGTATTCAGGCTCCTGAGTTGATAACCATTTCTTATAATCTGCTTCGCTTTCAACAATAATTACACCTCTCATGGAAAAATGCCCTCTACCACATATCTGGTCACAACTAATTTCATATACAAAATTAGGATTGTCTGACCTTATTTTCATTTCTTCGGTAGTGTATATAGGTGTAAACCAAAGTGTAGTTGGTATCCCGGGAACTGCGTCCATTTTCATTCTGAAGTGAGGTAAACCAACATCATGTATAACATCCATTGCATTAATTACAAATTGAATCGGCCTGTTTACCGGAATATGCATTGTTGCCGATACATGAATATCATCCAGGCTTGCAGGGTCACTAAAATCTACACCCAGCCCATTAGCTCCTTTGGTTAATTTATAATTTTTTTTACCTAAAATCCCATCCGGACCCGGATAACGAAATTCCCAACCAAACTGGTGGCCTGTAACCTCAACAACCACTGCATCTTTTGGAGCATCACTGGTAATTTTAAACCAGTATTTCAAACCAAATACAACCAATACAGTTAAAAATATTGCAGGTACTGTTGTCCAAAGCAATTCTAATTTTGTATTGTGTGGAAAATAGTAAGCTTTGTGATTATCTTTTTCCTGATATTTAAATGCAAACCAAAACAATAATATTTGCGTGATAACAAATACCACTCCTGTAACCCCAATGGTGATATAAAGCATCAGGTCAATCTTCTGTCCCATTTCCGAGGCTGCACCCTGTTGAAATAAAGTTTTGGAAAACAACAGATCGTTGCACCACCAAACACCTGCAAGGCCTGCAACTAAAAAGGAGATCAGCATAAACGCATTTATTTTATTCGTCTGCTTCCTTGCCTTTTCTTCTCCTTTTAATACACTTACATATTCGCTGGCTTTTGCAATTTGAAAAACAACAATGAATATCATTACTACTACCGCTATCAACATAATTTGTGTCATGCTCAAAATTAATTTCAATAATTATTATAACTATGTGTTGTTTAACGTGTGGACATTTTTATTTACTTTCATTGTGCACACGTCCTTTATATTCTATATAACTAAACTACCGTTTATGTATGGTGTATAATACTTTCTTTCAGGAAAGGATGATTTTTAGCAGTTAACGCATTATTGCTAAAGTAAACACCCACTCTCCACATAATGATACCTATAAATAAGAGTGCAATTCCGAATTCAAAAGGCATAATTTGAGCATGCCCAAACATGGTGCCCGGCATAACCATTTGCCAGAAATCTATCCAATGACCAAAAATAATCAATATCGCCATAAAGGTTAACATCGCATAATTTCTTTTTGTACTCCTTTTCATCAAAATTAATAACGGGCAGGCAAAGTTTAACACCAGGTTAAGAAAGAATATAGCCCGGTAAGGACCCTGCACCCGGATTTTAAAATAACCGGTTTCTTCAGGAATATTTGCATACCAAATTAACATGTATTGAGAAAACCATAGGTAGGCCCAGAATATTGAAAAAGCAAACATAAATTTACCAATGTCATGAAGATGCTCATCAGTAACGTATTCAAGCTGACCGCTGTTTTTTAAAAACACAATAAATAAAGCAATCAGCGACATGCCTGCCACAAAGGTACTTGCAAAAGTATACCAGCTAAACATGGTGCTGTACCAGTGTGTATCAATACTCATTAACCAAAGCCATGGAATAGTAGAACCAACCGTTAAGCCGAAAAAAACAATAAACAATGACGCCCATAAGATATTTTTCTTTATCCACGCATTGCCGGTTTCATAATCCATTGGACCGTCAACATCACTTTGCAAACTTATCGCCCGCATTTTATGCCCTAAGAATGACCATAAAAAAATGGCAATGGCACTCCAGACTGTAAAAAAAACAGGATTCAAAAAACCGCTTTTGCCTTTTATTATTTTATCATTTGCAACAGTCTCCGGGTTCACCCATGAATAAATATCATCGTGTTTACCCCACACAATCGCCATCAATATTAAAAATGCAATAATACCTAAAACAGGCACAACGCTTGATATTGCTTCCGGTACACGACGCAACGCTACCTGCCATCCACCCATTGCCAAAGTAGTTATACCCATAAAAAACATAGCGGCATTTACAACCAGCAACCAATAAACACTGTTTTGTAATAACACCGCCCAAAAACGGGTACCGCTTAAGTTTACACCATGCCCTGCATGATCAAAAGGATGATACATAATAAAACCATACAGTAACGCAACCGCCCCAACGATCAGGAAACCCATCGTCCACTTTTTATAACTGCCTGGTAATTCGAATGACTGATTCATCTATTCTTTATTTTGAGTGAGTTCTATTATTTCTTATGCCTTTTTTATTCCATTATCTTTCTTTGCAGCGGTGCTATCTGTTTTTACAGATGCCATTCCTGCAGGAGTTTCGGCTTTAGGCTGCAGCGTTCTTACATACTGAATTATCATCCAGCGTTGTTTTCTGCTTAATTGGGAAGCGTAACTTCCCATATTATTTTTTCCATAATTAATGGAATGAAACATGGTACCATCAGCCATCGCCACATAAGTTGGCGAAGTTAAATTGGCGATGGCGCCTATTTTTGTTGATAACGGACCATTGGCTACTCCAGTTGCGCCATGGCAAACCGCACAATTAATATTAAATAACCTGCCGGCTTCATACATATCTTTTTTATCTAAAGGGGCTAGTGGGTTTTTAACTTCTGCACTTAACTTATATCCGTTGCTGTCATTTGGAAGAGTATAAGGAAACAATTCTCCCACCGCTATCGTACCAATTACAGGTTTGCGGTTGTAAAAAATTTCATGACCCGGATTGGACGCATTATCCGTAAAAACAGTGTCGTTTAGCAAAGCGTAGGTTTCTAGCGCACGGCTATAAGTCATGTCGGGCATATAAATTTTACCCGGCTGACGTTTACTGTCGATGCACCCTGTCATTACACTTGCTGCTGCCAGTAAAAGTATGAAAGCGGTTATGATGTTATTTTTTTTCATTGCCTCTGTTGAAATATCTATGTGAATCTTTTTGATACGCCCGTTCGCTATTAGTTTTTTAATATCCTTTTTCCAGTTCCCTGTATAATTTTTGTTCCTTATCGTACCTGCCCAGCCACCATCCTGTTTCAGCAACCTGTACATTTATTTCGGATGCACCGGCATTTTTTAAAAAACCCTGTACTTCATCATCATTGGTTTTATCAGTACATTCTATCACCATTACAAAAAGATCATCCGTAGCCCTTAAATGAAAGTGATGCTTTTTTACAAAAGGAGACAATTGGCATAAATAACAGAATGTTAGTACCATACCAACTGCGGCAAACAATACAGTTAATTCAAAAGTAATTGGTATCCAGGCCGGTAAGGCAAAATGTGGTTTACCCCCGATATTTAATGGCCAGTCTTTTGTAAAAATCCAGCTGATACAGCTTAGGGCAGTAACAGTACCGGTAATACCGTAAATAAAGCCGGCTGTATGTATACTGGTTTCTCTTAAACCCAACGCATGATCTAAACCATGTATAGGAAAAGGGGTGTAAACATCATGAATTTTATATCCTGCACGGCGAACATTTTTCACCGCAGGAAACAATACTTCTTCATCATCAAAACACCCAACTACAAATTTTTTAATTCCTCCGGCCATGTTAATTATTAATTATAAATTATCAATTATCAATTCTAGTGCGCATGTTCTACTTCTTCTATATAAAACTTTTCGGCATTGTCCTTTTCTATATCCGTCATTTTTATTTTATAACTTTCACCCGTTGTCTTTAATACGCTTTTAATTTCTGCCACTGCAATTACAGGGAAGTATTTTGCAAACAAAAAGAAGCAGGTGAAGAATAATCCGAATGTTCCAAGATAAAATCCTATTTCATAAATAGAGGGACTGTAATAAGTACTCCAGGAAGAGGGAAGGTAATCCCTGTAAGTAGAAGTAACAATAATTACAAAACGCTCGTACCACATACCAATGTTAACGATGATACTCATGAAGAAAGTAAACCCGATATTTCTTCTTAATTTTTTAAACCAAAACATCTGCGGCGATACAACATTACAAAACATCATGAGGTAATAACTCCATCCGTAGGGACTAAAAAGGTTAGCCCTGTTTTCTTTAAAGGCATACCATTCGTAAGGATTTTGGCCATACCAGGCTATAAATAATTCAGTTATATATGCAATTCCCACAATCGATCCGGTTAAAACAATTACTTTGTTCATTGCTTCAATATGACCTAATGTGATATAGTCCTGTAATGAAAAAACTTTTCTTAAAACAATCATCAGACTTTGCACCATGGCAAATCCACTAAAAATGGCACCTGCCACAAAATAGGGAGGAAAGATGGTAGTATGCCATCCAGGAATTACTGAAGTGGCAAAGTCAAAAGATACGATAGTGTGTACTGATAATACCAGTGGCGTTGCCAAACCAGCCAATACCAAAGATAATGATTCGTGACGCTGCCAGTGTTTGGTACTTCCTGTCCATCCAAAAGAAGCAACACCATATAATAGTTTACGCAATTTTGTTTTAGCCCTGTCCCGTACCGTGGCCAGATCCGGTAACAAACCAGAATACCAAAATAAAAGAGACACTGTAAAATATGTAGATATCGCAAACACATCCCACAAAAGCGGTGAGTTAAAGTTCACCCACACCGGACCCCTTGAATTTGGATAAGGCATAATGAAAAAAGCCAGCCAAACCCGGCCCATATGCCATATAGGAAACTGTCCGGCACACATTACTGCAAAAATTGTCATGGCTTCAGCAGCGCGGTTTACACCTGTTCTCCAACCCTGGCGAAACAATAATAAGATGGCGGAGATCAGCGTTCCGGCATGACCAATACCTACCCACCATACAAAGTTGGTAATATCCCAGCCCCATCCAATGGTTTTGTTTACATTCCACTGACCGATGCCATAAGTAACCTCTCTATAAATACTGTACACGCCAAACAGTAATAAGGCTACACTGATGTAAAAACCAATATACCATAAACGGGTTGGCTTCATCTCAATGGGGCTTATAATGTCTTCTGTAACCTGGTGGTAACTTTTTTTACCATCTACAAGCGGTTCCCTGATTTGTGATTCGTACTTTAATAGTGACATATATCTTTAGTCTTTTACCCTTTAGTGTTAGCTATCAGTTTTTTTATTTTATATTACCGGCAACACCGCTTTGTTCAACATCGTTGTGTCACTCCCTTGTACTGCAAACCTTTATTGAACTCCCTCCAATCGATCTCTCTTAAAATTCTGTTACAACTTACTATTCAAAATAATCGAGGTATTTGTAAAAAATCGAAGTAACTTTTACACATGTTCCTTTTCAATTTTTTTAGCACCTTCCTCATTTCCTTGTCCTCCCGCTTCTTTTTCATTAGTTACATGCCTGTCTGAATTTTTAATTTTGGCTAAATAACTTACATTCGGCAATACGTGCAGTTGCTCCAACACGTAAAAATTTCTATGTTTCTGATCTACAAATCTAATTTTGTATACATCACTTTCCTTATCATTTACATTACCGAAATTAATGGCGTGTGTAGGACAAGCCTGCATACAAGCTGTTTTTACGTTCCTTACCAAGCTTGGGTCTTCTGCCTTTTTAGCTACCAGTTTACTATCCTGTAAACGTTGTACACAAAAAGAACATTTTTCAATAACCCCTCTCGACCTCACCGTAACATCCGGGTTTAACACCATCCTGGTTAAGTCATCATTCATCTGCACGGTTACTTCATTCAGATCTGTTCCAATCAATGGAGCCTGGTTATCCGGAAAGCTATCTGCTCCGTTAAAATCAAGCCAGTTAAAACGACGTACTTTAAACGGACAGTTATTGGCGCAGTATCTTGTACCAATACAACGGTTATAAATCATCTGATTTAAGCCTTCACTGCTGTGGTTGGTAGCAGCTACCGGGCAAACGTTTTCGCAGGGTGCATTGTCACAGTGCTGGCACATCATTGGTTGAAAAACCACATCCGGGTTATTCATATCACCGGTAAAATAGCGGTCAATTCGCAACCAGTGCATTTCATGCGCTTTCATTACCTGGGTTTTACCAACAACACTTACGTTATTTTCTGCAGTACAGGCAACTACGCAGGCGCTGCAACCAATGCAGGTATTCAAATCTATACTCATACCCCATTTAATTCCCGGCCGGTCGTACTGGGGATAAATGGTAGCATCTTTTTCATAATTTTCTCCACCAAAAGGCATCAGTTTTGCCCTTTCTGTATTGGGCTCTTCACAAACCTGCTCAGGATTTGCTACAAATTTTGCCAGACTTGTTTCATAAATAACGGGGCGGCTTTCTGAAGAACCGTGAACCTGTGTTTGTCCTAAAGGATAGGTGTTGCCTGTTTTAACAATTTCCACCGGAGCGGAATAACTAAACCCTATGCCATCAAAACCAACAAATGGATAGGCATTAAAACCTGCGCCAGTTGCCGATTTACCGATATACTCGCTTGTTTTATTTTTATCTGTGCTTTCGCGGCCATAACCTAATGCAACCGCAATAACATTTGGATGAATACCCGGCAATATTAATACCGGCAGTTCCAGCGTTTTACCATTAACAGTTACTTTAACCGTTGGCTTTTCCGGATGTACTTCATATCCATCTCCCTGGTATTGGCTGCCAATTATATCAAGATCTAAAACCACTTTTGCCAAAGCCGGACTCATCATAGCGTAGTTATCCCAGGTTACTTTTGAGATAGGATCCGGAGTTTCCTGTAACCAGGGGTTATTGGCCTGTTTACCACTACCAATTGAAACCTTTTGGTAAATAACCACTTCGTAATTGCCCATTTTTACAAGGGCAATTTTTGCAGTAGCTTCCGCTACAGCAGCATTACTAAAAGTTGCACCCGCAACAGGCATTGCCGAAGGTTGAATTAACCCCGCCTGTAATGCTGTATCATAGTTGTCTGCCGAACCAACTTTTGTGGTATAGTAGGTTTTAAAGTAAGTTTCGTAATCGCTGGCATTGCCACTCCATTTTAACAAAGATGTTTGAAAAGGTCTTGTTTTAAACAACGGGTTAACGGTAGGTTGCTGCAAACTTATAAAACCAGTCTTCGCTTCTGCATCACCCCAGCTTTCCAGCCAGTGATGCGATGGAATACTGAATTTACACAGTTCGGTAGTTTCATTCATTGTTCCGTTAAAAGAAACTGTAACCGGCACTTTCTTTAAACCATCTGTAAATTTCCTGCTATCGTAATAAGTGTAAGCAGGATTGGTTTCGTACACCAATAATGCCCCAATGGCACCTGCATTCATCTCTTCAGTCAGTTTTAAAATATCTGCATCTATACCCTGGCGGTAATTGCTGGTAACACCCCAGTTAATAGTTTTACCATTTGCCCCAATAGCTTCGTTGATAGCGTTTACAATAATTTGTATATTAACATCATTGCTACCACACACTACCAATCCCGCTCCTTTATTTGCATTTAAAGCTGCGGCTGCTGCTTCAATTCCTTTATTTAAAGTTGCATCCGTTATTGCCGGAGCGCTAACCGGACCACCCAGTTTTGATAACAGTGCCAGTGCAATAGCTCCTGTTTGAGAAGGCTTGTGTAAATAGCGATCGTCCGCATTACTTCCAGTTAAACTTAGAGAACCTTCAAACTGAATGTGACGGCTCATTTCGGGCTTTTCACCTGTAATTTTTCTTGTTTTTGCATATTGACCTGCAAACTCAACCGGGCTTAACCAGGTTCCCAGAAAATCTGCATTAAGACTAACAATAACTTTTGCATTTTCGAAATGGTAGGATGGTAGAGCCTTTTTACCATAACATGCCTGGTTGGCTAAAATCATACCGCTGTAACTGATCGCATCATACTGTACATGACGGCTTCCAGCGGGGCTTTTGGCCAGATATTCTGTAATTATTTGTAACGTTACCGGAGATGTAATGGTAGAGGTAAGGAGCACTGTTGGCTTTGCTGCAACTGAACCCATTGCAGTTGCAACTAATTTATCAAATGCATCAAAAGAAGTAACTTCTTTAAAATCTTTACCATCCTGTTGCATAGGATACCGTAAACGGGTAGTATCATATAAATCCAATACAGAAGCCTGCGTCTGAGCACTGGTTCCTCCATTTGTTATTGCCGATGCCACATTACCTTCTATTTTAATGGGGCGGCCATCTCTTTGCTTTACAATTACGGGTATAATATCACCTTCATTTACATAGGTAGATGCGTAATAATTAGCAACACCGGGAATCAGGTCATCTGGTTTACGCAAGTAAGGCACCGCTTTGCGTACGGGCATTTCGCAACTGGCTGCAATAGTGGCTGCGGCAGTACTAAATCCCAGGTATTTCAGGAAATCGCGGCGGGGAGTTTTGGCATTTAACAAACCATCATCGAGGTCTTCTAATGGCAATAGATTTTCTTTAAATTCATCTTTTGCCGCCTTTTTAAAAGCGTCTGATTCATTTAATTCACCAAAATTTTGCCAATACTTTTTGTTACTCATATTACAATTTGAAAATTCGAAAATTCGAAAACTTGAAAATGATTACGCCATGCTTTATTTTCACATCGCAGCATTTTCGCATTTGCTAATTAATTAATAATGGCATTTCTGACATTCAATACCACCAATCTTTTCTACGGTTACACTGTCCAGTTTACCTGCTTTAATATCCTTGTGAAACTTCTCGTAAATACTATAATATTTATTGCCTTCGCCAGACTCTTTATTATAAAAATTAACCTTGCTTTCTCTATGGCAATTGATACACCAGCCCATACTTAACTCAGAATATTGGTACACTTCCGGCATTTCCTGTATTGGTCCGTGACAGGTCTGGCAATTTTGTTTGCCTACTTTTACGTGCTGGCTGTGGTTAAAATAAACATGGTCAGGCAGGTTGTGGATTCTAACCCATTCAATTGGCTTGCCTGGTTTGTCATATTTTTTCGCGTCTGGATTCCAGCCCGCGTACTGGTATAATTTCTGAATTTCTGCCGTGCCATTTACTTGTTTACCATCTTCTTTCACAATAGCATCACCCTTGTATTCTTTAATAGCCATATGGCAGTTCATACATACGTTTACAGAAGGGATGTTTGCATGTTTGCTATCCTGGCTGCCTCCGTGGCAATATAAACAACTGATTTGGTTTGTGCCGGCATGTACTTTGTGTGAATAATAAATGGGTTGTTCCGGCTGGTAATTTTTCATACGTCCCAGTCCTATTGCGGCATTGATAGTCATATATCCTCCCAGGCAAAACAATATCAAAATGCCAGCCATTATATAAGTTTTATTGCGGTAAAAAGGAACTGGTTCTGTACGTAGCACACCATCTTTTTCTTCAGCCAGTTTACGAAGACTGCTGTTAACCTGTAATAATATTAATGCAATCACTGCCAGTACAAGGGTTAATATTCCAAACAGTAAGGAGTTATCTTCTGCCGGAGCACCCCCCGATGCTGCTCCTCCAGGCGCCGCAGGTGCCACATAAGCGTCTGCATAATCAAGTATTGCTTTAATATCGGCTTTTGGAAGGTTAAACTGCGTCATTCTTGAGCCATATTTGGCCAACAATCCTTTAGCATAGGGATCAGTTTCCAACATGGAGTTTACATTGTTAACCCACTTGTATGCCCATTCAAGGTTTGGTTGCCTTGCCCTTGCCCCCTGTAATTTAGGCCCGGTGTAGTCTTCCAGCGGTTTGTGGCAATTGGCACAGTTGGCTTTAAACAGCGCCTCGCCATCAGCGGCAAAACTTGTATAGTTTAAAGAAACCAATGCAATGAAAAGTAAACTTGTAAAGACTTTTTGTAAGATTTTTCTATAGCGACTCATACAATTATTCGAATGCTTAAGTGGAAGAATATCCTTCTGCGATTGCAAAATTAAGTTAGTATGTCCACATAATATCAACATTATTAAAAAAAATTTCCCCTTGTCCAGCTTGATTTTTAGCGGATTGTTTGACCTGCGTTGTACTTATTGTCATGTTTGTGTAAACAAAAATTTGCCTGTATTTTATATGGCTGGTTAGTAAATAAGGATTTTTTAATTGATTTTTGCCGCATGCTACAAAAATTACAACAACGCTGGAAAGTGAATAGCATTAACCTGGTACTAATTATTTTTACTTTCGCCCTGGGGGGCGGTTTATGTGGTATTGGAGCGAGAAAAATAATGGAGCTAACGCCGGTAAAAGAGAAAATTATTTGGACACTGACCTATTGTATATTGATTACCCTCCTTTGGCCTTTCTGTGTTTTATTGATCAGCATTCCCCTGGGGCAATTTGCTTTTTTTAAAAACTATCTGCTGAAATTATGGATAAAACTTTCGGGCAGGAAAGTACCGGCAATTCCATTAATTGCTGTTTTTGCCAGTGGAGCAGGCAGTAATGCCCAAAAAATTATTGACCATTTTAGCCGAGACCCAACTGCAGGTAAAGTAGCCCTGGTTGTTTGCAACAAACAAGGCGCCGGCGTTTTGGATATTGCCCAACATCACCAGATAGCTACAATTTTATTAGATAAAAAGCAATTTTTTAATACGGATTACTATATTGGCGAATTAAAAAAGAGGAATATTAATTTCATTGTGCTGGCCGGTTTTTTATGGAAGATTCCTTCTTCATTAATAAAAGCTTATCGCAATAAAATCATCAATCTTCACCCTTCCCTTTTACCAAACTATGGGGGCAAAGGCATGTATGGAAGCCGGGTACACGAGGCTGTTATAGCCGCTGGCGAAAAAGAAAGTGGTATTACTATTCATTATGTGGATGAACTGTATGATCATGGCAATATTATTTTTCAGGCTACCTGTTCAATTGATGAAACAGACACCGCTGATTCGCTGGCGGAAAAGATTCATTTACTGGAACACCAGCATTACCCGGCTATTATTCATCAGGTAGTAAAATTGCAAAATCGCAGTTAAAAGGCCCTTTTTTTTATAGATGCATAATATGTTGATGTAATATTGCGCATTACAATTTTTTCATTTTGCCGCATTTAATAAAAACTTACTGTTGTATACTTGCCTTTTGGCTGCTGGCAGGATCTGCATCCGCCCAGCTAACTATCAGTGGCACGGTGTTCGATTCAAGCAAATCAATCCAGGTAAAAGGTGTAACGGTAAAAAGCACGGGTGGTATGGTTACTGTTACCGATTCTTTAGGACATTATGATATTGGTGCCAGCGATAAAGATTCCCTCACTTTTATATATAACAATAAACCAACCACGCGTTTTGCTGTAAGACAAATTGAAAATATTGGCAGTTTTGATATTTCCCTCCACATCCGGCTCGCTGAAAAATTTAAAACTTTAAAAGAAGTAAGAGTTTTTAGTAAAAGTTTTAAAGAAGATTCAATTGCTAACAGGAATGAGTATTCCAAAATATTCAATTATCAGCGGCCTGGTATTAAAACTTCAGTTTCCGATTATTCGGGAGGGGGGGGACTTGACTTTGACGAGTTCATCAATATTTTTCGTTTTAAAAGAAACAAGCGTTTAAAATATATGCAGAACAGGCTGCTTGACCAGGAGCAGGAAACCTATATAAATTACCGCTTTAATAAAACAATGGTAAAAAGAGTTACTCACCTGGAAGGCAAAAATCTGGATACATTTATGGTTCGCTACCGCCCCGATTTTGCATTTACACAAACCGCTTCCGCGGTTAATTTTTACCAGTATATTTTAAATGCCTCTTACCAGTTTAAGATTGACTTGTTGATTGCAGAAGGTAAAAAAGAAACGCCCTAAATTATTTTTAAACGACATTTTTGAAAGAAAAATATGGATCAAACAACATTAGGCATTGGTACTAGATTGCAGCATACTCAATACGGACCTGGCGTTATTGTTGGAGTACGCTATGCCGCTTACCTCATTTGTTTTATTAACCATGGCAAAAAAGAAATTGATAAAACAGATGCGCACCTGGATGAAATTATTCCAGAAAATGTTACGGTGGAGGTAGAAACAGTCTCTGATACAGAAAAATCACTTTTAAAAATACTACGTTTATGGGGCAATGTAACGGAAGTGGTACCGCTCGGTGAAAAATGGATTGGTGGTACGTTATTTTTGCAGCCTGCAGATAAAAGTTTAAAACCCAAAGAAATTCCGATGGCTGATTTTTTTCATAAAATTGTAATGCTGCGTGACAGGTTAAGGGTGCTGGAACAAAACATTAACAGCAACAAAAAACTGAGTGATGAAGAAAAGGTAAACCTGCAGCAATACATTACCCGCTGCTATGGTTCCCTCACCACTTTTAATGTACTTTTTAAAGACAAGGAGCATTGGTTTGTTGGCGATAAAAGTGGCGATAGCTAACTGTATTAATGCCAGCCAATATTATTTTCCGCACTAAGTTTTTTTACTTAAAGATATTAAAAAGAAAAAATAATTTTATTCCCGATTTTTTAGAAAACCAGCGCCAGGTTATTTTAGTTTTTTCCAACCGGCAGTATATCTACAAGCCTAAACAATATTTCAGCGCCTTCTGCCTGTATCTGTATGTGGCCATGGTTGGGTATTACATTAAAAGCATGATTTACCACCTTTCCATTTAGTATAACTGTGAGTTCACCATTATTTGCAATGCATTCCATTCTGTTCCATTCTCCCATTGGTTTTTCAATATCATTGGCACCACGAAACCCCTTTATATCTTTCCATCCGGCATCACGGGCATACCAGTTAATACGGTCGCTAGTAAGTTTCATAGTATCACCACCTGCCTGGTAAACATAACTATCGTCAGTTTTTTCTTTGGCAATAGTAGTTGTTAACTGAAACGCATCGCTGCTGTCGCCAACAACAATAAAATCACCTGTTCCTCCTTCTATTATCTGGCATTCTATTGAGCGCATCCATATTCCTTGTGAGCCGCCATCTGCACCTTTTGAATGCAGTAATATACCGCAGTCACGGGCATTATTAATTCTGGGCGCATAGGTTTTGCCCCCCCATTTAAATTCTGCAACCAGCCGGTAATTGTTATACTCCCTATTTGTGGTGATGCAACCCCACTCTTCTCCACCAATGTGAATCATTCCTTTGATTACCGAAAATACTTTTTTAGGATCATTATTGCGGCCACTTTTTTGGAGAAAAGTATACCAGCCGTTCAGATTTTTACCATTAAAAAGATGATGGACATTTTGGGATGATACCTGCGTTTCCTTTATTACTTTTTTTGAAGCTTGTGCCAGATTGCACATTGGAATAATCAATGCCATGTAAAGGAAAGCGAATGAGGTAAAGAATGAGTTTTTCATGAATAAATTGGCTGTAGTGATAGAATTTTAAACCCTGAAAATAACATTATTTTTAATGCACATTGCAGTTAACAAAAAAATAAACCAGGCTTAGCTTTGCTTTTATTTTTTAAGTTCCGCAGGGGGGAATACCCATCTTTTTAGGAAGCAAAGTTTTGGTTTGAATTTCAGTACTGTCTGTATTTTGTTTACCTACTCTGCTGGATAGTTTGATGGCGAACGTATCATCAATGCGATCGCTTTTATATAAGCCCTCGTGCATTATCCGCCCACCAGTAGTTTTTATCGCTTTTTTTTAAAAAATAACTTCCCAAATCTATCCACTAAAAAATATGCCCAACCAGGTTTACAATAACTTTTTGAAAAAAAGGCTATTGATTATCCATTTATTATAAATTTGCCAATGGACAAATATGGATATTTTAAAAGTTTTTGCACTTAATTTAACGTTCAAAATAGGTGCCGCTGCAATGGTTGATCAA
>NZ_JACMOO010000166.1 GCF_014377975.1 Ferruginibacter sp.
CCAGCCCGCCATCAAAATACTGATGACCATTACAGAAGATATGGCAGATACATACAGTACCCCAATATTCATATCCCACAATTGAAAATCTTTTGCAAAAGCAATAGGTGCCATCAATAACATGGATACGATGATGGCAATAATTGGTGCCAGATTAAATAAAAATTTGTCTGCTCCATCTGGTGTCATTCCTTCTTTTACCAGCAGCTTTACGGTGTCGGCCAGTGACTGCAACATACCGCCGGGTCCAACCCTGTTAGGCCCAAGCCTGATTTGTATCCATGCAGCAACCCTCCGTTCCATCAACACCAATACCAAACCAAGTATGGCAAACAAACTAATAACACAAATACCGGCTATCAGCATTTCAATTACCATCGTCCAGGTAGGGTTGAAAATACCTCTCAACCAGGTATCTATAAATTTCGATATGGAAGAAAAACTTAACATAAAGTTCCCCCATCTCCCCATGAAAGATTGAAGAACCCCCCAACCTGCCCACCCCCAAAAGGTTGGATTGAAAAAGCGTTATTATAATTTGAAGCGTTATTCATTATTTAAAGTATTACAAGTTTTTTTAGTTTTAACAAAAGTAAAAATCAACTCCGCATTCGTCTTCTTTATTTCTCTCTCCGCCGCGGCGGAAGGATAAGTTAAGCGGCTTACCTGTCAATATCGGGTATCACCAAATCCAACGTTCCCATCATTGCTACAAGGTCGCCCAATTTACTGCCTCTGGCCATATGGTCTAAAGCAGACAAATTAGAAAACCCCGGTGAACGGAATTTAATTCTGTAGGGGGTAGTACCGCCTTCACTCACAATGTACACCCCAAATTCTCCTCTTGCAGTTTCTACCCGCTGGTAAAATTCTCCTTTGGGTAATTTCAATACGGCTTTTGTTTTTGCCTGAAAATCACCTTCGGGTATATTGTCTACCAGTTGTTCTATGATCTTGATGGACTGGTTCATTTCTCTTATCCTTACCATGTATCTTGCAAATGAATCTCCTTCAGTTTCCAGTATTTCATCAAACTCCAACTGGTTATAAATTTCATAAGGATACATTTTACGGATATCGCAGCTAACACCACTACCCCTTGCTGTTGGCCCTGTGCAGCCAAACGAAATTGCATCTTCAGCAGATAAATAACCAACGCCCTTCATCCTGTTTTGGAAAATAATATTTCCTGTTACCAGCTCATCGTATTCGCTGATTTTTGATTTATATAATTTAATAAAATCTCTTATTCTTCTTTGAAAATTGGGATGAATATCCTGCATTACTCCACCCGGCACCATGTAGTTCATCGTAAGCCTTGCGCCACAGGTTTCTTCCATAATATCGTTGATGGTTTCTCTTTCGCGGAAAGCATAAAAAAAGGGCGTGAAGGCACCAAGGTCCATTGCCATAGCACCCCACCACAATTCGTGCGACGCAATCCTTGTAAGTTCATCCATCAAAATACGGATCACCTGTGCCCGGGAAGGTATTTCTATTTGCAAACCTTTTTCTATACAAAGCGCACAGGCATGATTATTTATATGAGAAGAAAGATAATCCATGCGGCTGGTAACATATATAAACTGACGATAGGTAAGGCTTTCGCACATTTTTTCAATAGAACGATGGATATAACCAAGATGAGGTTCTACCTTCCTGATCGTTTCGCCATTGATAGTAATAACAAGATGTAATACGCCATGTGTAGCAGGGTGTTGTGGCCCCACATTAATGATGATATCGCCTTCTGCTGTTCTTCCTATTTCTTCAACCATGCCCTGTTTCCTAAATGGAAAATTTTAAATATTATCATACAATTTAGTTTACTCTTTTTAATTTTTACAGGTATTAGATTCTTACAATTTTATCATATTGACCGGGTCTTCAAAATTTTTTAGCATGGGTCTTTTTCCTTCCCACCCATCCGGTAAAATCAGCAACCGTAAATCAGGGTGGTTTATGAAATTTACACCGAACATTTCATACACTTCCCGCTCATGAAAATTAGCGGTCTGCCATATATCACTTACCGATGCTATTGCCGGATCATTGGCGTCCAGCATAGATTTTATTACAATGTTGTGCCGGAATTTTGTGGAATCCAGATGATATACCATGGTAAGATGTGTCTTCCAGTCAATACAAGTAAGACAAAAAAGAAAATTAAAAAATAAAGAATCCTCCTGCCGTAATTTTTCTGCAAATAGGTGCCAGTCAGCAGGCGCTATATTGATAGTAAGCCATTGGCCTCCTTCTTCAAAAGTAGCTGCCGGCAATAGTTCTGCAATTTTTTCTTTCAGTGCTTCGTTGGTCATAATTATCTTTCGGATAACGGACATTCTATAAATTCAATGAATACTCCCCTCTTTATTTAACTTCTTTTATCTGCTCTCTTGTTAATCCACTTTTAATTTTTTCCTGCAAACTGATCAATGCATGTAACAGGGCTTCCGGTCTTGGCGGGCAGCCAGCCACATACACATCCACCGGTATAATATGGTCGGCACCTTTTACAACTGAATAGGTATTATAAAAGAAAGGCCCGCCACTGATGGCACAGGCACCCATTGCAATCACATACTTCGGGTCGCCCATCTGATCGTATAATCTTTTTAAAACCGGACCCATTTTATTTACGATGGTACCGGCAATAATAATTACATCGGCCTGCCGTGGCGAGGCCCTGGCTACTTCAAATCCAAACCTGGAGAAATCATATTTAGCGGCCGCAACCGACATCATTTCTATACCACAACAACTGGTGGCAAAAGTAAGCGGCCATAAAGAATTCGATCTTGCCCAGTTGATTATCTCATCCAGCTTGCTAAGCACAATACCACCACCCGGTGTTTCGTGCACCTGGCCGGGGAATGTTGACCCTCCACCAGAAGGAGTAGCCCCCTCACCTCCCAAAGGGGGGATTAAGGAAGAGCCCGGATTATTTAAAGTGTTACTCATTATTTAAGTGTACAAATTTTATTTAAACTATTTATCGCCATCATAATATATCAATTTGAAAGCCGCTGCATTTCTGTTTTCCGCCTTGGCAGAGTTAGAGGGAGCCAAGCCGTTATATCCATTTTAAAGCTCCCTTTTTATGGGCGTATAAAAATCCCATAAACAGTATAAAAAAGAAAATAATAATCTCTACAAATGCCATCCAGCCTACCTTTTTTGCTACTACTGCCCAGGGAAACAAAAATACCAGTTCAACATCAAATATTAAAAATATCAGCGCAAATAAATAATAGCCCACATTCATTTGTGTCCATGTTTTGCCCTGCGTTGGTATCCCGCATTCGTATGGTTCACCTTTTTGTTTATTGGTAGTGGCTTTTGTTACAATTTTAGCGATTAAAATAGCGATAGTAGAAAATGTTAATGCTGCAAGAATCAAAACAATCATCGAAGAGGCTCCCATAAAAGATCAATTAATTAAACAAATATTTAGACCTACAAGTTAGGAAAAAATAACTATACCGGTTTCGTACCAATCATAAGTATAAATGATATCTATCCTTTTACGTTTTAGGCTATTTTTCTTGAAAAGTTTTAAGAAGATACTATCCATAAATTTCAAAATGAATATCTTTTTTATCATATCCCATTTCTGTAATTCTTTTCCGGGCCTCATCAATCATACCTCTCCAGCCGCACAAATAAAATGAAGCAGGCGTTTTATCAATGCACAATAATTCATACACCGGATGCACGTACCCGGTTTGCCCATCCCATAGTTCTCTCGACAAAGTGGGGATATAATTAAACCCAGGTATTTCTTGCTGCAGCCTGGTCATTTCTTCAAAATATAAGAGGCTGGCTTTTGTGCGACATCCAAATATGAGGTAAATATTTTTATGTGCAACGTTATTATTTTTAATGTAATGAAGCATGCTTCTGAATGGGGCAATTCCGGTGCCGGTGCAAATTAACACCAGGTCTTTATCAATAGGTTCTTTTAAACTAAATACTCCCTGTGGGCCACGAAACCGAAATTCAGTACCAACAAATACTTCATCAAAAAGATAAGGAGTACCAATGCCATTCTTGTCCAGTACAATAATAAGCTCAAATATATTTGAGTCATCCGGACAGGAGGCAATGGAATAACTGCGCCAGCGCTTGTTTGGTTTTTCGTGAATTGGTAAATCCAGGGTAACAAACTGGCCGGGCTTAAAGTTGAGTATTTCCAGCGCTGGCACCTGAATAAAAAAGCTTCTTGTGTCATCTGTTTGCTGCTCAATTTTTATGACTTTTCCGGTGCGCCATGGTTCTAAAGACATAATATAATTATTTGCAGAAAGATACAAAGAATAGTCAAAGAGAAAATTATTCCGTTATTGTTTCACCGGTTTTACAAGATATAAATCAAACATGCACTTATTAATGCTTTCATGCAGGTGAGGCTATTGCACGAAAATCTTTTGAGTATGTGAACTGTTTACTGAAATTACTTTCAACATATAAATACCTTTAGAAATACCTTTTATACTAATGCTGTTGCTGGTTCCCTGAAGGGCAAAACTTTTTATCAGTTTGCCCGCGCCATCATACAATAAACCACTGGAGCAATTGGCACTGGCGGATATAAATACGGTTTGACCAGTAACCGGATTAGGGTAAATTAAAATATCATCGCCCCTGTTACTAAAATCAAGTTTTCGTATCCTGGAATAAGTGTACTTGCCATCCCGTTGCACTATTTTAATGCGGTAATAATTGATGCCGGTTAAAGGAGTTGAATCTGTAAAATCATAATTGCCTGCACCTGCGCTGCCATTGGTAATCATCGTGCTTACAGCGTTAAAATTTCTGCTATCTTCACTTCTTTCTATTTCAAATTTTGCCACATTTATTTCCTGTTCTGTTTTCCAGCTTAGCAGGGCATTACCAGATTGCTTTGTCGCTTCAAATGCAAATAAATTAATTGGCAATGGCTGTGTGTTGGTTACCCCCCCGTTATTAAACCAAAACTCGCTAAAACTATTTACTGTAAACTCAGCGTAGTAGCCATTTCCGTGGGGTATAATGGTTGTGTTTGCTGGTGTAATGTATTGCATAAAACCATTGATATCATCTTCCAATATTCCGTTTTCCTCTGCCATCAAACCACTGTATTTTGTTACGCCCAATTCATAAGCATCTTTTGGTTTGGAGCAGGATAAACAGCCATTGGCCTTAATCAGAGAATCTGCTTCAGCATCTGTAAAATACAATCTTACCCCAATATTTCCTGTGGGCGGATTGGATGGATGAATAACATAATTTCTGTCTAAATAATATTGATTGTTACTGTTTCTTACAGTTGTTGTTGGGTTGGGATACAAGGTAATGTCCACCTTACCAAGATTCTGCCCGTTCGGGTTTATTTCTGCCATGGTATACCACGGCCCTGCAGACTGGTTTCCTGAATTAAACCCTACCCATTTATTACCCGCAACAGAAGGTACACTGATAGTTGCAACCGGAGATGCGGCAGGGATAATACTTTTTTCATGTACGCTGATATCATCAATACCTACACCTTCCATGGTTACACCTGCATCACTGCTCAACACAAATCTGAAGCGCATATTGGTTCCTGTTACCGGAAGATCAATGCTGGCAACATGCCATTTGGTGTTGGAAACACTCCAGTTATTTAATACATTATCATACCAATGAATACCATTTATCGTATCACCTAATTTTTTCCATACAATACCATCGGTAGAATATTCAACCCAGGTATAATCATAATCCTGTTCTACCTGAAAAATATGGCTGAATGACAAAATAGGTTTCTTTAATCCACTCAAATCAAAACAGGGAGAAAACAAATAAGACGTTTCATCATTATTGTAGTTACCGGTAAGGTTGGTAACCCATACTTTGTTGCCATTAGCAGCCTTGCTGATGATTGTTTTTGCGGGGGTGCCCCATTGCCAGCTTGTATTGGTGCCCTTTGTATAAAAATCACCATCACTGTTTTCAAAACCCTGCAGGTAAGGATACGTACTGATGACGGGTGAATTGTGAAAAGTGAAATTTAAAATGCTGTCGTTGGTACCATAACTATCGCCGGCATAATGTATCCATGCGTTGATGCTGTAATCAATGTATGCTGATAAATCAGCTGTTTTGTTGAATGTATAATCCAGACTTTGGTTGGCTTTAATTGCAGGAATAGTTTCAGTAACTATTGCACCGCCATTTACCTGGTAACTAACACTCACATTATTAAGGCTGGTATTATTATAGTTCTTGATTGTAACGCTTACTGCATTACCTGCCGAAAGGCCACAGCCGGTTTTGTCAGGCGAGTTAATTTTTTTAAGTTCCAGATCATTAAACACCTGGTTTACTTCCAGGTCATCAAAAGTATAGCCATCATCAATATCCGTTAAAGGGGCAACATCATTGGAAGAAGTATTGCCTTCCTGACCTATTTTTATCTGAAAAGTTTCAGTAATATTTTGTGCAGGCAATGCGTTGTTCAGTGCTTCATTAATATTGATCAGACCATGTTTCCAACGCCCCAGACCGGCCTGGTTAATAAATAAATCGTATGCTTCTAACCATGCATCATTTTCACTGCCTCTTATCCAGATTTTATTGCCGGCATTGTTTGGCTGACCATGATTAAAATAATAAAAATCAAACCTCATTTGATCTGCTGCATAACCAATAAGATTATAATTTAAAGTGAGTGAGTCTACGTTATTTAAAATACTGTAAGGCGATTGATCCAGCGTTAAACTCCGGTTGCCTGTTCGTGAAAACCCTGTGTTTACGAAGGTTCTGGCCCTCCCCCTGGTAGTACTTGCACTAAAATCAAGGTACTTATTTTCGCTGATAGCCATTGCTGGCTTTATAAAATCAGCATTGTCCATTGATTCAAATCCTTCAATAACCGGCATTACAGTTATCGGATCATTATTGATTGATTTTACAGTTTTGTATGCGGTATCATTCTCATGATTTCCATCGGCAGGAAGCGAAACCCAGGCTTTAAAATCATACTTATAGCCACCAGCAATTACCGGATAGGAACCGGTAAAAGTATAGGTGTATGTATCACCCGGTGCAATCAAAGTATTAACTGTTTCTGTTACGGTTGTTCCGTCATAACTGTACGATACATCAAAAGGGCCTGTTACTGCAACAGTACCCAGATTTTTAATCAATATTTTTACAGGTGCCGTAGCATTGCCTGCTGTTGCAAAATGTTGCCTGGCTGTATTGGGAGTTAAAATACTGTCTACTTTAATATCATTGTTAAAAGTACTGAGCGTACATGCGCCACTGTTAGGAAATACTTTTACAGATAAAGAGCGCCTGCCTGAGAAAGCCCCGTTTTTTGCAGCAACGCCCAGCCATGCTGTAACATTTTTATCCATGCCTTTTAATACAAATGAAGTGCTGGTGGTATTGCCTATTACTTTCATACTGTCGCCGGTTAACTCCAATACATCGAAAGAGGTTGCCCCACTGACCGCAGTCCAGTTTAATTGCACAGCCCCTTCACATATATTGGTTGCTGTTACAACTGGTTGTACTAAAATACCAAAATTAAAACTGCTTTGGCCTGTAAGCGCCGTACTGTTTCTGCTTACCCGTATCAGCCCATTGCTGGTGAGGCCTGCAGGTACTGTCCATGCATACAATCTGCTTGTGGCAGCAATATTATTATTAATGGTTATCCAGCTTGCCCCATTGTTATCAGAATAGTCAATTGTAAATGTATTGGATTCGTTGCCATAGGCCAGCCAGCGAATATTTTCCAATTCACCGGGTACCAGCGTTTCACCACCGGAAGGATACTGCAACTTCACTTCATTGGGCACCATTTCATAACTCAGTACATATTCCTGCGGGCCAAAAGGAACGGCAAACCCAGCTACATTAATTGTATAATTTCCTGTGGTAGGATTTTCAATAACCACCTGTTCAATATTATTAATATGGTCCATCCCCTCTACGGCAATATTGTTTACTGCGTTTGGTGCACCATTTAAAACCAAAGGATAATGCAGTATTGCAGCAGGGGTACTAACAGTGAGGTCCAGATCATTTACCAATGCTGTTGCGGCATTAGTTGAAGCAGCGATATCGGCCCAATACAACATTACTTTTAAACGCTTTGTGTTGGCAGGTATTGCAATAGTTTGTGATGCAGTGCCCCCATTTATAATTGTGTTGATACTATAACGGTTTTGTTCCAATGCATCTACGGCAGCAGCAGCCTCCAGCATGCCAAAACCAAATGTATAATCAGGCCCGGGATTACCAAGGTCTTCCGCGGTATTACACACCAGGGTTTTCATCAATGCTGCTGAAGGATTACTGCCCCCATGCAATTGCCTGTACCTTTCGTACAGCAAAGAAAGGGCCCCGGTTACTGCCGGGGCAGCCATACTTGTGCCATAATCTGCGCCATAAGTATTATTAGTTTTTGTTGACGCCACTGCCCAGCCATTGGCTGTAATTTCAGGTTTAATACGCCCGTCGTTTACAGGACCGCGGCTGCTAAAATTCGCAATACTGTAGTCCCGTGCATTCATAGCGCCTACGGTCAACACATTCTTTGCCGATTGCCAGCCGGATTTTATAGTGCCGAAAGAAGCAGGAAAAGCAGCACAGGACAGCGCTCCATCGTTACCCGCCGCTATAATATGCAACAGTTGTTTGTATTGTTTCGCTTGCTGGTCAATATAATTACTCAGTACGTCATACGCTCCTTCCCCTGCACAATTAACTTCGGCAGAATAATATGAATTATTGCTAAGCACCATATTATTGTCCGTAACATAGGTAGGCGCACTGGTAATAATATCACTAAAAAACTGGCTGATGATGGTAGCTTTTGGTGCCATCCCCTTGTATTTAACATTGAAAATACCTGCGCCTGCAGCAGTCCCTGACACATGCGTTCCATGATCAGCTGGTATCCAGGGCGTACGTGAAATCACTCTGCCGGAAAAATCAATATGTGTAGATATATCTGCATTATCTCCCACACCGATTGCAACGCCTTTTCCATTCAGATTTTTTCCATTTAATGCATTCAGATTTGCCACCCCATGTACAGCCCGACTGTTATAGTTAAGTGGTTTATCATGGATGGTTTGCAAAGTGATGCTGCTGATAAATGGCCATGCAGCAATCACATTAATCAGTTGCTTATTTGCCTCAATAAAAATAATATTTGAAGCAGTATATTTTGTGGAAACCAGTATGGCGCCTGCTTTTTGTAATTCATTTTCTACAATAGTTTTTTTTAGTGTTGAAAAATAACTTACTGCAAAAAGCATAATATCTAATTTATTATCAGATGGCTTATAATTGATCAATCGCTCATTTATTTTATAAACAGCAGGCATTACATTAATGGATGTAATGCCCCATTGCCTTGCACCGGCAAAATCAAAACTACCTTTTATGCCAGCCATGTAAGTATTGCCGGGTAAATATTCCTGCAAGGCAATTCCCGCTTTTGCTAAGTTTTCCTTTACCTGTTTCCCTGGTAAATTATCAAACTGTATCAGTACAAAATATTGATCGCCAAAAAAACCTGCCTGAATATTTTCTTTTTTAAATTGTTGTTTTTTAATGTTGCTGCCGGTAGTAAAATTGCCGTTGGCAAAACGAACGGCCGGTTCGTTTTGCTGAGCTATGAGCGGTAATGAAAAAAAATAAAAGAAAAAAGTAAATAAAAGAATACCATATTTTTTCATAAGGATTTTTTGTTTTGAAATTTTACAGACCGCAGCAAATAGTTTAAAGAAATTATACCTTTTTTGAATGGCGCTTCAAAATGCAATCTTATTACTGTTGTCACCTTCTCTTTTCTAAAAAACACTTATATCTAAATATATGTTTAGTTACTACAGTATTTTGTTAACGGTTTTATAACTGATGTATTGCAAAGGATGATTTTTAGCAGATAATTTTTTCAAGGCATATCTTTGCACCCGGATGAATCTGGAAGTGTTGTTGAAAGAATATGCAAATGATGGCCGCTGTTTTCAAATAGTGGATGGAATCTCATTGTCAAAACCCCGCCATATCCATCTTGCCGGCTTACAGGGCAGTGCTGCAGCGTTTGTTATTACGGCGGTTTTTAATCATCCTTCTGCCAGTCAGTTAAATCATCTCGTTATTTTAAGAGATGCAGAAGAAGCTGCCTATTTTCACAATACGCTGGAAAATCTTACCAGTGCTTTAGATATCTTTTATTTCCCTTCTTCTTTTAAAAATAAAAAGAATTACAGATTGCTCAATAGCAGTCATGTAATGTTAAGAACTGAAGCGCTCACTAAAATTGCTACTGCTGCTGCAATAGCAGGTGTAAACAAAAAAATAATCATTACACATCCGGAAGCCTTGTTTGAAAAAGTGGTGCTACAAAAAACGCTTTCAGCCAACATTATTTCTATTAAACAAGCCGAAACCATTGATGTAAATGATATTCTTTCCCGGTTTGTTGATTATGGCTTTGAGCGCACCGATTTTGTGTATGAACCAGGCCAGTTTGCTGTACGAGGCGGTATATTGGATATCTATTCTTTTGGTAATGAAAAGCCTTACCGCATTGAATTATTTGGTAATGAAGTGGACAGCATCCGCCTGTTTGATCCGGAAAGCCAGTTAAGCGAACGTAAATTATTACAGGTAAATATTATACCCAATGTAGAAACACAGTTTGAAACCGGCGACCGGGTTTCGCTGCTGGAATTTTTACCAGAAAATACTGTAGTGTGGACAGAAGACTGGCAATTTATTAAAGAAAAAATTATACAGCAGGAAGAAGACCTTGAACTTTTTTTATCCATCGCAAAAGATATACCTGCTGATAAAAAACAACTGGCTGATGATGATACTGAAATCAACGAACGGTACAACATCACTGAAAATGATTTTGTAAAAGCGACTGTACTGGAGGATAAAATAAAAGAAAGGAACATTATTGAAATTGGAAAAAAAGCCTTCTTTCCTGCTATCAGCCGTCTACCATCAACCATTAACTTTAATACCAAGGAACAACCTTCCTTTAATCGCCAGTTTGATCTTTTAATAAAAAATTTAAAAGAGTACGAAGCAAAGAAATACAACATTTATTTATTTGCCGATAATCCAAAACAGCTTGAAAGACTGCATGTAATTTTTACTGATCTGAAAGCTGAAATCAATGTTGTTCCCATACCCACTTCTATCCATCATGGTTTTATTGATGATGATTTGATGGTGGTTTGTTATACTGATCACCAGATTTTTCAGCGTTACCATAAATATAAAGTAAAACAAGCTTTTAGTAAAAACAAAGCGCTTACTTTAAAGATGCTGCGTGAGTTGCAGCCGGGAGATTATGTAACGCATATTGATCATGGAGTAGGCGTGTACAGTGGGTTACAGAAGATTGAGGCCAACGGTAAAATGCAGGAAGCTGTAAGAATTCAGTACAAGGATGGAGATTTGCTATACGTAAATATTTCCAGCTTACATAAGATAGGTAAGTACAGCGGCAAGGAAGGCAGCATTCCAAAAATGAATAAGCTGGGCAGTGATGTATGGAATAAATTAAAAGAAAAAACCAAGAAGCAGGTAAAGGATATTGCTACAGATTTGATTAAACTGTATGCAGAAAGAAAGAGCCAGGAAGGCTTTGCATTTAGTCCGGATAATTACATGCAAACGGAACTGGAAGCCAGTTTTATATATGAAGATACACCCGACCAGGGCAAGGCTACAGAAGATGTAAAACGGGATATGGAAAAACCATCGCCGATGGACCGGCTGGTGTGCGGAGATGTTGGTTTTGGTAAAACAGAAATTGCCATCCGCGCTGCTTTTAAAAGCTGCTGCGATGGTAAACAGGCTGCCATATTGGTTCCTACCACTATTCTGGCGTATCAGCATTTTAAAACTTTTGGTGAAAGACTAAAAGATTTTCCGGTTACCGTAGATTATATCAACCGATTTAAATCATCCAAAGAAAAAAAAGAAACCCTTCAAAAAGTTGCCGAAGGAAAAATTGATATCATCATCGGTACACATTCACTATTGGGTAAAGACGTTAAGTTTAAAGACCTGGGAATAATGATCATTGACGAAGAGCAAAAATTTGGTGTTGCGGCGAAAGAAAAATTAAAACAATTAAGAACCACGGTAGATTCATTAACACTGACGGCCACGCCTATACCAAGAACTTTGCAGTTTAGTTTAATGGGTGCAAGAGATTTAAGCATCATTAATACGCCGCCGCCAAACAGGCAACCCATACAAACAGAAGTGATGGTATTTAATGAAGATGCCATTCGGGATATTATTTATTATGAAACCGAAAGAGGTGGCCAGGTTTTTTTTATACACAACAGGGTAAAGGGTTTGCAGGAAATGAAAGGATTGATACAAGG
>NZ_JACMOO010000167.1 GCF_014377975.1 Ferruginibacter sp.
AGGGTGAAACTTTTGAACCTCTTGATTTAAAGTGATCACTTCTTTTGTAAAGTATTCTATCTTCCCCGTAGCCACCTATTCCGTACAGTGCATTTGCGGAAAATAATTTTTGATCCATGTAATTAGAAAATACTTCTGTATTAGCAATTAATTCCGGAGTTAATTCTTTGTTGGCTCCGGTAAAATCCATCCGCAATAATTTTTCAGTACCAAAGTTAAAATCTACTACTGTGCGAAAACTAGACTGGTTTTTTTGCAACACATTTTCGAGCGGGCTTTTCATAAATTGAAGGTAAGCATATCTTTTAATGTGGGCTAACACTTAAAAAAAGCAACGGGTTTTCATTCTGCTAATGCTAATATTTTCTGATTTAAAGGAACCGTAATATTTTCTAAACGTACGTCAATATGTTGCAATAATTTATCTTCCAGCACATCAGCGAACGCTTCAAAGTAATCAATGGCATCTTCTTTTTTGTTACGTTTTAACCAGCGAAAGCCTCCGGACAATTGTTCCAATACTTCCCTGTCTGATAAATATTCTATATGGTGTATATCGGTTGGTGTTAACCCTATTTGTTCCAATTTATTAAAAACCAGGGTTAGCGGGGCATTCGTTGTCGGGCAAAATTCTATTGCCAGTTCCGTCCATTCGCCTGTACCGGTATGTGCGTATTCCAAAATCTCTTCTTTGGTAAATTGTGTAACCGACTGCACCAGATTACCGCAGTTGCAGGCGCCATGATGGCCCCAGCTATGATAAGCGCCTTTGCGCAAATTGTCTGCTGTTAAGCGAAGTGCGTTGATAAGTTCTATAGTTGCTTGTGCCATGAAACAAATTTATTATTAAAACAACAACGGGAAACATTTTGTTTGATCTGGCACAAAGAATACAAAGGATGCAAAGAACACCCAATTGAAAACCTTGATTTTTTCCTTGCGCCCTTTGTATAAAACTATATTACCACATTTACCATTTTATTTTTTACGTAGATAATCTTTTTAGGATCTTTTCCGTCCAGCCATTTTTGTACAATCTCATTTTCCAGTACCATCTTTTCTACTTCCGCCTGGTTGAGGTTTAAAGCCAGGTTGATATTGGCCCTTACTTTTCCATTGATAGAAATTGGATATTCTTTGCTGCTTTCTACCAGCAGCGCAGGGTTGAAGCTGGGATAATGCGCATCCAACACAGAACCGTTGCTACCCAGCGAATGCCATAATTCTTCGGCGATATATGGTGCATACGGTGTTAGTAAAATCAACAGTGGCTCTAAAATTTCTTTCTTGTGACATTTTAAATCTGCCAGTTCATTTACACAGATCATGAAGGTGCTTACGGCGGTGTTAAAACTAAAGCGTTCGGTATCTTCTTCAATTTTTTTGATGGTTTTATGCAACACTTTTAGTTCTGCATCGGTGGCTTTTTCATCTGTCCAAACTTTACCCTTTACTTCATCAAAAAACAACCGCCACAGCTTTTTTAAAAAACGATGCACGCCTTCAATACCTTTGGTATCCCAAGGTTTGCTGGCTTCTACCGGACCAAGGAACATTTCGTACATGCGGAATGTATCGGCGCCGTATTTGTCGCACAAATCTACGGGGTCAACAGTATTGTAATAGCGTTTACTCATTTTCTCTGTATCGGAACCGCAGATATATTTTCCTTTAAGAAGGCCATCATTTTCATAAACGAAAATTGCATCTGTAAACTCTGGCTTCCACTTGATAAATGCAACAGTATTTAGTTCAAATCCATCTACAAGATTAATATCGACATGAATACTGTTAACTATGTAGCTATTTACTTTATACCCGTTTTCAGGAAAGCGCTTTGCTAAGTCTCTACTTATTGTTTGTAAAATTTCTTCAGTGCTAATATTCGTTGTGTTAATTCTTAAGAAAATTCTGGCAATATTATAAGATAGGTATTGATTTGAAAGTTGAAATTTAGTATTGTTCTTATCCACACCTTCTAAAATCAATCTGTACACAAATCGACTACTTCCCTGTATCATCCCCTGATTCAACAATTTTTTAAACGGTTCTTCATATCCAATATACCCAAGATCAAATAAAACCTTTGTCCATAAACGGCTGTAGAGTAAATGGCCTACGGCATGTTCTGTACCGCCAATGTATAAGTCTACCTGGTTCCAGTAATCGCTGGCTTTTCGGTCGCAGAAAGTTTCGTTGTTGTGTGGGTCCATGTAGCGCAGAAAATACCAACTGCTGCCTGCGTAACCGGGCATGGTACTGGTTTCCCTTCTGACCTCACCCTCAGCCCCTCTCCAGGGGAGAGGGGAGTTTGACCCTGCCGGATGCTGGCTTTTTTCTTCTTGTTGTGAACCGGTTGCTTTCGATACTTCAGTCTTTTCTTTTTGCAGTTCTTGCAATATTTCTTTTAATACCTCTTCTACATTTGTTTTTACTGCACCATTCGTAAAACGAAGCATTTCAAAACCGTTTTCCGCAAGCCAGTATTGCCTTGCCATATCCAACTTTTTTTGTTCCCCTTCATCATGATATTCTCCATCAATTTCAATAATTATTTTTTTATCCAGGCAAACAAAATCTGGTATGTATCCTGCGATAGGATGCTGCCGTCTAAATTTGAATCCTCCAATATTTCTATTCCTAAGTTCCTGCCATATTATTTCTTCGGCCTCCATTAAATTTTTCCGGTTGATTTTTGCAAAAGACAGCGTATTCTTCCATTCTTCTACAGAACTGTTGAAATAACCCGGTGAGTCTTTTGCAGCTGTTTCTTTTGCAGCATTTTGCGCCTGAAGATCTGGAGCGCTATCAACTACACTGTGATCTACAACTCCCCTCTCTTTCGGAGCGAGGCTGGGGGTGAGGTCATGCTTAGTACCCGCAGATACATTTACCCAATCCGTGATGTTCGCCAGCGGCCCTTCTCCATCAGGTCCAGGGCCATATTTATCTACATGCGGCAGTTGTAATGGTAACTCATCCGCATCTAAAGGAATGGCCACTCCATCACTCCAGATAATGGGAAATGGTTCTCCCCAATAACGCTGGCGGCTGAAGCCGGCATCCCTCATCCTGTAATTTACTTTTCGTTTGCCAATGCCCTGTTCTTCTAATTTTTTTAACACTATTTCAGAAGCATCCATCATCTTCATGCCATTTAAAAACCCGGAGTTTTCCAAAGCCGCTTCCTTGGTAGCATTTGCTTCTTCACCGTTGAAATATTTACCAATAATATTACTGATAGGAATGTTGAAATGTTGGGCAAATTTAAAATCCCGTTCATCGCCGCAAGGCACCGCCATAATGGCTCCGGTGCCATAACCTGCCAGCACATACTCACTGATATAAATAGGAATTTGCTGTCCGCTGAAAGGATTAATTGCATAGGCGCCCGTAAAGCAACCCGTTATTTTTTTTTCAGCCATCCGGTCTACATCGCTGCGGCTTTTTACATACGCAATGTACTCGTCCACGGCAGTGGCCTGTTCCGTACTTTTTATTTGTTGCACCAAATCCATCTCCGGTGCCACAACCATAAAGTCAACACCAAAAATGGTGTCAGGTCTTGTTGTATACACCTTTAATACTTGTTCGCTTTCTTTAATTGCAAAGTCCATTTCAGCACCCTGGCTTTTACCGATCCAGTTGCGCTGCATTTCCTTCATACTTTCGCTGAAGTCCACTTTTTCAAGCCCTTCCAGCAACCTGTCGGCATAAGCGGTTATCCTTAAATACCACTGCCGCATTTTCTTTTTTTCTACCGGGTGACCACCTCTTTCGCTTACCCCGTTTACCACTTCATCATTTGCTAACACAGTTCCTAATGCCTCACACCAGTTTACAACACCGTATGCACAAAAGGCCAGGCGATGTTTCATTAAAATATCTTCTTGTTCTTTTTTCGAATAACCCTTCCACTCATCTGCGGTAAAATGTATACCGGTAACAGATTTACCCTTCTTCGGCAAGGCGCCAGTGGTAGCATATTTATTGATTAAGCCGGAAATAGGTAACGCCTTTTTTTGCGTGTTGCAGAAATAACTGTTGAACAATTGCAAAAAAATCCACTGTGTCCATTTATAATATTGCGGATCACTGGTACGCACCTCTCTGTCCCAGTCATAACAAAATCCAATTTTATCTAACTGCGCTTTAAAGGTTGCAATGTTATTTTTAGTAGTTGCTGCAGGGTGCTGGCCAGTTTCGATGGCATATTGTTCGGCCGGCAAACCAAAGCTGTCAAACCCCATTGGATGCAGTACATTAAAACCTTTCAATCTTTTATAGCGGCTGTAAATATCACTGGCAATGTATCCCAGCGGATGGCCAACATGCAAGCCGGCACCACTGGGATACGGAAACATATCCAGCACATAATATTTTGGTTTATCACTGTTGTTGGAAACTTTGTAAGTTTGATTCTTCTTCCAGGCATCCTGCCATTTTTTTTCAATCTCGTTGTACTTGTATTCCATTGTTGTTTATTCTTTTTTATTTTTTTGCCAAACGGTCAGGCCCCCATTTTATTGGCTGTTTCATCATTGGATAGTAGTCATTATTCTATCCATCTTGTGAAAGAAAAGTTATAATAGCTGCTATACTATAATGTAGTATCACACAATAAAAATATATTTGGGCGGGCAATCGTTTTGCAGTGGGCAAAAGTACAGTAAAGAAGGTAAAAACCTTTATTTTTGCCCTCCTGACAATAACGGGTATTAAAATTAAAATCCCTATCTACTAAATAATAAAAATTATGGCTCAATTTGGAAAAGCAAGTGGTAAACGTGGTCAGCCAACTTATGCTTATGCTATCATCGGTGTAGCGTTGGTATTATTTTTATTTGGCATCGTGGGCTGGTTTTCGCTTAACCTCCGCAAATCGGGCGATTATTTTAAAGAGAATATCCAGGTGCATGCTTTCCTTTATCCGGATGCCGGCAAAAAGAAAATTGATAGTCTGAAAGATTACATCGCCGCTATTCCATACGCAAGAGATGTGCAGCACATTACCAAAGAAATGGCGGCAAAAGAATGGAACAAGGACAATGATAGTTCCTGGAAAAAACTGCTGGATTATAATCCATTGCCAGAAAGCATCGATTTTTATATTAAGGCCGATCATGTTGAAAAAGACAGCCTGAACATGCTTTCGGAAAATTTACAAAATACTTTTCCGGGTGTAATTAAGGAGTTTCAGTTTCCAACAGAAACGGTTGCTAAAATAAGTGGATACGTAAAAACAGGGGCCATTGCTTTTTTAATCGGGGCATGCATCCTTACAATTTTAGTAATATTTTCTATTGACAACACCATCCGGCTTGCCATGTACAGCAACCGTTTTTTGATAAAGACCATGCAGATGGTAGGCGCCACCAGGGGGTTTATTGCAAGACCCATTACCTCCAGAGCTGTTATAAATGGTCTCATTGCTTCGGCACTCGCCATATTGGCTATTTGGGGAACCATCCTGTTGACGGAAAGTTTTGTACCCAATTTTAAATTATTGCACGATAATAAAAGTCTGGTTATTTTATTTTTAATCATCATCCTACTGGGTATTTCGATGACGCTGGCCAGCACTTACCTGGCAGTTTTGAAATACCTAAAAATGAAGTTAGACGATCTTTATTAAAGCAGCCGCAACGTTGAATTAAATATTATTGCTTTTATTTGCATCTATAA
>NZ_JACMOO010000168.1 GCF_014377975.1 Ferruginibacter sp.
AAAGTATTAAAGAAGCGGCCGGCGGTATTTTAAAACATAAGGCGCATGCAAAGTAAATTGTTACGTGCATTCTCCGTGCTTTGACTCAGGAAACATAAAAAATTCCATCACTTAATATGTCAGAATCTGAAAATATACATGCCGAACAACCTGCAGAAAATATTTCCGAAGCAACTATGCCTCAGCAGGAAAATATATTGCCCCGGACCGAAGCAAATTCTTTTGAAACCTCAACAAATGACCAAATACAAACTGCAGCAATGGAAGTACATCACCACACCCACCCCGGCCACCATAAAAAGAAATGGACAGATTATTTCCGGGAATTTTTAATGTTATTCCTTGCTGTGTTCTGCGGTTTTTTGGCGGAGTATCAATTAGAGCATAAAATACAAAAGGATAAAGAACTTCAATTTATAAAATCGCTTGCTTCCGACCTGCAAGATGATATAAATGGACTGGAGGCCATGATAAGCTTTAAAAGTCTGGCTATCAGACAACTTGATACACTTATGTATTTTCTTAACGATCCGGTGCTTGCAAAACAAAATGGCGACCAACTTTACTATGTGGGGAGGATGGGACCAAGAGCACAGCCATTTGCAAACAACAGCCGCACTTATCTGTGCCCTAACGGAAGCCACATGGCTATGTATGATGACCAGCAGAATTATTTTAAAAGGCTTGTTGGATTTTTAAAAGATGTGGAGGAAAATAAATTTGTAGCATATAAGAAATAAATACTTTATCCAAATACTTCATAAATAGAACAGCATGAAAAAGTCATTTATAATAATAAGCATTGCAATACTAATTACCGGATCTGTCTATGCTCAATCCAAATCCATTTATGGCAATAATCCCAAAACAGGCCGGCAATTAAACACCCGTGGTTTCAACATGTATTACGAAATATACGGAACGGGTAAACCTTTGCTTATCATACATGGCAATGGTGGCAGCATTAAAGATTTCAGTAAGCAGATTCCTTATTTTAAAAAAGAATATAAAGTAATCCTTGCCGATAGCAGGGCACAGGGCAGATCTACTGACACAAAAGATTCTTTAGATTACAATATGATGGCAGATGATTTAAATGCATTGCTCAATCACCTTCATCTTGATTCCTGTTTTGTAATTGGCTGGAGTGATGGTGGCATTAATGGATTATTGCTTGCCATACGCCATCCGGAAAAAGTAAAAAAACTTGCGGTAACGGGCGCCAATCTCTGGCCTGATTCATCAGCTGTAGATCCTAAGATTTTGAATTGGTTGGCAGGTATGGTTGACTCTTTAAAGAAAGTAAATCAAACTCCCGAAATAAAAAATCAATACAAACTTTTGGAGATGATGACAAGGGAACCGAATATTACTTTGAATCAATTGCATACCGTAAAATGCCCTACGCTTGTTATCGGCGGCGACCATGATGCATTGCTTCCGAGACATACGTTGATCATTGCAGAAAATATACCGCAATCTTATTTATGGATTCTTCCCAATTCAGGACATGCTACACCTGTTAATTACAGCAAACAGTTTAACGAAACCATCAATGATTTTTTTAAAACCCCTTACCGCATAATAGAAGGAATAGACAGGCTGAATTAATAAACTTAAAAATTTAAAAAAATAAATCAATAATCATTACAGATTCAAATAAGAATAGCAGTCCGAAACTGCGCTGTTTAAAGGCTATAACCAACAGTAGATTCATTTTTAATTTAAAAAAACATAGAGTATGAAATTTTTATCAAAAATTCTAGTCACCTTATTTCTTTCTACAGGGCAAGTTGCAATC
>NZ_JACMOO010000169.1 GCF_014377975.1 Ferruginibacter sp.
AATACCGGAAATTTTGCTGTAAATATTAATGCACTTAATACCACACTTATAGGAAATCCATATCCTTCACCTATAGATTTTCATACGATCACTAAAAACAATGTAAATGATAAGTTTTATATATGGGATCCACAAATGGGCGGTAGTAACGGAGTGGGCGCTTATGTAACAATGATTTGGAACAGCTCTTCCAAAACCTACGATGCTACCACTTCTACAAGATTGGTTAGTAGGTACATCCCTAGCGGAGAAGCTTTTTTTATAGAATCGCTGGATGGTATTAATCCAGGTAATCTCACCTTTAAAGAAACAGATAAAAACAATGCCGGAAGCGATCAATTGTTCAGACCTGTTTATGGCAATGAAAAAATCAGGATCAATTTATTTGCTGTAAAACCAGATGGTACCGCATCATTTTCTGATGGCGTGCTTACTACTTATGATAACAATAATGTCAATGCGGTAGATAAAAATGATGCAAACAAATTAATTAATATTGGGGAAAATATCTGTATTGGTAGGGAAGATAAAAATTTAGCCATAGAAAGAAGGCAAACCATCGATGGAAATGATACCACCTTTTTAAATGTATATAAGTTAAAGCAGCAGAATTATAAATTGCAGATAACAACCGAATCGATGATCAACAGTAGCTTGTATGCTATACTTAAAGATAATTTTTCGGGTGCTACAAATAATACTGTATTAAATATGGGAGGGATAACAGATATTGTTTTCAATGTTACCGCAGATCCGGCTTCTTACGCCGTTAATCGTTTTAGTATTGTATTTGCAAAGCAGGTGATATTGCCGGTCACTTTTATATCCGTAAAAGCCTATCGGGTGCAAAAAAATATATCCGTAGAATGGAAAACAGCCAATCATTTGAATATTAAGGAATATGAAGTACAGCATTCATCTAACGGTATCAATTTTACAAAGGCAGCAACCATAAAAACAATGGTAAATATCGGCGGCAATGCAGCTTACAGTTGGTTAGATGTAAATGCTGTCCAAGGCATACATTACTATAGAATAAAATCAAGCAGTTTTAAAGAAAAAGACCATTACAGCTCTATTATGAAGGTGGATATTAGCGGTATTAATGCCGAAAAAAACATTGTGGTATATGGTAACATTATAAAGGATAACAATGTAACCTTACAAATCAACCATTTAGAAAAAGGCATTTATAGTCTTCAGCTATACAGTATGGATGGCCAGTTAATAAAGAGTTTTTCAGTGAATCATGCTGGCGGCAGTGCAGCGCAAACTTTTACTATCAATCAATATGTAGCAAGGGGCAAATACAAAGTACAATTATCGGGTAAATCTGTAAATCTTACCACCTGGTTAATAAAAGAATAATACTGTTTTTTGCCAGATGAATATGGTGATGGAACCCGTATCGATAAGGTATTGGATAATTTATCTGCAAAATTTAGCCATCGATAAACAAAATATAAAGCTGGTGCTTTTTACTAAAGCACCAGCTTTTATTATTAATTATACTTCAGTGTTCAAACATAAAACTACTAATCTGCAGATGCTGCCTTTTCAAAAAAAAATACCAGCCTCCCAAACGATTTATAAAAATTAAGTTTGTTGATTTTTAACAATATCTACCATAGAAAACTTGAATCTTACAACAAATTTTATGTAAGTAAACACAAAATACCTACACTACTTTATATTTCCCCGCTAGCTTAAATGCCTAATCAGCTGCAGGGCTTACCATTTAAGTTTTGTTGCCGGAAAATGAATGCAACTTCAAGCTCGATATCACAAAATTGGTAAATACCCTTGCACAAGATGCTGATAATTTTACCATACCTTATCAAGCTGCCCTTTGCAACCGAAAATAAGTTTTTTGAATACCTGCATTCCTTGAATATATTTACAGTACGCCTTTATCTTTTGTTTTTTATAAAATTGTCGCAACCTTAGGTAGGTTGTACTGCTGGATTTAGGCATCACAATATTCAATATTTAAACCCTTTAACTGAAATGGAAAAGAATGAAAGGCAAATTTTAATTGATCGGATATTTGTTGCCATTGAAAAGTATATACCTGTTTACATGGCACACGTGGAAGA
>NZ_JACMOO010000170.1 GCF_014377975.1 Ferruginibacter sp.
ATGATGCGGTGCAAAAATTAATTTATACCAGCAACGGCGAAGGAACCATGACGGTAGTGAAAGAGATATCCAAAGATAAATTTGTAGTAGCGGCAACCATTACCACAAAAAAATCGGCCAGAACCCTTGCTGTTGATGAAGTAACGCATAAAATATATTTACCCGCAGCAGATTTGGAAGCCGCACCAGCAGGAGGCGGTATGCAAAAAAAAATGATTGCGGGTTCCTTTCAGGTGTTGGTGTTTGGTCAGTAATTTTTCAGAAGAATTTTTTACAAATCATCGTATGTTGTTTAATAGAACGGCATACGATTTTTTGTTTATACAAGATACGCGGTGTAGAATAGAAACACGGGTAAAACTGATTTTAGCAGATAAGACTGATTTTAATCTACAGTAAGTAATATCCGCTAATAATTTTTCGTAAAGCGAAAAAAATAAATCTTTTTTTTTAGTCCTTGCATTCAGCGTCATCCGTGTTTCTATTTTATGTTGCGTGGGCAATGTAATGGTTACTAATTTCCTGCATTAAAATACTTTAATTTTAATACCACGCAATCTCAGTTGCATACATTAAATTGAGGTCAGTTTAACGAATACGATATTGCTTATGAATAAGATATTTTATTGGATAGGAATTTTTTTTCTGCCTTTTGCTGCTTTTGCTCAAAAGGCAAAACTGGCGGATCTTTCTACTTTCTATAAACCAGTAACAACACCAATTTTAAAAGCGGATTCCTCCCTGGTATTTTATGATTCCCTGAAAAAGAAAAAAGTACATTGGCAAAAAGCAGATGTATTTAATCCCGGGGCAATTGTAAAAAATGGTAAAGTGTATTTATTTACCCGCAGCGAAGATAATCCCGTAGCAATATTGGGTGGCAGAACCTCACGTATAGGCATTGCCGTTGGTACGGATGGAATTCATTTCAAAAATTTCCCCAAACCGGTTTTGTATCCGGACAATAGTAAGTTTAAAAAGTACGATTACCCGGGCGGATGCGAAGATCCCCGGGTGGTGGAAACGGCAGATGGCCGATATGTAATGGCCTATACAAGTTGGAACTATGATGTGCCGCGTTTATCCATCGCCATTTCTAAAGATCTTTTTCACTGGAAAAAGAAGGGGCCTGCTTTTGCGGCCGCATACAATGGTAAGTTTTTAAATATCGCTTCCAAGTCTGCTTCCATGGTTACCACTATGAAAAATGGCAGGCCAATATTGGCTAAAATAGACGGCAAGTATTGGATGTATTGGGGAGAATATTTTGTAAATCTTGCCTGGTCTGTAAATCTTACCGACTGGAATCCATTACTGGACGAAGCAGGCGGATTAAGGAAGGCAATGATTACAAGGCCAGGTAAATTTGATAGTGATCTCACAGAATGCGGACCACCTGCATTGGTTACAGACAAAGGAATATTGCTGATATACAATGGTAAAAATGCTACCAATGAAAAGGCAGATACAACTCTTCCAAAAGGAACTTATTCTGTGGGGGAAGTAGTATTCGATATCAAAAATATGGAGAAGATTATTTACCGAACAGATACCTGCCTGTTGAAACCCTCTCTGCCGCATGAAATAACCGGACAGTATAAGGCAGGTACCACTTTTGCAGAAGGGCTTGTTTATTTTAAAGGCAAATGGTATTTATATTATGGCACGGCAGATTCATTTATAGGCGTAGCTATTGCAAAATAAACAGGGTTAGTTATCATACATCACAACATCAATTTTATCTACAGCTGAATTATATTAATTTCATAAAAATAATTTTAGTGAGAAGAGGGTTTAAATTTATTTCAATAGTATTTGTATCGTTGCTTATAAGGTTTAACGTAACTGCACAACTCTGCCAGGGTAGCCTGGGCGATCCGATTGTTAATATAACTTTTGGTTCAGGAGCCAATCCCGGCAATAGTTTATCAGCGGCTACTACAGCCTACCAATATTTTAGTAATGATTGTCCAAGCGATGGATTTTATATAGTAAGAAACAGTACCAGTGGATGTTTTGGCGACTCATGGCATAGCCTCAGTGTTGACCATACTGGTAATGGAAACGGCTATTTTATGCTCGTAAATTCTTCTTTTGAACCCAGTGCATTTTACGTTGATAGGGTGAAAGGTTTATGTGGCAATACTACCTATGAATTTGCCGCCTGGGTAGTGAATGTCTTAAAGCAGTCAGCCTGCAATGGTATGGGTATTAAACCCAATCTTACTTTTAGTATTGAAAAAATTGATGGAACAATATTACAATCATACAATAGTGGTGATATTCCTTCACAGTCTGTACCACTCTGGCAGCAATTCGGTTTTTTCTTTACCACGCCAGCCAGCGTATCGGATGTAGTATTAAGAATATTCAACAATGCGATCGGTGGCTGTGGCAACGATCTTGCATTGGATGATATCACTTTTCGTGCATGTGGTCCTAAAATAATTCCTTTCATTACCAGCAATCCTTCTACCACGGCCGTTGTTTGCCAGGGCAATGCCCGTTCGTTTACTTTTACCTGTAATGTTTCTGCGGGATTTAATAATCCAGTATTTCAGTGGCAACAAAATAGTAATAACGGAACCTGGACAGATATTGCAGGAGCCACCACTACTAACCTCACTAAAAATTTTGCCGCCAACGTTGCTGTAGGCAATTATAATTTTCGGATGACAGCCTCCGAATACGGAAATTCCGCTTCATTGCAATGCAGGGTGGTGGCAGATCCACTGACGGTACAAGTGGTGACGAACCCGTTGCCCAATACTACAAACAGCGGCCCTACATGCGAAAATACCCAACTGCTTTTAACAACTACTGACGGCAACCAATATGCCTGGACTGGTGTCAATAATTTTTCAGCTACTGGTTCTATGGTTGCTATTAATTCCATTCAGCAAAATCAGGCAGGTAAATATTTTGTGCTGGTAACTAATAGTAACGGCTGTACACATTTAGATTCAACTGTTGTAAAAGTAAATCCGCTACCAACCGCAGTGGTTAATTTTTCATCTGCAACTATTTGCACAGGCGATAATATTCAGGTGAAAAGCAGTGGTGGTGTAAGTTATGCATGGCTACCCGCCAGTGCATTGTCGTCTGACAACGTTGCTGATCCTGTAGCCTCACCCATTATTACTACCCAATATGTGGTAACAGTTACCAATCAATTTGCCTGTGTTGACACAGCCTCTGTGCTGGTTACGGTAAATGAAAAACCCACCGCAAATGCAGGGCCTGATAAGACAATCATCAAAGGAAGATCAATTTTATTGCAGGGAACTGCAACAGGCCAATCGCTTGAATATTCCTGGCTGCCGCCAGTTTATATAGACAATGCACAGTTACTTCAACCACTGGTAAACCCACCGGCGGATATGAATTATATTTTAACCGTAACCTCTGCCAATGGCTGTGGTACGGCTACGGATATCATGCATGTTTTTGTATTTAAAGATATTTTTATTCCCAAAGCATTTTCGCCTAACGGAGATGGCCTTAACGACACCTGGAAAATTCCTGCACTGGCTGCATTTCCTGCATTTGAATTATCTGTCTTTAACCGGTTCGGACAAGTAGTATTTCAGAATAAAAATACCAATTTGCCCTGGGATGGCAGGTACAAAGGTGTTCCTGTACCAGCGGGTGTTTATGTTTATGCAATAGATCTGAAAAAATTTCCTGGTATTTTGAAAGGATCGGTTTTAATTATCCGGTAGCAAACAATTATCACTTTCAAAAAAAACTGTGGAAAACATATCTAAAATATGACAGGTGATGATGCAATTAGCGGTAAAAAAGATATTCACAAACAGCAAGGAAAATGATACATAAAAATTCCAATAAATTTTAGTGGTTGGAATTTTATTTAAACACATATTTTGCAGTAGAGTTATCCGGTAAAACGCAATGGCAGGGTTAAGTTTTCAGTAAAAGATAAAAGACCTTGCTACCACCGGCTTCCGTAAATAAGCCCACCTTTTTATTTTTAAGATAGCCAATCTTTCTTCTAAAAAATGAATGTACTTGCTGCTGCCTGTATTGCCCCTTCGGTTCCAGCAATTTGCTTCAATTTGTAATTGTTTAAATACCCAACTGTTTAAGTCAATACATAAACTATGATTAAGTGAGGGTGTGAATTTTTTGAAGAGTCTTACAAATGTTGTTCCCGATGCCATCTGTTTCCAAACAAAGATCTGGTGTAGTACATCGTGTAAACAAACCACTGCAGTGTGGCTAAATCTATAGTAACCAATTCATACACTTACCTAAAAACTTTCAATACTATTTATCAAACCGATACGATTGTTACTCTTGCTTTGTCGCCAATCCTACTCAGGTAATTTTTTACTTATAACCATCTCGTCAATCAATATTTTTATTTTCTCCATACCGCCAAAAGGCATTACTATATTATTGCTCTATTTGTACTGCATACTTAAACTTAAATTTTAGACACTCTGATATTAAATATTCTACTGCAAAATATGCGGTTAAAAAATGTTAATAAATGGTATGCTGTAAAAGAGGGCGACGCAACAATGCTGATCCTGCCTTCTTAGCCCGGACAAATATTTTTATTGGGATAATAATAAAATAGCGCTATCAAAAAATGCACAGGCTAAAACAATTTAGGGGCACGGTTTTTTTGCAAAAATGCTATCAATACAAATTTCAAAAACTTGATTTAGCACCATACTATTTTAATCTTCGCAAGTGCACCTTGGAGGATTCAGGGAGCCACAACCCCCGCCAGTTCAAGGCTTCGCCTACTGATCTTTTTATAATCTATGTTTTCAATCACTGCATCAGGGCAGGCTATCAGGGAAATGCCTGGTTGTTTCCACCAGTTAGATTTAAACAGATTATCTGCATGCACCACACCAATCAGCCAGCTGTATCTAAATTCATTGTGCCATTCTTCTATCCATTCAAAATTATTTTTGTCGAGTTTTTCGATATCATCCACGCTTACAAATACTTTTAAATAATAGTCGTTGCTTAATTCAGTATCGGTTTGATGGGCAATTTTTTTGTACTCGTATTTGTAGTCGTATCTCAATGCAGAGATATCGCTTAACACGGCCGATGCAGTTGGAAAAGCACCTGCTCCCTTACCTTTAAAAAAATGCTTGTCGGCAAAACTGCTTTCGGTAATAAGGGCATTGAACTCGTTGTGCACATGATACAGATCGTCGGCTTCGGTTACAAATTGTGGTAATACAAATGCAGCCAGTTTTCCATTGGCCAGCTTTTGTGCATTGGCTACTAATTTAATACTGTACTTTTTTTCTTTGGCCACGGTTGCATCGTGCAAAGAAATATTGGTGATGCCATTAAAAATAAACTGATCTGTTTTTGCAATGATACCAAAACTATGTGCCAGTAAAATACTGAGTTTATTGGCTGCATCAAAACCACCGATGTCCAAAATTGGATTACTTTCGGCAAAACCCAGTTGTTTAGCAAGCAGCAAGGCTTCATTAAATTCAACCTGCTCCTGGAATATTTTGGTGAGAATAAAATTGGTACTGCCATTGATGATGCCGCGGAACGATTTCAGCAGGTCATTATCATAATATTCCTCCAGGTTGCGAATGATGGGTATACTGGCGCAGCACGAGGCTTCGTATAAAAAAGGTGTATTATATTTTTGTTGAAGTGCATACAATTCTTCAAAATGTTCGGCAATCATTTTTTTGTTGGCGCTTACCACTGCCTTACCACTTTGCAAGGCTTTTTTTACAATGGTGAAGGCTGCATCGGCATCATCAATTAATTCTACAATTACATTAATGTTAGCATCATCCAGTAAAACATCAGCATCGGTGGTAAAATTTTCTGCTGCAATGCTTCGCTGCTTGCTATTATTTTTAATACATATTTTTTTGATGGTTGCCTGCAAGGTAGGGGTGCTGTGCAATACATCGTGTAAGCCTTTGCCTACTACGCCAAAGCCAAACAGGCCGATACAAAGTTTTTTAGTTGACATGATATTTTTTTTATGCTGTTTCAAGCGGTGCTTGTAATGCTTGTTTACCGTTTTTTTATTACTTAATTTTTAAAGCCGCTGATTTAGTGTCTTTCTCTAATTGGGCAATAGTATCTTTCGTTGCAGGTCTGGCAGGATGATCGCGTCAGGCAACTCTTTGTCCGGTCCGGAGCTTGCCCTTCAAAAGTACAGGTTTGATAACCCGGTATACCGCTTATGACTCTATGCGAATCTGCCAGGAGGCTATATAAAAATTTTGTAGCGTTGCTCATGATAAAAATTTTAGCTGAGGCTTATTGGCCGCAGCAGGTTAAAAGTTTTTTTCTGCTTTTCAAGAGAAAATAAATTATTACCGGTAGAGATTTTTAGTTGTGTTTACGGACTGGACAACAAAAAAGCTCATCCGATAAATCAGATGAGCTTTTAATATTTTGTGTCAATATTTTGAGCGTGAATCTGACTTATCTTCCCGCTGTTTAACCAAATAAACAAGGGATGGAATTGGCACCTTTTCTTTCGCATCCGGTATGAAATTGAAAGAGAGGTTGTCAAGGCGTCACAGGGCCATTACCCTCTGCCTTTCTTGATAAGGAACATTTTAAGAACTGTTGCAAAGGTATAAGCAGCTATCACAACATTCCAAATAAAATTTTAATAAAAATTGTAAAAATTTCCTCAAATGACTACCGGCATTGAATTACAGCCTGATATTTTAGTTATTATCAATCATTGAAAATCTTTTTTATAAAAGAATAACCAAAAGATTTTTATCTTGTCTTACAACGATAAAATGAACCGGTCCGTTTATGTACAATATTCAGCAAACATTACAGCAATACTTTGGTTATAATTCCTTTAGGCTCAATCAGGAAGAAATTATTGAAAATGTATTGGCAAAAAAAGACAGCATCGTTTTAATGCCCACCGGGGGTGGAAAATCTTTATGCTACCAGGTACCGGCATTGGTATTAGATGGTATCACGATTGTGGTGTCGCCCCTGATTGCCCTGATGAAAGACCAGGTAGATGCATTGAAGTTAAACGGCGTTGCTGCGGCTTTTTTAAATTCATCACAATCCTCCTCTGAACAATCCTCCATTATTCAGCAATTAAAAACCAACCGTTTAAAATTGTTATATGTGGCGCCGGAACGTTTGCTCGGTCAAAATAATTTACTCAACTATTTAAAAGATATCAACGTATCACTTTTTGCCATTGACGAAGCGCATTGCATCAGCCATTGGGGGCACGATTTCAGGCCTGAATACCTGGTGCTTGGGCAGTTGAAAAAGCAGTTTCCATCAGTACCCATTATAGCGTTAACGGCTACCGCAGATTCATTGACTAAAAAAGACATTATTCAGAAACTGGAAGTAACGGATTACACGGTGTATGAAAATTCTTTTAACCGGCCCAACATCAGTTACTATGTAAAACAAAAGCGTAATTATTTTAGTCAGCTCACCGATTTTTTATCTGAGCATAAAGATGATAGCGGCATCATTTACTGTCTTAGCCGAAGCTCTGTTGATAAGTTGGCTGAAGATTTAAGAAACGAAGGATATGCTGCGGCAGCCTATCATGCAGGGCTTGATAAAAGTATAAAAGAACAAAATCAGGATCTGTTTTTAAAAGATGATATAAAGATTATTGTGGCCACCATTGCTTTTGGAATGGGTATTAATAAAAGTAATGTACGCTTTGTGGCACATGTTGATTTACCAAAAAATATTGAAGGATATTACCAGGAAACCGGCAGGGCTGGAAGAGATGGTTTACCCAGTGAAGCAGTTTTATTTTATAGTGTTGCGGATGTATTTAAATTGAAAAATTTTGCCAGGGTGGAAGGCAATGAAGCGCAAAGCAAGGTGATGCTGAAGAAGCTGGACCAGATGGCAGCTTTTTGTGAAACCCGCCAATGTCGGCGTAAATTTTTATTGAATTATTTTGATGAACCGGCTGCTAATTTTTGTGGCAGTTGCGATGTATGTTTAAGCGAAGAAGAAAAAACGGATGCCACCATTGAAGCACAAAAAATACTTAGCGCCGTAACCCGCTTACAGCAAAGATTTGGTATAAATTATGTGATTGATTTTTTACGTGGAAGCAGCACGACTAAGACAGAGCACCAGGGTATTAAAACATTTGGCATAGGTAAGGATATTTCCAAAGATCAGTGGAAATTGTATGTAAGAGATATGTTGCAATCAGGCTATTTGCAACAGAGCGATACCGAATTTCCGGTGCTGCAATTAAACGATACCAGCAGGCAAATATTGAAAGGCGAAATGAAAGTACTGCTGATAAAATCTGTTTCGGTAAATAAGGAATTGGTGCTGAAAAATACGGTTGCTGAAACAGTAAACGCCGGTTTGTTTAAAACATTAAAAACTATCCGGATTGCATTGGCAAAAGAAGAAAACGTTGCCGCATTCCAGGTTTTTAGTGATGCTACACTGGTGGAACTGGCAACATACTTACCGCTCACGAATGCGGCACTGGCAAAAATATCCGGTTTTGGAGCCATTAAGCTGCAACGGTATGGCAACTATTTTCTGGATGCAATCATTGATTATTGCAGAGCCAATAATTTAACCACAAAAATAGATGCCAGGCAACCCAAACGGCAGCGTAAAAGCGCCAGTGCAGAAAAGACGAATGATACCAAAAAGCAGAGCCTTCAATTGTTTCAACTGGGTAGATCAATACCTGAAATTGCGGAAGCAAGGGGACTCTCTACCGGTACGATAGAAGGCCATCTGGCGCATTTTATTTTTTTGGGTGAATTGAATATTAATGAAATGGTGAGCGCCGAAAAGTTGAAATTAATTACAGCGGCCATTGAGGAAAATAACAGTGGCATGGCCGTTTCTCCTGTAAAACAACAGCTGGGTGAAAATTATAGTTATGGAGAAATTACCGCTGTAATGAATTATTTGAAAAGGATGAAAGAATCGTAATTTATCCGCCGATATTTTTCGTCATCCAC
>NZ_JACMOO010000171.1 GCF_014377975.1 Ferruginibacter sp.
ATGTAATATTTAATATAAAGATGGCTACCTTTAATTATGAAAATTAAATTATTGATTGTAACGCTTTTTTTTATTGTGTTGAATTCCTGCAATAATACCGGCAATGTTCCTAATACAGATATTGATGTGGCCAGGGCGTTTATAAAGGACATCCTGGAAAATAATTTTAAAAAGGCCAAAAGTCTGGTGTTGGATGAAAACATCAATAACCAGTATTTTGATCTTGCAAAAAAGGAATTTGAAAGTAAAACCAAAGAAGATCTTAAAAAATATAAAGCGTCCGATATTATTATAAATGAACTAAAAAATCTAAATGATACTGTAACCATCGTTAACTATTCAAATTCCTTTAAAAGGGATATCAGGAATGAAGTAAAAGTGGTGAGGGTAAACGGGCAATGGCTTGTTGATTTAAAGCATACTTTCCAGGACTTCAATAAAGAAAAATAGTATGGTTGTTTTTAAAAGCAAACTTTTACAGGCTGTAAAATGGTGCTTTTAAAAGTCAGTTGCCGGTACTGGCTAAGATAAAAATTAAGTCAATCCAATAAAATTTTAAATTATTTTTATGTACGTTTTACATCCCTGGCATGGTGCCACTTATGGAGAAAATGCTCCTGATATTGTAAATGCTCTAATAGAAATACCTCAAGGATCCAGAGCAAAATATGAAATTGATAAAGCCACAGGACTCCTCAAATTAGACAGGGTAATTCATTCATCCTTTCACTACCCTGTTAATTATGGTTTTATTCCCCAAACCCTGGGAGATGATCATGATCCGCTTGATATATTGGTAATGTGCGGCGAAAGTATTCAACCGCTATGCCTGGTGGAAGCAACGGTAATTGGAAACATGCAAATGATTGATAATGGAGAAAGAGATGATAAAATTATAGCGGTGGCTACACACGACCCTACAGTTAATCATTTTACCAGTGTACATGATTTGCCGAAGCATTTTATTGCTGTGCTTAAAAACTACTTCGAACAATATAAGGCACTCGAAAATAAGGTAGTTGAAATTGATGAGTTCCAGGATAAGAAAGCCGCATACGAGGTCATCACTCATGCAATTGCATTTTATAAAAGAAGTTACCCCAACGGTAATAAATGAACAAAAACAACAAAACCATGGATATACAAACACTCATCATTCTTATAATGATAGGTATCCTGGCGGGCACGCTGGGCGGAATGGTAGGCGTTGGCGGCGGAATTATTATTGTGCCTGCGCTGGTATTCTTCCTGGGGTTTTCGCAAAAAATGGCGCAAGGTACTTCCCTCGGAATATTACTTTTACCGGTAGGCCTGTTAGGCGTTATACAATATTACAAACTGGGCTTTGTTGACTTAAGGGTTGTATTTATAATTTCTGCCGGCTTTTTTTTGGGCAGCTTTTTAGGAAGTAAACTGGCACTTAGTTTATCACAGGAAAGTATGAAAAAAATATTTGCCATCATATTGATACTTGTAGCCGTAAAAATGTTATTTTTTGAAAAAGAAACTCCAAAAACGAATTCTTCCCTGGAAATAACAACCGAACCTACAAAATAACATTTCTTTTAAAAATCATTGTTCGCAAATCAATAAGTCCTGTTTAAGGGACTTATTTTATTTATATAACCTGGTATTTGGAAAATCTTTCATTAAATATTAACAAAACCCATCCATTCAGTCATCGCTAAAGTTAGTGTTAGAAACAGTTTTAGCCTGTAAATCTGATTAAATGCCTTTTTGTTTTAAAGTAAGAATTGTTTGAAGAAACAAGTATGTCAATCTGGCACATTTACATCGTAAATGCCTATTTTTGCACCTTAAATTTACTGATGGATACTTTAATAAATACCAACACAAAAGCGCACGACGAAAAAAGGCAGGGAGAAGCGTTTGCTCCTTTTGTGGCGGATAAAAACGAATACAGAAAATTATTTTATATAGAAAGCTATGGGTGTGCGATGAATTTTGCTGATAGTGAAGTGGTTGCTTCTATTTTGCAACAGCATGGTTATGGCGCAACGTTAAATTTTGAATCTGCAGACCTCATCTTTGTAAATACCTGCTCCATCCGGGAAAAAGCAGAAGCAACGGTAAGTAAAAGACTTACGGAATTCCGTAAGTTGAAAAAATCTAATCCCGGATTACTGGTAGGTGTATTGGGTTGTATGGCCGAGCGGCTGAAAGAAAAATTCATTGAACAGGAAAGATTGGTTGACCTGGTAGTTGGCCCGGATGCCTATCGCAGTTTACCGGGGTTAATTGAAGAAGCAGAAACCGGACAGAAGGCTGTAAATGTTTTATTAAGCCGCGATGAAACCTATGCTGATATTGCTCCTGTACGTTTAAACAGCAATGGAGTAAATGCTTTTGTAAGCATCATGCGGGGATGTAATAACATGTGTTCGTTTTGCGTGGTGCCATTTACAAGGGGCAGAGAAAGAAGCCGTGATGCGGATTCTATCATTAAAGAATGCACTTCTTTATTTGAAGACGGTTACAAAGAAGTAACTTTACTGGGACAAAATGTTGACAGCTATCATTGGGTAGCGACACAAAATTTTGGGCAAAATGAAGGCTATGAAAAGCCTGTAAATTTTGCAAACCTGCTGGAAAAAGTTGCCTTGATTTCTCCCTTGCTTCGGGTTCGTTTTTCTACGTCTCATCCTAAAGATATTACGGATGAAGTGTTGTTTACAATAGCAAAATATGATAACATCTGCAACTACATCCATTTGCCGGTGCAAAGTGGCAGCAGCAGGATATTGCAACTGATGAACAGAACTTATACCAGGGAATGGTATATCGCCAAAGTAAACCGTATCAGGGAAATATTACCCGATGCAGGTTTATCAACCGATATGATCACAGGGTTTTGTACAGAAACAGAAGAAGATCACCAGCAATCGCTGAGCCTGATGGAATATTGTAAATACGACCTGGCTTACATGTATTTTTACAGCCAGCGGCCCGGAACACTTGCTGCACGGAGGTTTGAAGATGATGTTCCCGAAGATATCAAAAAAAGAAGATTGCAGGAAATGGTAAACCTGCACCGTAAAAATACCCTGCAGAGTATGCAGCGGGATGTGGGTAAAACATGCAGGGTTTTGGTTGAAGGATTTTCTAAAAAAACGCCTGATGAATTACAAGGAAGAAATGACCAGAATAAAGTGGTGGTTTTTCCAAAACAAAATTTTAAAAAAGGGGAGTATGTTTTTATAAAAATTACTGCCTGTACAGCGGGCACGTTAATTGGTACTGCTGTGGATATATAAAAAATACTTTTTTATGACGGGGAGTATGAAAGCATTTTCTTAAAAATATTCCCTTCTGTTACAAGAAAAAAATTGAAACAACTTTATAAATTATTCCCGCTTTGCGGATACAAAATGCAGTTGCATTTATTTTAATTATGGACTTACAATCAATTAAAAACCGTTTTGCAATTATTGGCAACTCCACTGCCCTTAACCATGCTTTAAATATTGCAGCTCAGGTTGCCAATACGGATCTGAGTGTTTTAATTAATGGCGAGAGCGGTGTGGGTAAAGAGGTGTTCTCCCAAATCATTCATGCATTGAGTTCAAGAAAACACAATTCGTTTATAGCCGTTAACTGCGGGGCCATTCCGGAAGGAACCATTGATAGCGAATTATTCGGCCACGAAAAAGGTTCTTTTACGGGTGCGGTTGACAGTCGTAAAGGTTACTTTGAAACAGTGAATGGCGGCACTATTTTTTTGGATGAAATTGGTGAGTTGCCGTTGGGTACGCAGGCCAGGTTATTGCGGGTGCTGGAAGCGGGTGAATACATACGGGTGGGTAGCAGTAAAGTACAAAAAACAGATGTAAGGGTAATTGCAGCAACCAATAAAGAACTGATTGAGTTTACCCAAACGGGAAGGTTTAGAGAAGATTTATATTATCGTTTAAATACAGTACCCATAAGAGTTCCATCGTTAAGGGACCGCAAAGAGGATATCCCGTTATTGTTTAGAAAATTTGCCGCAGATTTTTCAGACAGGTACAAGGGAGCACCTATTCAATTAGAAGAAGATGCAAAGAATTTATTGATGAATTATCCATGGCCGGGCAATGTAAGGGAACTAAAAAATATTGCCGAACAGATATCCGTATTATCCAAAGAAAAAAATGTTTCTGCAAAAGAATTACAAAGTTTTTTGCCAGATCATAATTACAATCGTTTACCTGTTTTAGCAGGAGGCAAATCAGCAGTGAGCCAGCAGGAATTTGCCAATGAAAGAGAGATATTATACAAACTATTTTTTGACATGAAAAAAGATGTCAATGAACTGAAGAAAATGTTTTTTGATCTTTTGCAAAATCCAAATCTGACGTCTCACATGCCCATGTATAACAATAATGATAACTCGCTGCCGGACTTAAAAAATAATGCAGGGCAAAATAATTATTCGTCGTCCAGCCTGCCGGTTTTTATCAATCAAAATGGCAATGAAATTCATCAGCATGAACAGATAGAAGAATCCTTGAGCATTATGGATAAAGAAAAAGAACTGATCATTAAAGCATTAAAAAAACATAAGGGAAAGCGAAAGGATGCCTCGTCTGACCTCGGCATCAGCGAAAGAACGCTGTACCGGAAACTGAAAGAATATGATATTGAAGAGTAATAATTAACGCTGCTTTTATCGGGATTTTCTGTTTTTAAAAACAGAAAATCCCGATAGTTTTAACAATTATACATAAATAAAAACAGGTTAATTTGCAATATGATGCAAGCTTCATCTTTTAATAAAAAACTACATCCAGTTAATTGGGTTAACCGTGTTGGTTTGATGACAATCTGTTTTTTTGTAGTAATTGTTTTTAGTTTCAATACCTGTAAATATTCATTTAAGGATACCTCTCCTATTCCGGCTGAAATAAAAACCTTTCGGGTAAATTATCTTGAAAACAAGGCCAGGTACATCAATACACAATTAAGTCCGCAATTAACTGAAAAATTAAAAGATAAAATACGCGGCAATACAAGGCTTCGCCAGGTGAATGAAGACAGTGCGCATTACGATATCAGCGGTTATGTATCTGATTATACGGTAAGCACCAGTGGCATTTCAGGTAATACTGCCAGTAGCAACAGATTGTCTGTTTCTTTTCACCTTATCTTTAAAAATAATTTAGATATTTCCAAAAATTTTGAAACTGATATATCCACCAACTATGATTTCAGTGCATCTCAAAACCTGTCGCAGGCCGAGTCTACACTAACACCAGATATTATTAAAAATACCATTGACGGCATCTTTAATAAAATCTTTTCCAACTGGTAAATGTCGGTTAATAATATTTATTTAAAAATCTGTTGTAAAATATGCAAAATACCGATCTTCTTTTTAAATCTTTATTTAAAAGAAACTTTCGTGCAGCTGACACAAAAGCTTTTCTGGCTGCCCTTACAAAAGAACATCCTTATTTTACTGCGGCTCAGTTTTATTTATTAAAACAAACCGAAAATACAGGTCGGGATTTTGTTAGTCAGGCAGCTAAAACATCGCTCCTTTTCAACAATCCTTTCTGGTTAAATTTTCAGTTAAATCAATTGGATACAATCATACCTGAGAAAGAACAGATTATTGAAAAAAGTAAAAATGATTTTGGAGGAGAAACAGAAGATTCCGAAAAATTACAACCATCAGCGGACGAAACTAAAATTATTGATGAGGAAATTTTAATTGCAGTACAACATCAGCAAACACAAATCACCGATATTAAAAACGAAATAGAACCGATAGTTTTACAACAACAGTCCACATCCATTTTTTCACCCATCACAACAATAAACAATGCGGTAAATAACGGGAATAATTACGCGACTGGTGATGAAATTTTAATTGTAGAACCTTCTCATCCAACAGAAATACCAGATACCGAAAACAACATAGTACCAGTAGTTTTGCAAGAACATTCTGCATCTATTTTTACACCAGGTGTAGTAATAAATGAAACGTTAGATGAGGAAGAGGATTACGATAATGAGGAAGAAGAAGACAATGGAAAAGATATTCAGCCACTGAATATTAAATTAAATTTTGATGCTTCAGTTATTACCAAGGATGATACCATTTCTTATCAGCCCTTGTACACTTCAGATTATTTTGCCAGCCTTGGCATTAAATTGGATGAAAACGGAAAGCCGGTTGATAAGCTGGGTAAACAATTGAAAAGCTTTACTGACTGGCTTAAAATTATGAAGAAAATACATCCGGATCAGTTATCCCAAGAGTCCGGCCAGTCAGACATTGAGATACAAAAAATGGCGGAAAAATCCAATACTAAAGGAGATATATTAACCGAAGCAATGGCAGAGGTATTAGCTCAGCAGGGCAAAATAACAAAAGCCATTGAAGTATATCAAAAATTAAGTTTGCTCAATCCTTCTAAAAGCGCTTACTTTGTAGCCAAAATTAACAGCATCGAAAGATAGGTTAATTGGATAAAATCAATTCAAAAATAATTTTAATTAAAGCATACCGTTATGTTAATTGTATTCGGAATTTTAATCATACTGTCTTCAGTTATTTTAGGGTTAATCGTATTGGTTCAAAATCCAAAAGGCGGTGGATTATCTGGTAGTTTAGGTGGCTTCAGCAACCAATTGATGGGCGTTAAACAAACCACCGATGTACTGGAAAAAGGCACCTGGTTTTTTGCAGGCATTGTTGCTATTCTTTGCATAGCATCTTCCGCGTTTATCCCCTCCGCAACCGGTACTTCATCAAAAAATGATGAATTAATTAAAAATGCACCTGCTTCATTGCCTTCAACTAAACCAACCAATGCGGTGCCAATTACTACGCCAGGTGCGGATTCGCCCAAATCAAAATAAAATATTTTAAAAAATATCTAAACCCCGTCTGTTTATGACGGGGTTTTTATTTTACTTTTAGTATCCATTGAAAACAGGATTACGATTATGGCTTCCGTTAAAAAAATTTCTTTTGTTATTTTTATTGTACTTGCTGTATTTACAACCTTTGTTGCCTGGCGGATATTTGGCAGCAATACTGATTTTGCTGAAAGCAGGAAAAGTTTTTACATTCAAACCGGTAGCAATTTTAATGACGTTATCAGCCAGTTAGCCGAACAAAAAATTCTTAAAAACCCCGGCACTTTTAAATTACTTGCCCACCAGTTAAAGTACGATGCAAATATAAAAGCCGGCAGGTATGTAATTGAAAACGGCGCCAGTATTTTTAAAGTAATAAAAGTTTTAAAAGCCGGCAGGCAAACACCTGTGAATTTAGTAATTACCAAGCTTCGTACTAAAGAAGACCTGGCACAAAAAATAGGCAATAATTTTGAATGTGATTCTTCAGCAGTAATTGCTTTGCTCAACAACAACGATTCGTTGCTGCATTATGGATTAGATACCAATACCGCCATGACAGCGGTTATACCCAACACCTACGCAATTTTATGGAATACTTCGGCCATAAAAATATTTAAAAAATTATTTACAGAACAGGAAAAATTCTGGACTACTGAAAGAAAGAAAAAAGCAGCCGCATTGAATCTATCTCCCAAACAATTATATATCCTGGCCAGTATTGTAGAAGAAGAAAGTAATAAGGAAGAAGATAAAGGAAAGATTGCAAGCGTGTACCTTAACCGCCTGCAAACAGGTATGCGGCTTTCTGCCGACCCAACAGTCATCTTTGCTTTAAAAGATTTTTCCATCAGGCGGGTGTATAGAAAATATACGGAGTTCCCTTCCCCATATAATACGTATCTCAACAACGGCTTACCGCCCGGGCCTGTTTGCACACCATCCATAAAAACAATTGATGCTGTACTGGATGCACCTAAGACCAATTATCTTTATTTTGTGGCGCAACCCAATTTAACCGGCTATTCAAATTTTGCTACTACCTACAAGGAGCATATGATGTTTGCAAAACAATACCAGCAATGGCTTACAGAATATTTAAAAGCTAAACAAACTACCGACAGTTTAAAGTGATTTGTTTTTTTAGCCGCTTAATCAGTAGGTTTGTTGCCTCAAAATTTTACTCATATTACATAACAAGACATTACGCATTGAATAAATTAGAACGGATTATAGTAAATAAAACACCCATTGGCTATTTTTTTCGCAAGAGCAAAAAATGGCATTTGCCGGGCTTTGAGGGTGTGCCTTTATATGATGTTATTATTTTTTTTTACAAGCAGGTAAAAACGGTAGGGCTAACAGAAAGAGCCTCTGCTGTTGCGTACAATTTCATAATGGCAATACCACCGTCTTTTTTATTTTTATTTACGTTAATACCTAGTCTGCCATTTATATCCAAAAGAAGCATCAAGCTGCAGTTACATGGTTTAATAACCGATGTAATTCCTCTAAAAGTGCATAACGAAAATCTGATAAAATTTGTTGATAGTTTTATTGATGGTTCTAAAATTGGCCTTATCTCCTTTGGCTTTATTACCGCATTATTTTTTGCATCCAATGCCATGATGGGTATTATGCGTTCTTTCAATAAAAATTATATTGGCTTTGCAAAAAGAAAAGGTTTACACAACCGCTGGATGGCCATTAAATTAACGATCCTGCTGTTTTTGGTAGTGCTGGGCAGCTTGATACTTTTGATAACACAGGGTGCTGTTTTAAAATGGATCGGGATAGAAAGTGAAACCATCCGCAACATCATTTATTATGCAAGATGGATTTTGATTGTATCGATGATTTTTTATTCAATGGCATTCATTTACAAATATGCACCGGCTGTGCAAAAACGCTGGAAATTAGTAAGCCCCGGAGCTATACTGGCAACCACTTTAAGTATCTTGGCCTCCGTTGGGTTCTCTTATTTTGTAAATAATTTTGGCAGGTACAATGCCTTATATGGTTCCATCGGCACCATCATTGTTTTAATGGCCCTCATCTATATAAATTCACTTGTGCTGATGATTGGCTTCGAGTTAAACGTAAGCATTAAAAGTCTTAAATCTATAGCTGAAAAAAGGGAGATAGTAGAAAAAGAAAGTCTGGAGACCAAATGAAATATAGGTTGGCTGACAGTGAATTTGAGATAACTCCTTTAAGATTAAATTTTAAAGTAAACTTTTACAATTTGAAATCCACCACTCGTACTTAATAAAAAGTTTCCAAAAATAAAATAAGCAATAACCTGAAAGAAATCAGCCATCCAATATCCAACCTAAAAAATCAGCCATCATACATCTAAAATTAGCTTTTGGCTAATCCCCTGTTTCAAAGTAATTTTACATCGTTAATCATTAAAAACCGGTTGACTTTTTATACTAATTAAATCAACCAATAAAAATAATCAAGTATGGCATACGATGTAATTGTTTTAGGCAGCGGCCCTGGTGGATACCCCGCAGCAATCAGGGCAAGTCAGTTAGGTAAAAAGGTTGCTATTATTGAAAAGGAAAGTCTGGGTGGTGTATGTCTTAACTGGGGATGTATTCCAACCAAAGCCTTATTAAAAAGTGCCAATGTGTATGAGTATGCCAAGCATGCTGCAAACTATGGCATTAAAGTAGATAACCCGGGGCATGATTTTGACGCGGTTATCAAACGCAGCCGTGGTGTGGCTGACAAGATGAGTAAAGGGGTTCAGTTTTTAATGAAGAAAAATAAGATTGATGTGGTGATGGGATATGGTAAACTGGTATCGCCCACAAAAGTAGAAGTTACAGCGGCAGACGGAACCAAACAAATAATTGAAGCAAAAAATATTGTGATTGCCACGGGTGCAAGAGTACGCCAGTTGCCCAGTATACCCATTGACGGTAAAAAAATACTCGGCTACCGGGAAGCAATGGTATTACCCTCTCCACAACCAAAAAGCATGATCATTTGCGGCAGCGGGGCTATTGGAAGTGAGTTTGCATATTTCTACAATACCATGGGCACCAAGGTTACCATGGTTGAGTTTATGCCCCGCATTGTACCGGTTGAGGATGAAGATATCAGCAAAGAACTGGAGAAGCAATTTAAACGTCAGGGCATTGAAATAATGACCAGCTGTGAAGTGTTGAGTGTTGACACAAGTGGTGAAGGAGTTAAGGCTAAAGTAAAAACACCTACGGGCGAAATTGAATTAACCGCCGACATTTTATTGAGTGCAATTGGTGTAACGGCCAACCTCGAAAACATTGGTTTGGAAGAACTGGGTATTAAAACAGAAAAAGGAAAAGTTGTAAGAGATATAAACGGCCTTACAAATGTACCTGGCATTTATGCCATTGGCGATTGTACTGCAGGGCAGGCATTGGCACACGTTGCAACCAAAGAAGGCATCAACGTGGCTGAACATATTGCCGGTCATCATCCGGAACCCATGGATTACAACAACATTCCTGGTTGTGTTTATTGTTCGCCTGAAGTTGCCTCTGTTGGCTATACAGAAAAAGCTGCTAAGGATGCAGGCTTTGAAATTAAAGTAGGTAAGTTTCCTTTTATGGCAAGTGGTAAAGCAAGTGCTGCCGGTGCTACCGAAGGTTTTGTAAAAGTAATTTACGATGCCAAATACGGCGAATTTTTAGGTTGCCACATGATAGGAATGAACGTTACCGAAATGATTGCCGAAGTAGTGGTAGCCCGTAAATTAGAAACTACGGGACTCGAAATACTAAACTCCGTTCACCCACATCCCACCATGAGCGAAGCGCTGAAAGAGGCTACCGCTATGGCTTATGGAGAAGCAACTGATATTTAAGTGTTATTTTTAGAACTATTAAAAAAGGAGAAAATTGCTTTTCTCCTTTTTTTATGTGTAGATAACATATAGTAAGTGCTCTATTAATTTTATGCCTACAATAAAGCAGCCCAAATCATTTGATTTATCCAGTTTTTTGTATCCTCTTCCATTTCCTGGTTAGCAAAATCATCTTTTATTCTTTTATTTATGATGGTATTTATATCCTTCGAAGTATAGTATTTTTTGGAGAGGGTAGGTTTTATAATGCTTTCTTTTACATCGTTTACCGTTAGTTTGGTGGCCATCATAGAAACATATAAACGAGGTATGGTAACGCCTAAAATCATTCCAGGTAATCCATTGATTGAGCATGGGCCACCACTAATGGTTATTTCATCTGTATAAAAAGCAAATACATATACACTGTCTAATATTTTACCAATTGCTTTACGGCAGTTAAAGCCTGCAATCAGCCTGCTTTCATTGGTTATCTTCCAGTTAATAATTCCAATACTATCTTTTAAATTTAACAAAGTACCCATCATACTTTTTTGAATAATTGTTTGTCCGGTTGTAAAATCATTGTACCAATCATTTTCATCTTCCCCTCTGCGTAAATTATCTGGTACCCTTGCCTTCTTTTCATCGTAATGGTCAAACTTATAAAGGCTTTTATTATCGGCAAAAGTAAAATTGTAATAGGCCGTTTTAAAAGTAGGCATCTGGTCTTTCACCATTTCGGCCCAGCTACTGTTGCCCATTGTTTTCTTTACATTGGTTATTACCTCAAATTCAATACTGCCCCTGGATATAAACTGTTGTGCGTTTGTTTTTATAGTAATAAACAACAAAGCAAAAAAACAAAAAATTGTATGTTTCATATAATATTTTTAAAGATTATTATTTTGATGGTGCAGGTGCCGCCGACTTGTTTTTAAAATTCCAGGTAAAGCCCAGCATCCAGTATCTTTTTAAACGATCGTTTCTAACTTCAGACAACGTATTGCTGTAAAAACTTCTATCTATACCAGTGTTCTGATTTAAAATGTCTCTTACGGTGAAATAAAAAGTATACTCATCCTTTTTAAAAGTGCGCTGCAGCCTTGCATTCCAAAGCTGGTTACTTAAATTGTTTTGAAACTGCGGTGTTTTTTGGCGAACAAAATAATTGAAATCGCTTTGTAAAGACCAAACTTTTTTCAGATAGAATGTACCATCAAAACGGGTTTCGTTGGTATTGTATTTTATTTTAGTATTGTATTGTTGGGTAGAATTGCTGTTGTAATTAAAATTATTACTTACAGAAACATCAAATACCTTGTCTTTTGATTTGTATAATCCAATACCTAACCCTGTACTCAGGTTCTTTGTAACATTATCCTGTCCGTTGATGATTTCTGTACTGTGATTGTAGCCAACATTTGGATTAAAATTAACCCGGATATTTAGCTTCTTTAATTTGAAACCACCGCCACCGTAAAAATTTAAACTAAAATTACCATCGGTATTTACGGGCTGGCTGATTGTTTTGCCAGTTGCAGCATTTATTACACGGCTGTTGGTAATGGCGTTACTGGTTTGGGTAAAACTAATATCCTGGTACAGATAAAAATCTTTAATAAAATCGTAGGTCTGACGGGACAGGTTGAAGTTGTTGCTAAAGGCAGGCTTCAATAATGGATTACCAAGATACTGGTTAAAATAATCATTGTTGTCCCGCAATAACTGCAACTGATCAATACGTGGTTGGGTTGTATTACCAGTGTAATTAAACCGAAGGTTGCTGCCACCTTTTGGACTATACGTAAGATTTGCATTCGGAAAAAAATTGGTGTAACTGCGTACATAGTCTTTCCCAAATGTTTTGTCCATCAAATCAAACCGGGTAAATCCTATACCAGATCCAATATTAAACTTTAGTTTTTTATAATTATAGTTAATTTTAAATCCTGGCTTGTTTACCGTAATCTTCTGATTAAACAAGTTGGTGAGCGAATCAACCTGTTCATCATATTTACCTGAAACCGGGGAATACGAATGAGTTGTTTGATTATTTTTACCGGTGCCTATACTTGCTTCATAATCTAATAGCAGCGAATATTTTTTACTCAACGGTTCTGTGTATATAGCTTTTGCTAAAAACTGTTTGGTATTTTTATCATAATCCTTTTGCTGATCAAATTTTTGACTAAAGGAAGGTATGCCATCCGTATAGATTTCATTGTCAGATTTTAAAAAACTTGTTCCGTTTGTGTTTAGGGTATTCCAGTCTACGCTTAAAGAAAATGTTCTCCTTATCTTTTTTAATTTATGTTTAAATAAAACATTGCCGCTTAATACCTGCTTATCGGAATTGGTATTTAAATCTCTAAGGCTTGTATTATTTAATTTGCCAGACTCATTGGTATTTTGCGAGGTTCTGTAAGACTGGCTTACTGTATTATATGCATTCAGTTTTCCTGTAAATTTTAGCGAATTGGACGAATCAATTTTAATATCATATACACCTTTCAGTTTAAAGGTTTCTTTTTTTACATGCATGTTCTCAACGGTATTATCGTTAAAAAAAGAATTAGCCACCTGTGTTTGTTGAAAGGTTTTTTTTGTATTTATGTAATCCTGGTAACTGTATTTGGGAGAAACAGAAAGTGACTGCCTGTCTTCGTTAAACTTATTGCTGTATTGTAGCCCGACATTATTATTTTTAAAAAATCCGTTTTGTGTATCTACATACGGTTCATCATCTGAACTACCCTGCCAGTTAAAATTTAAACCTCCGTCCTCATCTGCACTTACAGAGAAGTTATCGTTTTCTCCCCCAAACTTATCATTATCCTGCCAGTTTAGCATATCCTGCCCTGTATTGCCATTTAAAAAATAACCCGCTATTTTTCTTTTTCCTTTAAATGAACTTAGTAAAATATTGTTGTTGTACCGATTGCCCTGGTTGTTATTTAAACCACCTGATAAATCTATTTTTCCGAAATAACCTTTCTTGCGGTCATCCTTTAATTTAAGGTTGATTGTTTTTTTTGTTTTGCCATCATCAATACCCGTAAATTCAGCCTGGTCACTTTTTTTATCATACACCTGCACTTCCTTTACCGCATCGGCTCTTATATTTTTTACTGCCATGCCAGGGTCATCTCCAAAAAATTCTTCGCCATCTACCAGTACTTTCTCCACGGTTTCGCCCATAGCTTTTATTTTGCCATTTTTATCAACCTGTATGCCCGGCAACTTTTTCAGCAATTCTTCCACGTTGGCATTGGCACTTACTTTAAAACTATCGGCTGTAAAAATTACGGTATCGCCTTTTATCCGCATGGGGCTGCCGCTTTTAATAATCAATTCCTGTAACAATTTACTTTTGGGGATAACGGAAACATCATTCAGCTCAAGTCCTGCACCAGTAACAGTTACGTCATCCAGCAAATCTGCGTAAGATGGATGAGTGATCAACAGGATATACTTTCCCGCAGGAATATTTTTTAATATAAATTTTCCGTCTTTATCAGTTCGGGTAAATTTGTACAGGATAGAATCTACCGGCGTTAAAATAGCTACCACCACATTACTTACCTGCTTTTTATTAGTGGTGTCGGCAATGGTACCATTAATGTTCTGGGCCGAAGCAATGTAGCTGATCAGGCAGAAAAAAAGACAAAATAAAATTGAACGGAAAGGATGCATCGTAAGGGAGTTAGTAATGGGAAAAGAAAATACTTATTAAAAGTCTTTAAATATATTCAAATTGTCTAAACACGCTGTTTCAATTTACGTTAAGTAAATCTTAAAGTTATTTTTGTAATATAAAAACTTATTCCATCAATGGAGCTATTACATCACAGGTGGCAAAACGTTAACAAAATTCTATGATGCAGCATGATATATCTTTCCATAAAAAAAATATGAAGATGCATATTTTGTAAACTGTATATGGTGGTAAAACAAAACAACAGCCGTACGTGATACCCGGTATCAGCGGATGGAAAGAAATTTTTAACCGCAACAAGTTTGCATTTTAGGCAACAAGTGATATATCCGGTCACGCTGTAAAAGTAAAATCAGTTGATAAAGATGCCGGGGTATATGAAATAAATATCCAGATCACTGCGTTAGCGGGGGTAGTTTTCCGGTAATACGGAATGCTTTTTGTTAAACATTCACTATGAAAAATTATACTTTATTATTCGCACTGGTGGCTAATGCCCACACTATATTTGCTCAAAATATGGACAGTGCAAAAATTTATTATCAAAAAGGCATTGATCAAAAAGAGGTAAAACACTTTCTTGTTGCAGCCGGCTATTTTGATAAAGCTATTCAATTCGATTCAAAATATGCTGCCGCTTACCAGGAAAATGGGTATGCTAATTTAGCCATGCATAAGCCTGATATAGCGATTAGAAATTTTTCTGCATTATATGAACTGGACCCCACCAGTAAAGCTGCCATCAAAGAACTGACAGACCTTTATTACAGTTATCATCAATACGAAAAAGCCATTGAGTTTGCAAACAAATGTATTGGCTGTGCCAATGCAGAAAGAGTACTCGCCATGAGCAGTTACAAAAAAGAAGACTATGCTGCTGCCATTAAAGGACTAACAAATGTTATTGCAAAAGATGTAACCGATGCCGAAGCAACTTATACCATTGGCCGCAGTTATCTTGACATGGAACAATACACAAAGGCAGTTCCATTTTACACAAAAGCGATTGAACTGGATACTACCAAAAATAGCTGGATGAATGAATTGGGATTACTGTATTATAACCTAAATGATTTTCAACATTCAAAAACTTATTTTCTTACAGCCGTAGAACATGGTTATGTGGCAAACAATGACTTTAATGAAAACCTTGGCTACGCCTATATCTACAGCGGAGAATTTGAAAAAGGTGAAAAAATACTACTGGATATTTTAGCAAAAAAACCTGGCAATAAAGATATTTTAAGAGATATAGCAGAAGCATCTTATAAACAAAAACTCTACGATAAATCTCTGGATTATTGCCAGCAGTTATTGGCGTTAAATGATAAAGATGGCAAAGCCTTATACCAGGCAGGATTGTGTTTTATAAAAAAAGGAGCAAAAGAAAAAGGTCAGAATATGTGTGATACCGCAATTAAAATAGATCCATCTTTAGCAGGCATGCGGACAAAGCAGGACGGTGGAATGGGATTGTGATAACTAATTTTTCAATATTTGAAATGTTTTAACAGTAGAAAAGCATACCTGACTCAGGTATGCTTTTTTTATTTAATAAGCCTTTTGCCGGATTTTGTTATCCGGTATGATAACATGGCTGAATAAATTAATAATGACTGACTCCAGATATTCGCCTATGGCTGTTGTTATAGTATTTCCGATAGTTGAATCCCGGCGGTTTATAGTAGGTTGAAACCTGATTGATACAAGACCTCCTCCATAATAAACCTAGCTTAGTTATTTTGATTATACCTCTTTGTATGCCTCAGATATTCAATGGTATAATAAATCCCGTTCATTATTGGTGAACGGGATTTATTATAAAAAATAATTTCATTAAGCTCCCTTGGTAACAGCAGCTTTATCAGTATTGATTACTAAAGGTTCAGTTAAAGCTTTGCTTTTTCCAAGATCAACCAAAACAGGTGAGGCTACAAAAATAGAAGAATAAGTACCCGTAATAACACCAATCAACATAGCAAATGCAAAACCTCTTGTTACTTCACCGCCAAAGATGAACAATATCAAAATGGTTAAGAAAACCGTGAGTGAGGTCATGATGGTACGGCTTAACGTATCGTTGATTGCACGGTTAATGATAGAACCTTTGCTTTCTCCTTTTTTAGCAGTACCACTGTATTCCCTTATACGGTCAAACACAATTACAGTATCATTCATACTAAAACCAATTACGGTTAAAACTGCCGCAATAAAATGCTGATCAATTTCTAAAGGAAATGGCACAATGTTTTTAAAGAAAGAAAAAACAGCCAGCGTAACAAACACATCATGCAGCAGGGCAACAATTGTTCCTACAGAATATCTCCAGTCGCGGAAACGTACAAAAATATAGAGGAAGATAATCAGCATTGCAAACAGTGTTGCCTTAATTGCACCCTTCTTTAATTCTTCAGAAATGGTAGGCTGCACTGTTTGAGAACTTAGGATATTATTTTTGGCAAAATCAGCATAGCTAATACCTGGCAATACTTTTTGTAATCCCTGATATAGTCTGGTTTGTACAAGGCTATCCGCATTATCAACCCCTTTTTTGTAGGAAGTAGTAATATTTAAATGCCTGCTGTCGCCCACAGTTTTAATTATCGGAAAATCTCCGTCAAAAGCATTTTTGAGATCATCTCTTACGGCATCATTTTTTACACTTTGTGGAAAAGCTACCGTGTAACTACGACCACCTTTAAACTCAACCCCTTCATGAAAACCGTTAAAATAAGAACCTATGCCCAGCAACAATACCACCACTGAAATACCATACGCAACTTTTCTGTATTCAATAAATTTAAAGCTGGCATGTTTAAATACTCTTTTTGATATGCCGGTAAAATAATTAAAGTGACGGTTTTTATTAGTCCAGAAATCAGTGATGAGTCTTGAAACTAAAATACCGCAGAACAAAGACAAAACGATACCCAGCATTTGCGTAGTAGCAAACCCTAAAACAGGTCCTAAGCCAAATACAAACAAAATAGCGGCTGTTAAAAAGGTGGTAACGTGCGCATCAATAACCGGTGCCAGTGAACGTCTGTAGCCATCGTTTATAGCCTGTGGATAAGCTTTACCTTTTGTAAGTTCCTCTTTTATTCTTTCAAAAATAATTACATTGGTATCTACTGCTAAGCCGATGGTTAAAACCAAACCTGCAATACCAGCAGCTGTTAAAGTAAAGCCCATGGCGCTTAACACGCCAATGGTAAACAACAAGTTTAGTACAAGCGAAATATTGGCAACCCAGCCACCGGAATTATAGTATAAAAACATTAAACTAAAAATTACTAAAAAGGCGATACCAAACGCCATCATACCACCATTTACTGACGCTTCTCCTAACGTAGGACCAACAACCTGTTCTGCAACAATTTTTGCCGGAGCATTTGTTTTACCGGATTTTAAGATGTTGGAAAGATCCTGCGCTTCTTCTGTGGTAAATTTTCCGGAAATTTCTGTCTGGCCGCCTTCGATTGCGCCTACTACATTTGGTGCAGTATAAACAATGTCATCCAATGCAATGGCAACAGGACGATTCACATTGTTCTTAGTAAGATCAAACCATTTTTTTGCGCCGGTACTGGTCATATTCATTTTAATGGAAGGAGCTCCTTTGTCATCATATCCCTGGAAAGCCTCTTCCACACTTTCTCCATCCATGGGTGCTTTTTCACCAGCCAATGTTTTAACCACATACACATTCATGTATTTAGCACCCTTTTCTGCAACTTCTTCTGTGCCTAATAAAATCTTTGAATCTGTGGGGAAACTATTTCTTACCACGTCTAAAGACAGGTAATAGTTTAACATGGCCGTATCCTTTGCATGGGTAATGAAACTATATTGCCTGTTGTACGGAATTTTTTCCTGGCGGATATCCAGCGGAGTCATTACTTCAAATAAAGCGCTTGCATATTTTGCTTTTTTTGCTGAATCCGCTATACCACTTGAATCGGTTGTACCACTTAAAAAAGCAGCTAAAGAAGTTGCTGCATTTTCGTATCCCTTACCAATTTCATCCAGATTGTAAACAGCCCAAAACTGCAGGTTGGCACTTGCCTGTAAATATTTTCTTACTCTTTCTTTATCAGTTACCCCGGCCAGTTCAACCTGGATTATCCCTTTGTTTTCATCAAGGTTAATGTTGGGTTGTGCCACGCCGAACTTATCGATACGTTTTAATAATATTTTGTAGGTTTCGTTGATAGCACCTTTGGCAATTGTACGTATATCGCTGGTTACCTTATCATCACTGTCAGTAATTTTGATGGCTTTACCGGCACCGGCAAATTTAGACGCCAGGGAAATACCAGGATTTTGTTGTGTAAAAGCTTTGCTGAACAGAGTAATGTAATCGGAATTGCTGGCAATTTTTTGTGCAGTAGCAGTTTGAATTGCTTTTATAAGGGCAGGGTCTTTCGGGTTATTACTGATTGATTTTAACAGCCCTTCCAGTCCTACTTCCATAGTAACACTCATTCCTCCCTGCAAATCCAAACCAAGATTCAGTTCATTCTCTTTACACTTCTGGTAACTGGTACCAATCACAGGATAAATACTTTTTTCTTTTGTGCTGTCAAGGATATGTCTCATCCTAGTTTTCACCAAAGCATTTTTGTCTTCGCCTGTTGCTTCGGGATACTGAGATTTCACAATTCTTTCTGCCTGCGTTTTAACCTTTGCTTCGTAACTGCGTACCACCACCGTGTACGATAATTCCCAGATAGAAATTAATATTAGTGCAATCGCAAAAAACCAGATTAAGCCTTTTAATTTCATATTTGGTTACTTTTAGTAGCTACTTTGTTAATTTTTAGAAGTTGGCAAAGATAGGGGAAAAACTGTTTGAAGTCTGTTAGCGGTTTATTTTAGATTTTTCATCAATTTGCACTTAAATAACCTGTATGCTTTTAAAATTTCCATCCCTTTTGTCCGCTTGTTTTTTTACCTTTTTTTTGTTTTGCAATATTGCGGATGCACAAATACCGGCAAAACGGTTCATCCCCCCGGCAGGTTCTTTAAAAGCCGCTGTGGTTGTGCCTGTTACGGATAGCAGTAAAACAGATAGTATGTTGGTGCAATTGCTGCAACAGTATCCTCAATACTTTAATACGGTACTCAAAAACACCCAACAATGGAATGTCCAATTTATTTATACACAAATAGACAAAGGGGTAAACGGCATACCTGCTTTAAAAAACTATTTTTTTAATGTTGATCCAGCACAATATTTTTACCCTGCATCTACTGTTAAGTTGCCCATCTGTTTGCTTGCCCTGCAGCGGTTAAATGAATTAAAGCAGCAAGGTATTGACAGAAACACTACCATGATAACAGAAGCTAACGAAGATGGACAAACTGTTGTTTATAATGATCCAACTACACCTGATGGAAGACCATCCATTGCCCAATACATAAAAAAAATATTATTGGTTAGCGATAATGACGCTTTTAACAGGCTATATGAATTTTTAGGAAGAAAATACATCAATGAACAATTGCACCAAAAAGGATATGGTGATGTACAGATTCTGCATCGCCTAAGTATTCCATTATCACTACAACAAAACCGGGCTACCAATCCTATCAACTTTTTCGGACCTGATAAAAAGATTATTTATCGTCAGCCGATGCGGTACGATTCTTCCATCTATGAACAGCGCAATGATTCGATTGGCAAAGGCTATTACAAAGGCGATTCTTTAATCAAAATGCCAATGAACTTTTCTGAAAAAAACAGGATTAGTCTGCAGGATCTGCACAATATTTTATTGAGCCTGGTTTTTCCGGAAAAAGTTATGGCTTCGCAACGGTTTAATATTACAGAGGATGACAGAAATTTTATATTGAAATATATGAGCGAATTACCCACTGAAAGCCACTACCCTCCTTATGCTGCAGACACTGCAAATTATTGGCCTGCCTACTGTAAGTTTTTATTATTTGGTTCAGAAAAAGGAGCCCTTCCAAAAAATATCCGAGTTTTCAATAAAGTGGGAGATGCTTATGGGCAGTTAACTGACGTTGCTTACATTGTTGACTTTGATAAAAAAATTGAATTCTTTTTATCAGCCATTATTTATTGCAACAATGACGGTATTTTAAATGATGACAAGTATGATTATGATAACATTGGTTTACCATTTATGAAACATCTGGGCGAAGTATTGTATGAGTATGAACTAAAACGTACAAAGAAAAATGTACCAGATCTTTCTCCTTTACTATTTAATTATGATGGTCGTTAACTACAAGCTTGCCTAAGAATTGACAAGCCCTATCCTGATTTGACAAACAAATTTTAAATGATTTCTTTATAGTTTATGGCAAGTTGGAAGTCCACCTGGAAGATGGGCTATAATATTTCCACAACAGCGCAGAAAGCCTGCGGGTAAGCACCCAGGCTTTATTGTCGTTTGTCCAGCTCTGGTCTTTATTATTTTTTGTAAACACACTTAAAATATATGGGTTCTTTCCATTGTTTACATACATCACTTCACTCCGGCTTTCATCCACTGCTCCATTTTTATCCGCTGTAAAAACACCTGGCGGTACCTGGCTCATCGCCTGCTCATCCCAATACTGACGGGCTAGTAAACGGAGCATTTTTTCGCTGCTGGAAGTATCTAAAATTTCGTTGTTTACAATCCGCTGCATAAAAATATTTATCTCACGGGGCGTAGTTTGTCCCCATCCGTAATTGTTGCTGTTTTGTTCCCTGCCTGCAGTTCTGCTATTTACCCTGGTAGCTTTAAACCCAATACTGTCGAGTATTTCATTGATCCTTACTCCTCCTCCTGCCAAGGCCTGTAGCCATAGACTTGCTGTGTTATCACTGGTTGTAAGCATCAGCATTAGTACTTTACTTAGCTTAATTTTTTCACCATCTTTAAATGACCCTAAAATATCTTCGCCCGCATATAATAAAGAGTCTTTGTACACCAGTTGCTGATGATAGTCCATTTCATTTTTCTTAATCTTGTCCATGATACCAGTGAGAATAGAAATCTTAACAATACTTGCAGTAGGAAAAATAGTATCGGCATTTACTGCAGCAAAAGTATTGTGTTTCAGATCATGTATATAAACACCTATATCCCCGTTAAAGCCTTTTATCAGGTGCTCAATTTGCAGCTGTAATTTTTTATCTTTTTTTTGTGCCTGTATGACACAAGGCAATAAAAAAAATAGCAGTATTATTGAGAGTTTCATATAATTTAATTTATGCTTTTTTAAAATTTTTCTACATCAAAAAACCTCCTATTTTGTTAATTCAAGTATCACTGCTTTATCGGCACCAAGGGTAAAATCTTTTAATTCCGTTTTTGTTTTTGTAATCACATCAGTTGATTTTGTAAAGCCTTTTGTTCTTTCAGCATATTTGCCAAAGGATATTATTTTATCCGTTTTAGCCGTATTCATCACCACCATTACAGTTTGTTTATCATCATATCGAAAGTAAGTGTACACGCCATCTTCCGGAAAATATTGCATCATTTTTCCAAATCGGATGGCAGAGGAATTTTTTCTGAAATTTGCCAGGTCATAAACGTGTCTCCATATTTCATGGTCTTTAACAGTTCTGCCACTAAGTTCAAATTTATTTAGTTTGTCGCCGGGAAAGCCTCCGGGAAAATCAAGCCGTACATAACCATCGTTGGGAGAAGTAGTGCCAGTAGTAGCCAGTTCATCCCCATAATATATTTCCGGTATACCCCGGCAGGTAAACAACCAGCACAAAGCAGATTTATATTTGTCCATATTCTCTCCTACTACTGAATAAAACCTTGCCATATCATGGTTATCTAAAAAAATCACATTGCGCATGGGATCTTTGTAAACAAAATCCTGGGCCAGTGTAGTGTAGAGATTATTAACGCCGTCGCTCCATCCAAAATCTTTTGTCATCGCATCGGTAATACCCCACAAAGTTTGAAAATCGGTAGCCGCCTGCAGGTTACTTTTAAAAGGAATGTTATAATTGTTTTGTACAAAATAACTTTGATTGGGAACACCGTGCACCCATGTTTCACCAAACAGGGTTATGCGGGGATATTCATCCGTCAATGCTTTATTACAACGGTTCATAAAGTCGAGATCGTTGTAAGCATAGGTATCTATGCGCCATCCATCGATTCCAAATTCTTCCACCGTCCACAAAGCATGCTGAATTAAAAAATTTGCCACAAAGGAGTTATTTTCATTTAGATCAGGCATTTGAGGGGTAAACCATCCATCAGACATTTTTTTCTTCTCCAGGGGGGATGCATAGGGATCAAACAAAACCTGGTCTTTAAAATTAGTATTGGTATAAGATGCCCATTGGTGTAACCAGTCTTTCATTGGCAAATCCTGCACCGTAAAATGGAAGAGGCCTACATGATTGTACACTGCATCCTGTATAATTTTTAATCCTCTCTGGTGGGCCGAATCTATCAGTTGATGATAAGCCTTTTCGCCACCTAACCTCGGATCAATTTTATAATGATTGGTAAATGCATAGCCATGCTCGGTGCGGTTGGGCATATCATTTTCCACCACGGGGTTAAGCCACAGCGTGGTAACCCCTAACTCCAGCAAATATTGTAAATGATTGGTGATGCCCTGTAAGTCGCCCCCATGGCGATTAAACACCGTATCCCTGTTCAGCGACTGGTCACGCATTCCTGCAACACGATCGTTGGAGGTATCACCATTGCTGAACCGGTCGGGCAAAATCAGGTACATAAAATCATCCGATCTTACCCCTTGTGCAAAATGTACACCCCTACCCTCCCGTTTTGTTTTAATTTCAAAATCAATGGTGAACGGTTTATTTTCCCGGTTCACTTTTATCTTTACAATACCTGGTTTTGTGGTGGAGGCAATTACAATATCTAAAAATACATAATTGATATTTTCAACTTTATTGATCTTTTCTATTTTAACTCCGGGATATAAAATACTAAAACCACCTTTGGCATTTGCAATGCTATCTCCATGAATCATTATCTGCACTTTATTCCACTTCATACCCGTCCACCAGTTGGTAGGGTAACATTGATAACTGCTTTGCTGCCCATTTACAAAAATTACAAAGCACAAAAAAATGAACAATCCGAAACCCTTTTTCATAGTTATTATTTTATTTTTATTCGCAGGGTTAACAGGGCCGCAACAATCATCAAACACCCACCCAGCACCAGTGTATAAATAGCATTGCCATTAAAAAAATGTTTGGTAAAAACCCCTAAAAGTGTAGCGGCAAGAATTTGTGGTATTACAATAAAAAAATTAAAAATGCCCATATAAACACCCATTTTATTAGAAGGTAACGCTGCGGTTAACATAGAATAAGGCATCGATAAAATACTTGACCATGCAAGCCCGATACCCGCCATGCTTAGGATGAGCAGGTATTTATCTGTAAATATAAAAAAAGAAATCATTCCGATTCCGCCAGCTACCAGGCAAATTAAATGCGTCATTGGGCGGCCGGTTTTCTTTGCAAGCACGGGCAATAAAAATGCAAAAAGAGCAGAGAAGCCATTGTAAAATCCAAATAGTACGCCTACCCAGTTTCCTATTTCATTGTATGCTTTTGAAGAAGTATCCGTAGTATTTGCAATGTTTTGAGCCAAAGCTGGTGTGGCATAAATCCACATGGCGAATAGTGCAAACCAGGTAAAAAATTGTACTACGGCCAATTGCTTCATGGTGTCGGGCATTTTGTATAAATCATTCACAACCTCTACCAGTCCGTTTTTCTTTTTACCAGACCAAAACATACCTGCTATCAATTGAATAATACCAAAGCTTGCAATACCCAGGGTTAGTACGTACAATTCTTTCTCCAGTGGCATTTCCAAATGCATTGCATTGTAGTAATACAATAAAAAACTTACAATGGTCCCGGTTATTAACCATATCAAACCTTTGCTGTAAAATGATTTTACCGGAGTGGTAATAATGGAATGATCTACCTGCTGTTGTTCAACAGATTCAAAACTTTTAAGCTCTGCAGGTGAATATTCTTTTGTGGTAAAAACGGTGTAGGCAACGGATAAAAAAAATACAACTGCCCCAATATAAAAAGAGAATTTTACTGAGTTGGGTATGATGCCCGGCGCTGCCTCATTGGCAACACCCAACGTTGTTAATAAGTAAGGTAATATGGATGAAACCACTGCACCAATGCCTATAAAAAAACTTTGCATCGCAAAACCCGCAGTGCGTTGGTCATCGGGCAGCATATCACCTACAAATGCACGAAATGGTTCCATCGAAATATTGATGGATGCATCCAGCAACCACAACATAACGGCGGCCATCCACAAAGCATATACATTTGGAAAAACAAGCAGGGCAACGGAAGCCAGTATTGCACCAATTAAGAAGAACGGCCTTCTTCTTCCCCATGCTGGCGACCAGGTTTTATCACTTAGATGACCAATAACAGGTTGTATAATAAGACCTGTTAAAGGAGCAGCAATCCAAAGAATCGGTATGTCATCAATCTTTGCACCCAATGACTGAAAAATGCGGCTGACATTGGCATTTTGCAACCCAAAGCCAAACTGAATACCTAAAAATCCCACACTCATATTAATGATCTGGCGAAGAGTTAGTATTGGCTTTTTAGCAGTAATGAAGGAAGACATAGCAAGAGTTTAAAGTATATATTTTTACAAAAAAATACACATGGGTTGCGTTGAAATAAAAAAACATCCTGCTGAGCAGGATGTTTTTTTATTTTGGTTTCTTAAATAACAAAACCATCTGGCAAAACAGCACGTTTCTTTACTACAACAATGCCGTCTTTTACTGTATACAATTCATGATCTGAATCCTGGAGATGACTTCCTCCATTGATGCGCACATCATTACCGATGCGGCAGTTTTTATCAACTATGGTATTTTTAATATAGCACCTGTCGCCGATACCGCATTGTGGAATCCCCTTCTGCTGGTTGTCGGTAATTTCTTTAATGGTTTGGTAATAATCGTTGCCCATAATATAACTGCTAACAATGGTAGAACCATGGCCAATACGGCTTCTTACCCCTATTACACTGTTTTCAATTCGGCTGGCATTGATGATGGAACCTTCTGCAATGATGGTTTTTTCTAAAGTTGTACCGCTTATTTTTGCCGGCGGCAACATCCTTGCCCTTGTGTATACCACTTTTTGGTTATCAAATAAATTAAAGAGTGGCAGGTCGAGCGTTAATGCAAGATTTGCTTCAAAGAAGGAATAAATATTTCCAATGTCTGTCCAGTATCCATCATATTGATAACTGATCACTTTGTATTTTTCAATCGAAGTGGGAATGATTTCTTTACCAAAATCGGTGGCATCTTTTTTCTCATCTTCCAGCAAATCAAATAAAAGCTTTCTGTTAAAAATATAAATACCCATGGAAGCCAGGTAATTTCTTCCCTGCTTTTTCATATCTGCCCCGGTATCACTCACCCAATCCGGCAGCAATTCGGCTTTGGGCTTTTCTATAAAGCTTGTAATTACATTTTCTTCATTGGCTTTTAATATGCCAAACTCCGGCGCTTCCCTATCCCCCACCGGTATGGTGGCAATAGAAATATCCGCCCCGCTGGCAGCATGATTGTTAATCATTTCCTCAAAATCCATCTGGTACAACTGGTCGCCGCTTAATATTAAAACATACTCAAAATCGTAGGTGTTAATGTGCCGTAGCGACTGACGTACCGCATCTGCTGTACCCTGAAACCATCCGGCGTTATCCGGCGTTTGCTCTGCGGCAAGAATATCTACAAATCCCTTGCTGAAGATGCTGAACTGGTAGGTATTTTTTATATGCTTGTTGAGGGAGGCAGAGTTAAACTGTGTAAGTACCAATATCCGGTTAAGGCTCGAATTAATACAATTGGAAATGGGGATATCCACCAGGCGATACTTACCTGCAATAGGTACTGCAGGCTTACTGCGACTGGCTGTAAGCGGGTATAACCTTGATCCTGCTCCTCCTCCTAATACTATTGAAATAACTGAATTACTATCCATATATGGCTGGTTAAATGTTTACTGAATTAAAATGCAATGCTTTATTAAATATATTACAATTCCCGAAACTACTATAGTAAACTGCTGTATAAATTAATATAACTCTCAGCGCTCTTTTGCCAGCTGTTATCTATCTTCATAATTGTTGTTCGTATTTTATGCAGGCGTTTGGTTTTTTTATATAATTCCAACGCCCGGTGAATTGAGTAAGTGATATCCCAAACGGTAGCATCATTAAAAACAATTCCATATCCTCCTGGTTCGCCGTAATCAATTACGGTGTCCCTTAAACCTCCGGTATTTCTTACAATAGGGATGGTGCCATACCGCATGGCATACATCTGATTTAATCCACAAGGCTCTACCCTGCTGGGCATTAATAAAAAATCAGCCCCTGCATACATCTGGTGACTTAGTTTTTCATTGTAACCAATTTTTGAATTGTAATAACCTGCCAATGGTGTCTTCATATTTTCCAGTTCCTGTTCCACAATGGCATCACCACTGCCAAGAATTAAAAAATTCATAGTGCCCTGCAAGTGGTATACCGCATCATAAATAGCCTGCGGTAATAAATCAGCGGCCTTTTCATGCACCAGCCTTCCGATAAAAATAAACAACGGCTTTTCAATGTCTAAACTAAACTGTTCGCACAATATTTGTTTACTGGCCAGTTTACCTTCCGCTACATTTTCTACACTAAAATTATTATCAATGTAACTGTCAGCAGCAGGGTTCCATACGGCATCATCAATGCCATTTAATATGCCGGTACATTTGCCCTTCTCGTATTCAAATAAATTTTCCAAACCATTTGCGTTGGAACGCATTTCCTCCAGATAACTCTGACTAACGGTGGTAACTTTTGTAGCGCATTTTACCGCACTGGCCAATGGATTGATATTTTTATTCCAATCAAGTTTCCCCCACTCCCAAGAGTTCCATTCAGGAAGATAAATGGCTTTATCCCAGCCCATCCATCCCTGGTATTGCGCATTGTGAATGGTAAGCACTGTAGGTATGGCGGCCAGGTGCTGGTAGGCATAACAGTACTGCATCATAAAAGGGATAAGCCCGGTATGATGATCATGCACATGCACAACATCCGGCTTATGATTCCATTTACTAACCCAGTCAACTACAGCAATCTGAAAGGCAGTGAACCTTTCGGCATCATCATAATATCCATAAACGGCTTCCCGGTCAAGTAAGCCATTAATATCCACCAGGTAAAGATCAAAACCAAGTTTGTTGGTTCTTTCTTTTATAATGGTGTAATTAAACCAGTATGGCCCCATCCCAAAAGATCCCTTATGAGCAATATCAAATTCATTTTCGTACAAAAATTTTGTTTTGTACATAGGCATCACCACTTTGGCGATGTGCCCAAGCTGGTGCTGGTATTTCGGCAAAGCCCCCACCACATCACCCAATCCACCAGCCTTTGCTACGGGATAACATTCTGCGCTTACATGTAGTATTTCCATTCTTTAAAGATTATCTTAAAATCCTTTCAATTTATGAATGTTTTTTCTTTGAACAATCAATGTCTGAAAATAAAATACCGGGCTGTTGTATTGCTACAGATTGTTTTTTAATTTGATTACTGAAAGATATAAATGAACGTTTACAAATTATAATAATCTTTTTAAATTACAGGAGCTGGAAATATTATAAAAAAAATTTACTGCAGAAAATAGTCATTCACTTTTAGTAAGAACACACACTGTTTATTTTTTCAAGTAAACAAAAAAAATGATAACTTTCCTCATTCTTAATAAAACTCAACGATTCAATATGAGCCAACAAACCAAATGGTCGCAATTCGGAACCCTTGTAACAGTATTTTTTTTCTGGGGATTTGTAGCTGCAAGTAATGACATTTTAATACCCGTATTTCGAAAGGCATTTAATTTATCACAATTTCAAAGTCAGTTGGTATCGGTAGCGTTTTATGTGGCATATACAGTCGGGTCAATTATTTATTACATAGTTTCTAAACTAATTGGTAGCGACCTTTTGAATAAAATGGGTTACAAAAATGGAATTGCTTTAGGATTAATTATTTCCGCCATCGGTACTTTATTGTTTTATCCTGCTGCTAATACGGCCTCTTTTACCTTAATGCTAACCGGCCTGTTTGTAGTGGGTCTTGGGTTTTCATTGCAGCAAATTGCAGCAAACCCATTAGCGATAATAATGGGGGATCCTAAAACAGGTTCACAGCGTTTAATCATGGCGGGCGGTGTAAATAATTTTGGCACTACCATCGGTCCATTACTGGTAAGCTTTGCCATTTTTGGAAGTGTGGCCTCAGGCCGTACAGTTGCCAGCATTGAAAGCGTCAAAACTCCTTATTTGATAGTTGGACTTGCTTTTTTATTAGTTGCACTGTTCATAAAGTTTTCCTCTGTTCCTAACAAAATAGATCTGGAACATGTTGCAGAAGAAGAAGCGGTTACAGGAGATAAATTAATTCACAGAAATTCTGCCTTTCAATACCCGCAATTGTGGCTGGGCATGATTGCCATTTTTGTTTATGTAGGTGTGGAAGTTTCAACTGCCAGTAATTTACCAGCATACATGGAGCAGCATTTGGGTGTTCCAACAGATAAAGTAGCTCCTTATATTTCATTGTATTGGGCTAGTTTAATGATTGGCCGCTGGACAGGTGCGGTGGGTGCCTTTGATGTAAGTAAAGGGGCCAAACAGATACTTAATTTTTTAATGCCCTACCTGGCGTTTGGCGTTTTTTTACTGGTAAATACCATTGCACAGCATGACGTTACACAGTTTTTTGTATATGCGTTTGTGATAGCTATAATGATTGCAGGTGATATTTTAAGCAAGGGTAATCCAGCAAGAATGTTGCTGATTTTTGCTGCAATGGGAATCACTGCTTTATGTATCGGTATGTTGACAACAGGTATGGTAAGTGCCTATGCGTTCATAAGTGTAGGTCTTTTTTGCAGTACCTTATGGCCGTGCATCTTTACATTGGCTGTTGCCGGCCTGGGCAAAAATACAGGACAAGGAAGCAGCTTGTTAATTATGATGATTATGGGAGGAGGTTTAATAAGTGCCTTGCAGGGATGGCTGGCAGATAAAACAGGTATTCAGTTTAGTTACATCGTTGGTGTTGCCTGTTTTGCGTATCTTGCATTCTATGCTATACGTGCTAAATCTGTTTTAAAATCGCAGGGAATAGATTACGATGCATTGAATGCAGAAGGCGGCCATTAATGGAAGCGAATTAAGTTACAGCAGCATGCGCTGCTATTTTTCATCTTTAATAATTTAGAATCCGTTATGCGCAAACCATACGCCATAGGTATTGACGTGGGGGGAACAACCACCAAATTTGGTATTGTAAACCGCCATGGAGAAATTTTAGAACAGGATCGTATCCCGAGCAATGCACACGAAGTGGTGGAAGAATTTATAGACGACCTGTGTGCCAAGTTGCTACCAATGGTGAAAAGAGCTGGTGGCATTGAAAAATTTGTTGGCATTGGTATGGGCGCCCCCAACGGAAATTTATATACCGGCACCATTGAATATGCGCCTAATTTAAGATGGAAAGGCATTATTCCGATTGCTGATTTAATGCAAAAAAAATTCGGCCTTAAAACGATATTGACCAATGATGCCAATGCAGCGGCAGTAGGAGAAATGATGTATGGTATTACTAAAGACATTAAACATTTTATAACCATTACTTTGGGAACCGGTGTTGGTAGCGGCATTGTGATTGACGGAAAAATTGTAGTGGGATATGATGGCTTTGCGGGCGAGCTTGGGCATACTATTATCCGCCCTGGTGGCCGCTTGCATAAAAGTACCGGCGCTCATGGAAGTCTTGAAGCGTACGCCTCTGCAACCGGTGTCAGGCAAACAGCTATTGAAATGCTTACAGAACATCCTGAAGTACCGAGCCTGTTGCGTAACTACACTATCAACGAATTAACAAGCGAAACAGTATATGATTGTGCCATGCAGGGGGATGGCATTGCTAACCGGATTTTTGAATTTACGGGACAGATACTGGGTGAATCACTGGCTAATTTTATTATGTTCTCTTCACCAGAAGCCATCGTATTCTTTGGTGGCCTCACCAAGGCGGGTCCGTTATTGCTAAACCCAACCAGGAAACACATGGAAGCTAATCTGCTTCCGATTTTTCAAAACAAAGTAAAGCTTTTGTTTAGCGAATTGAAAGAAGCGGATGCAGCTATATTGGGCGCCAGTGCCCTGATATGGGATACGGTACGGGATGAAAAGGGCGTATTTTAAAAAAGGAAAATCAATACTATATAATTTTATTACAACAAAAAGCCAGGCGGTATGCACTGGCTTTTTGTTGTAATTTATTCTTTGATAAATGCAATATTATAACATGGCTTTTTCCTGCATCCAGTTATTTCTGCCCCATCCTTCAATAACATGTTTATCGCTATGATAAGATGACCTTACCAGTGGCCCGCTTTCCACATAATCAAATCCCATCTGGTAACCAATTTCCCTCAGTTCTTTAAACTCGTCCGGGTGCACAAAACGTTGTACCTGTAAATGTTTTTTGCTGGGCTGCAGGTATTGACCAATTGTAATTACATCTACCTTACTGTCACGCAAATTCTGCATGGTTTGCACCACTTCTTCCTTTACTTCGCCAAGGCCCAGCATGATACCACTTTTAGTGCGCATGCCGCCTTGTTTTAAAATGCGCAAAGTTTCCATACTGCGCCAGTATTTGGCTTGTATGCGTACCTGCCGTGTTAGCCTTTCTACCGTTTCTATATTGTGCGATACAACTTGTGGTGCAGCATCAATTATTCGTTGAATATTTTCTGCTTCCGCTTTAAAATCGGGTATCAGCGTTTCCAGCGTGGTATGAGGGTTTAATGCTTTGATGGCTTTGATGGTGTTATACCAGATGATGGAACCTCCATCCCGTATTTCATCCCTGTCAACCGACGTAACTACGGCATGTTTTACCTTCATTAAATGGATGGCTTCAGCTACCCGCTGAGGTTCATCCCAATCTACCGCTTCCGGCCTTCCTGTTGCTACCGCACAAAAACCACAGCTTCTTGTGCAAATATTACCCAGTATCATAAAAGTGGCCGTACCCTCTCCCCAGCATTCGCCCATGTTGGGGCAATTGCCACTTTCGCAAATAGTATGAAGTTTATGGGTGTCCACCAAATTTCTTACATGGCGGTAATCTTCACCAATGGGTAACTTAACTCTTAGCCAATCCGGCTTTTTTATTGTAGGGATTACTGGTTCTTCTAACATAGGTAATTCTATCATTCAAATATTTTATAATTTAAAATAATTAATTTATGCTCAGCCTGGTTAAGTTCAATATTGCAAGAACAGGCTTTATTTTTTGCTCCTGAACCAACTTAGTGTAATCCGGCTTTTGCTGGTATACCTTCATGTTGAGGCAGGTGGGAAAATGACCCCTTGGCAGAAGAAAATAAAAAGAGCCAGCTTGCTTCTTAAAGAAGGCATTCTATTTTCTTTTACCAAACATAATTGTTACGTATAAGTTCACAAATAAGTTTTTAGGCGTAGAGAATACCAGTTGTGGTATTTTCTTAGCATACAATTCGGCAGTTACACCAACTTCTATTGCACTCAAAACTTCATTATACCTGCCATAATCAAAACGCAATGCTGCTTTGGCATAGGCGCCGGGTGTAACTTTTAAATTACCCCATCCTTTACCAAAAGTGGGTCCTGTAGCCTGCAGATAATAAAGCAGGGAACTGGAACTGAATGTATTGCTGTCGGCACTTTCGTATCGGATAGATTTTCTTGCTGCCGGTGATTTGGTGGTATCGAAAACATCCAAATAATACGGCCTTAATAATCCAAGCGAAATGCCGCCGCCAAAATTAGCTGTAATACTCACCCCATTTTTATTGCTTTTATTACCCAATAAAATTTGCTGTTGCACACCAAGTTTTACCGGATAGAAAAAATTTATTTTACCAAAAATCAGCGAAGGTCCTGCATAGAAAGAATTAGTTTGTTTGTCTTCTTTGGAATTTTTGCGTTCTGCAATATCCAGTTGAAATAACAGGGATTTTTTAATAGATTGTGCCCTTCCAATTTCCATAAAACCACCATACCCGTCGTTGGTTAATTTAAATCCAAATGCGGTGTGTTTGGTATAAGTAATTACGCCCTCTTCCTCCTGCCGGATGAGTGCATTTATTTTTTGGCGATGTTCTTCTTTTTTGTCTTTTTTAGTTTGCTGTCCAAATACCTGGGATGTTGCCGTTATTGCCAGGATAATAAAAAATATTTTGCGCATGGTAATTTTTTACTTCAGTAAATTTATACAAAAATAGTACAATGACAGCAACCATTCAATACCAAGGTAATTTAAGGTGCAGTGCCCTGCACCTGCAAAGTAATTCACAGATAGAAACCGATGCCCCGACCGATAACCGGGGAAAGGGGGAAAGATTTTCTCCTACCGACCTGGTTTGCACGGCCCTTGCAACCTGTATGATAACCACCATGGCGCTAAAGGCTACCGATATGGGAATTGAATTGAAAGACACCACTGTTGCAGTAAAAAAACACATGGCCGGCGACCCGAGAAGAATTGCAAAAATTGATGTCGAGCTCACATTTCCTGCAACGTTGAAACTGGAAGATAAGGATAAAATTATTTTACAAAGAATAGGCGATAATTGCCCGGTTATAAAAAGTTTACATCCGGATGTGATGATTAATGCCCGCTATAACTGGCTATAATTTTTTAAGCAAACTATTACCCACCGCACATTCCAGGCAACGCTTTCTATTACAGTATTCATTTTTTAACTGAATGAGTGCCTGCGAATTGAAAGCGTTTTTATTTTGTATGCCTAACAGGCTATACGCATTGGTGATGTTATTTTTTTCAGCTGCAGTTTGCTCCAGCCATTGCATCGCTTTTTCTTTATACCCCTCTTCCTTATTATACAAACCATACGCAAACACAATGGGAATAATAGTATTAATGAGAATATTATTGATCATTTGCGTGCCCAGATGCTTTTCTTTAAATGCAGTGGCTTCGTCAAAAACATAGTGGTAATGCCAGTAATCGTTGGCAGTAACATTTAACAAATCTTTTATTTCTTTCAGCGTTTCTGCTTCTCTTAACACCGAAAATAAATGAAGGCTCCTGTTAATCAACATGGCCAGCTGCGCCAGTCTTACAGAGGGAAAATTTGCAGGCCGCATCCGCAAAAAAAACAACGGTGCCTGTATAGGTTGAAGTTTGTATTTACTTTTATAAAAACGATACTCTTTTTGAAGCATTAATGGATAAGTCTCCGTAAAATTATTTTGCAGTAATCCTGCCTGTCCAAACAACAATGCCTCCAGCTGATGAATTTGATTTTTATGTTTTGTAAGGAGATTAACCGGCAACGACCGGGCAATTTTTTCAAATGCATCGCTGTTTACTTTTATGCCGAAATTACTGGCCAGCAGCCACCAGAATGTTTCTTCCCAGTGATTATTGTTGGCAGCAAGGTGCTTAAAAATAATGGTAGATTTATGCTGCAGCCGCTCTGCCAGCAAACGGTCAATCCAGCTTTTCCAGGTAAGCCCGTTTACCTGTTTAATATTTTTTTCGCATGGAATAAAGGCAGTGGTATTCATCAGTTCATCGTACCTGCCCAGTAAAAATTTCGACACCCTGTTTTGAAGTTCAAGTACCGGAAAGGATAATTCTGCAGCGCCATCATCCTGCCATACCACATGTAAAATGATATTGCTGTAATTTTTATCTTTACTATGCTGGTGGCTTATCCAGCCGGATGATTTTAAATGCAATTCGATATTGCCCGCCCAGGTGGTATTGCCTACTTTAATATTGGCGTTTAAAAAATCCGGCCCCTGGTTGGTGTTTAAAATACCCGGGGTATTTATTTGTAAAATCTCGTTATCGACAGTAGTTAATAAAGCATGATTAAAATACTGAAACTGCCAGATGTATTGAAGCAACTTTTCCGTCATGGTGCTGATTTTATAATGAGGGCAAACAGAAATGTTTACCAATCTACAAAATCAAATTCAACATTGCAACAGTGCCTGCACCACCCTGCTCACCGGCAGCCCCATCACGTTATAAAAATCGCCCTTCACCGATTTTATTCCCACTACGCCAATCCATTCCTGTATGGCATAGGCGCCCGCCTTATCATAGGGCTGGTATTTATCTACATAAAATTCTATCTGCTTATTAGTCAAAGCATGAAACTCAACTTCTGTTATATCTGCAAAGGCAATTTCTGTATGATTATTTAAAATAACAACGCCGGTTATCACCTGGTGTTTTTGGCCAGATAACTTTCCTAAAATTATCATCGCATCTGCCCTGTTGGCCGGCTTGCCAATTATTTCACCGTTTAATACAACAATAGTATCGGCGGCCAGTACCGGCAAAGCTGGCTGAACCATTTGCACAATAGCCAACGCCTTATTGCGTGCAATATGGATGGCAATTTCATCTGCCGGTAAATGCGCTGGATACGATTCATCTGTTGGATGAATGATAATATCAAAAGGCACTTCAGCCCATTCCAGCAACTGTTTTCGGCGGGGCGACTGAGAAGCTAAAATTATTTTTTGCATGGCCGAAGCAGCCGGATGAAATTTGCCTGCGGGTAAAGTGTTCATTGTACAAACTTGTTTTTTAAATTAAATATTCTGCCATTCCATAATTTTTAAAGATACCATTTAAAAAAAAGCATCGATAAAATACCACTCAACATCACCAGTTTAATAAGACTGCTCAACTGATGGTATTGCCGGGTGTTTTGCGCTATATATAATTTTAGCAGTATCCACACAAGTGGCAATAGTACCATCAAAAAACAATAAAAACCTGTTACCCACCAACCCAGTTGAAAAGCATAAAACTGCAAAATAATTAAGGCTCCGATTAATACAACCAGCCAAACCCCAACAAATACTTTAGAGGACGGTACACCCCATACGATGGGCATTGTTTTACAATTGTATTTTGCGTCGCCTTCCATGTCTTCAATATCCTTTACCACTTCTCTTATCAGCGAAATTATAAATGCAAAACCGGCATACAATACGGCGAATTTAAAAATATGGTTCATGGCTTTTGACAGACCCGGCACAGGTGGAGAAAGAAAATGGAATGTGTTGCCCGTTGCAAAATAAAGTACCATAATCGTCCAGGCAGTGAGAAGGGAAATAATAATATTTCCTGCCAGTAATTTTTTTTTAAAAGTGGTGGAATAAAACCATAGTAACAGCGTACACAACACATTTACAATAATAACTATGTAGCTGGTTTTAAAAGAAACATACAGGCTTATCATTAATCCAACGGTGGTAATTACCCAATGCAACACCATTGCCCACCGACGTTTAATTATTTTTTCTACCACCATTTTTTCAGGCTTATTCACCTGGTCGATATTGATATCAAAATAATCATTGATGATGTATCCTGCCGCAGCAATAAAAATGGAGGCGAACATCAATAAAAAAAATAGCGGTTGTGTAAGGTGTAATAAAAGGTGATTATCGTTGAAAGAGGAAACAATGATGTCGTAGTAAAACAGTGATTGGCTTAATGCAATAAAAAAAAGATTCCGCCAGCGGATTAAACGAAAAAAGGCAAATAATAATTTCATGCTTTACTGCTGTTATGAATAAGTATGCAAGATATGCGGGATAAAATAGAAACACGCCAGCTCTAAAGATTCATTCGGGCGGCGATGATACTGATTTCCACTGATCTAGTTGATAGTAATTCAAAGACAAGACATCTGCTGATGAATTTTCTCAAACCGTAAAAATAAATCCATTTTACTCAGGTGGATAAGCGCCAGCTGCATTTTTATTTTATGTTGCGTAAGCAATGTAAAATTTATTCTGAAGCGATGACGGTATCAAGCTCCCAGTGCCCGTTTAATTTTAATACTTTTTCAATTACATCCCTGCCGCAGCCACATCCTCCATTTACAGGAGAAATATACCGGGCTATTTGCTTTATTTCATTTACTGCATCGGCCGGGCAACAAGGTAAACCAACCAATTGCATGGCAGTATAATCTGGTATATCGTCGCCCATGAATAAAATTTCTTCCCACTTTAAATCATGCTGCTGAACATATTTCAGCAATTTCTCTTTTTTATGGTGTGTGCCTAAAAAAATATCTTTTATCCCAAGCCCTGTTAAACGTTCCCTCACCGCTTCTGACTTTCCGCCAGAAATGATCACCACACGGTATCCTTTTTTTACAGCAAGTTGTAAAGCAAACCCATCTTTAATATTCATGCTCCGGGCCATTTCACCCTGTAAAACAAGCACCATGCTTGAAGCCAATACGCCATCTACATCAAATACAAAAGTTTTAACGGGTTTAAACAATGATAAAATATTCATGGTAGTGAAGTAGCTGGTTTATTATAATCAGTTTTAATAAACAACAATAAGTGGCGTTATTTTTTGTGACTGTCCCGCCATTCATATACCCAACTGCTTTGTATCATTTCCAGATGGCCTTCATTGCTTTGCTCGGAGGTACCGGAAAAATTAGGAATTTCCATCACCCATTTGTGTAGTTCTGTAAAACGGATGCGGTATATTTTACCTTCTGTAAATTCATCGCCAAAACGTTCATGCAGCTTCATGGCGATGTCTTCATAATCGTTCCAGTGTATAGGAGGTTCAAAGGTCATTGTTAATAATTTGAAAATGTGAAAATGTGAAAATTCGAAAATGAAGGAAACTTCAATATAAATATTGTTTTTATTTTCAAATCGGGCAATTGACTAATTGAGTAATTTGTTTTCATTCTCCCAAAAACTGGCTCTGATCGGGTAAAGTAACTACAATATTTCCTTCACCTTCATTTAAAAGGCATTGGCAACCTAACCTGGAATTGATGCGGGGGCTTACAGCCCTGTCGATAAAATCTTCCTCGCGGTCGTTTAACTCTTCCAGGAATTCATCGCCCCGTTCCACATAAACATGGCAGGTACTACAGGCGCATACCCCCCCACAATTGTGATGAAGATTGATATTGTTTTTTAAAGCAACTTCCAAAAGGGATTGTCCTTCTTCCACACCTGAAAAAGTGATTGACTCAAGGTCTTTTTGTTGAAAATTATAAGTGATTGTATACATAATTTTTGCAAATATCGGGATATAAAACTACGGTAGAATTACCAATTCAGGAAAACTTATAACTATGCCTGTTCATTAATTACCTGAAAGTTGTTTAAATGCAGGTGTGGTATGTGTTGTATCTATCCCGTCATTTATATACTATTTGTTAAATGAGGGTTTCCGTGAAATTGACCCGGTTGAAAATATTTGCTTATAAAAAAGCATTTCGCTATTTTTCGCTTCTTATAAAATTAAAAATTTCTTTATGAATTACAAAAGGATACCGTACGCAAAATTTTTAATCCTGCCATTAATTATTACAATAAGTGCCTGTAATAATGCGGGCGATATTAAAACAAACGGTAAAATAAAAAGTGACACCGTGGTAAAAACTGCTATTAAAAGAGAAGAACCAGCCATAACAAAAAAAGCTCCTGTAATCAATATTACCGATACCATTTCCATAAAACAAATAGTGCTTTGTATAAAGGACAGTGCCAAAACCAGTGACCGCATTGCCAATAAACTAGGTCAAATTTATGGAGTGAAACTGGCCGCTATCATTAAAAAAAATAAGTTAAAAATCACCGGCGTCCCGATGGCCTGGTACAAAAGCCAGAAGGCTCCTTTCTTTTTTGAAGCGGGCTTACCAATAGATAAAAAACCGGCCAGATTACCTTCGGGTACCAGTATTAAGCAAATAGGCCAGGACAGTGTAGTGGTGGCTCATTTTTATGGCCCGTATGATTTAACAGGTCAGGCTTACACAGCCCTGCAGGACTGGATGAAAGATCATAAGAAGAAAGCAATACAGCCACCGTATGAAGTATATGTTGACGATCCAATGGATAAAAATGGCAAACTAAAAGATCCCTATAAAGTGCGGACAGATATCATATTTACCTGGCGGTAACTGGTATTAAGAGTTCATAATGCTATCGGTAATTTTAAGATACATATTATATATGGCGGGATATGGGGCCAGCAGTTGCAAATGTTTTTGCAGAGTTTCAATATCTTTTCTAATTGCAGGTCCTGTTCTCATTTCAATGGGTGGATAATGACGCAGCCGCAAAGCCGTTTCTTCTATTAAGGGCTGCAGTAATTTAAAATCAACTTCTTCTTTACTGCAATAATCTGCCGCCATTGCGTACAGGTGATTGGTAAAATTACTAACCAATACAGCGGCAACATGCAGTTTAAGGCGTTGTTCATCGTTGGCTGTGGTAACGTTGGCGGATAAGGTATCTGCAAAATTTTTTAATGCGGTAAAACCCTCTTCTGTATTGGCATCTATCAGTAACGGGATATTCTGCTGCAACTCCATATTTTGTTTGCGCAGGCTTTGCAGGGGATACAAAACACCGTAATGATGGGTGATATTTTTTAACACTTCCTTTGATACAGACCCCGCAGTATGTATTACCAGCTTATCACCTAAATGGTATCGGTCATCCAGTTGGCCCATAGCCGTATCTGTTAAAGCTACCAGGTACAAATCAGCCGATTTATCAATTACGCCGCTGTTATCAGTAAAAGCACAATTCAATTCTTCTGCCAATATTGCTGCGTTGTTGGCCGTTCTGCTAACTATTTGTAAAATATCATGTCCGTTATTTTTAATGAGGCGTCCTAAAACTGTTGCAACATTACCCGCTCCTACAATTACTACCTTCATATTATTATCTTTGTTAACGATGAAATTAAAGCAAAAATTAGCAATAAGTTATATAAGAACAAAATTTAAACTGCTGTCGCATGTGTCAAAAAGAAAAACGGCTGAGCAGGCTTTTGAATTATTTTGTACTCCGTTACTAAAAACGCACATTAAAAACAGGACAGTTTTTGAAAGGGCAGAACCGGTATATTTTATTTTAAACGGATTAAAAGTGAATGGTTTCCGGTGGAATAAAGACAAGCCTCACAAGGTTTTGATACTACATGGCTTTGGTTCTTCTGCAAATAATTTTCACAGCTATATTATTGCATTGCTGCAAAAAAATTACCAGGTACTGGCCTTTGATGCACCAGCACATGGCAAAAGTGAAGGCCGCACTGTTAACGCCATGCAATACTGCCAGATGATTGAAAAGGTGATTGAATTATATGGCCCCATTGATGGGTTTTTGGCCCATTCATTTGGAGGCATCGCTCTGAGCCTTGCGATGGAAAAAACACCGCATGATGAAAACACCCGGATAGTTTTTATTGCACCTGCTACAGAAACAACCACAGCTATTGACAGTGCTTTTAAATTATTACAAATAAATGATGAAGAAATCAGAACAGCGTTTGACAGCATCATCTTTGAAAAAGGCGGATACCCTACAAACTGGTATTCTATTAAAAGAGCCATGAAAAATATAAAAGCTTCCATACTCTGGATTCATGATGAAAACGATGATATTACTCCGCTTGCAGATGCACTAAAAGTGAAGGAGGCAGGTTTTAAAAATATAGAATTTATAATTACCACAGGATTGGGACACCGTAATATTTACAGGGATCAGGCTGTACAAAGAAGGGTAGAATCGTTTCTTTAACCCTACCCTGTTCCCTGCTTTATTTTAGAGAAAAATTTTGATTTTTTAATTTTAAACTAATATTGCACTTGGATTTGTTTTAAGTTGCATACTTTTTATCATGCAAATAACTTGTGAAAAAGTGTATTATTTTTTATAAAAGTCCGTCAATACAATACCATAAAGTACAATAACCGGCATTTGCATTGCACACAGGGTTGTATAGTATTATACTGCAGGAAAAATAAACAATTAATTTTCTTCGTACGCTCACAGTTGTTGGTACGAATACTAAGAAAAAAACCCGGAGCAGGTTGAAAAGCACCGGTCAAAAAAATAATTATGGCGAAGAATCTGTTAATAGTAGAATCCCCGGCGAAAGCAAAAACCATCGAAGCAATTTTAGGAAAAGATTTTCAGGTAAAAAGTTGTTTTGGACATATCCGCGACCTTGAAAAAAATGATATGGGCATTGATATCAATAATAATTTTAAGCCCAAATACATTGTACCTGCGGATAAAGAACGGGTGGTAAAAGAATTAAAAAGTCTGGCCAAAAGCAGTGGCGAAGTCTGGCTGGCATCGGATGAAGACCGCGAAGGAGAAAGTATTAGCTGGCACCTGGCAGAAGTTTTACATCTTGACCCTAAAACAACCAAGCGCATTGTCTTTCATGAAATTACCAAACCTGCTATTGAAAAAGCGGTTAAAAATCCACGCACCATCAATATGGATTTGGTAAATGCCCAGCAGGCAAGAAGGGTTGTTGACAGGCTGGTGGGGTTTGAACTGAGCCCGGTTTTATGGAGAAAAATAGGTATGAGCGGTGGCCTTAGTGCCGGCCGTGTGCAAAGCGTAGCAGTAAAATTAATTGCCGAAAAAGAAAGAGAGATTAACCAGTTTGCAGCCGTTGGCAGTTTTAAAATTGAAGCTTTGCTGGCAGCAACAGACTTGAATAACAAAACAGTTTCCTTTAAAGCAGAAGGTGGAAAATATACTGTAGAAGCAGCCGCAGAAAAGTTTTTGCAAAGTTGTATCGGCGCTAAATACACGGTGAAGGATATACAGGTTCGTCCCGGTAAACGCACGCCTGCCGCACCTTTTACTACCAGTACACTGCAACAGGAAGCCAGTAGAAAATTGGGATATGGTGTTAGCAGAACCATGTTACTGGCTCAAAAATTATACGAAAGCGGAAAGATAACTTACATGCGTACCGATAGCGTTAACCTGGGCGAAACAGCGATGGATGCCATTAAAGCCGAGATTAATACAAGCTATGGCGCCAGGTATTTACAAATTCGCAAATACAAAACTAAAAACGAAAGTGCACAGGAAGCCCATGAAGCCATTCGCCCAACGTACATGGAAAACCATACGGTGAATGATGCTGAAACTGGCCGCTTGTATGAACTGATCTGGAAACGTACCATTGCTTCTCAAATGAGTGATGCTGAATTGGAAAAAACAACGGCCAAAATAAATATCAGCAGCAATAAAGAAGATCTAACGGCTACAGGTGAGGTATTAAAATTTGATGGTTTTTTAAAAGTATACATGGAAAGTACGGATGATGAGGAGGAGGAAGAAAATGAAAAAGAAGGTGAAAGCCGATTGCCAAATTTAACGGTTGGGCAGGTACTGGATTTTAACCAGATGACGGCCACCGAAAGATTTACCAAACATTCTGCAAGATACTCAGAAGCCTCGCTGGTAAAGAAGATGGAAGAATTGGGTATCGGCAGACCAAGTACCTACGCCCCTACTATTTCTACAATTATTAAAAGAACTTATGTAGAAAAAAAAGATAAGGAGGGTGTGAAAAGAAGTTTCAGAATTTTAAGGTTAAAAAATGATACCATCGAAAAAATGATGGAGCAGGAAAACACCGGTGCCGAAAAATCAAAGTTGTTTCCAACTGATTTAGGTTTAGTGGTAACCGATTTTTTAAACCAGCATTTTACCAAAGTGATGGACTATTCTTTTACGGCTAACATCGAAAAAGAGTTTGATGAAATTGCGGATGGAAAAATGCAGTGGAATAAAATGGTAGAAGATTTTTACACTCCTTTTCACACCGGTGTGGCGCATACCCTTGAAACCGCAGAACGTGCCGTGGGTGAAAGAATGCTGGGTGTTGCTGAAGACGGAAAACCAATCATAGCAAGGATGGGACGTTATGGCCCGATGGTGCAGGTAGGCAGCCAGGGGGATGAAGAAAAACCACGTTTTGCGAAACTAAAAGCCGGGCAAAGTATTGAAACCATTACGCTGGAAGAAGCACAGGAATTATTTAAATTACCAATTAGCTTAGGTGAATACGAGAATGCAGAAATAAGTGTAAACATCGGACGTTTTGGGCCTTATGTAAAATTTGGGGAGCAATTTGTTTCTATTCCTAAAGGAGAAGACTTATGGTCGGTTACGCTTGACAGGGCCATTGAAATTATCAATGCCAAACAAAAAGAAGATGCACCGATTGGTTTTTATGATGAAAAGCCCATTACCAAAGGCAAGGGCCGTTTTGGGCCGTTTATTAAATGGAACGATTTGTTCATCAACATACCTAGGGCGTACAATTTTGATATTCTTACGCAGCAGGATTGTAATGAACTGATAGAGAAAAAAATGGAAAAAGAAGCCAATCGTTTTATCAGGCAATGGCCCGAAGAAAAGATTGCAATAGAGAATGGCCGCTGGGGTGCATTTATACGCTTTGGCAAAAAAATGCTCAAACTTGGTTTCAACAAAAACAATACAAAATATACGCCGGAAGAATTGGCAGTGATTGAACTGGATGAAGTAAAGAAAATGATTCTGACACAGGAACCAAAAGCATTCGATAAAAAAGCCCCTGCTAAAAAGAGGGCTGCACCAAAGAAAGCTGCAAAGAAGAAATAATTCCGGACCTTCAACCGACCCGGATTTTATTCGATTGAAAGAGACTTCCATTATTTGAAAGCATACATGTGATCACTAAATGTTTGAGGGATGAGCAGAATATTTATCGCTTTGATCTCGTTGCTTTTGTTTGTTTATTCAATGACAATAAATATTTTTTAATCCCAACCACCAATAAACTTTCTAAAGTAAAATAGCAAGCGCAAACAAAATGATGCTATATAAATGGCTCATCAGCCATTTATATAGCTATCATAAAATACCAGAAGATCCCCCGTCCGAAATCCTGCACCCGGAATATAAACACATAATGTGGAAAATTTAACTTCTTTATTTACCTGCATTGAACGAAATTCATTTTTAAATAAAATGCCTTGGTAGAAAACAAAGAAATATCAGCACTTTTCCATTTAATAGATGACCCGGATACTGAAGTATACAGCCAGGTAAGTGATAAAATAATCTCGTTTGGAAAAGCAATTATTCCTAACCTGGAAGACCTTTGGGAAAATACCATCAGAGAAGAACTACAGGAACGGATTGAATCGCTGATTCATAAATTACACTTTCGCGACCTTACCAATGATTTTATAAATTGGAAGAACGGGAGCTGCGAATTATTGCAGGGAGCCTTGTTAACTGCACGGTATCATTACCCCGAAATGCAGTCGCTGCAAGCTTTACAGGAGATTGAAAAAATGCGCCGCAACATCTGGCTTGAGTTAAATAATTACCTTACACCGCTTGAACAAATCAATGTACTTACAAGCATTGTATACAATTATTATAAACACAAGGGCATAAAAATTACTTATAACCAGCCCGACGATTTCCTGATTAATAAAACACTGGAAACAAAAAAAGGTAATGGAATCAGCAACGGTATTGTTTACCTGGTGTTGTGCGAATTGCTGGATATTCCCGTAAAAGCAATCAATCTTCCGCGGCAGTTTATATTGGCTTACTTTGATCAGCAGTATGAATTTATGAACCCGATCGGGCATGCATCACAAAAAATAATTTTTTATATTGATCCTTTAAACGGACAAATATATTCTCATAAAGATGTGGAAAATTATTTTAAACGCATCAACGTACCGCTCACTACTACTTATTTTAAACAAAGAGATAATAAAAAAATTATCCAGTTTTTGCTGCAGGAACTAAGCAAATGTTTTGATGATGAGCGCAACAGGTACAAAATGGAAGAGCTGTTAAGCCTGGTTAAATTATTAGACGAATAATTTAACCAGGAGATAAAAATGGGATGTATAATTGCGCCGCAGTATAATTTTACAAGTATATTTTTAGCATCGAAAAGTATATGAATGTTTTCTATGCAACAATATGAACCCATTTTTGTTAAAATTTAAACTACATAAAACATGAAAGCAAATATTGGATTATCCGATAAAAATTCGAAGGAAATTGCCGGTGTACTAAATAAAATTTTAGCAGATGAATACCTGCTTTATACCAAAACAAGAAATTACCACTGGAATATAGAAGGAAGTAATTTTACGGAAATGCACCTGTTTTACGAAAGTCAATATAACACTATTGATGAGGCCATTGACGAAGTAGCAGAAAGAGTAAGGCAGATTGGCCATTATGCACAGGGCAGATTAAAGGATTTTATAAAACAAAGCCAACTGGTTGAACAGGAATATTCAACAGATCAAAAAACCCAGATACAAAATTTATTGGATGACCATGAAGCTATCATTCGGTTTTTAAGATTACACATTGATGTTTTTACCAGTAAATATAAAGATGCAGGCAATGCAGATTTTGTTACCGGGCTGATGGAAAGGCACGAAAAAATGGCTTGGTTTTTACGTTCTTACCTTAAATAATTGAGGGGGATAAAGCAAACTGGTAGAATAAATCTGTTTGTTTTATCCAGCCGTTTTGTTCATACAAAGCTTGTGCGTTGTAGTTATCAAAAGCTGTTTCCAGCAATAACCATTTGGCATTTTTTTCAATACCGAATTCTTTTGCCTTATTGAGCAAAGCGTTTGCAACGCCTTGTTTACGTGCTTTCTCAGCTACATACAAATCGTTTAATAACCAGGCTGGCTTTAAGGATACCGAAGAAAAGACGGGACACAGTTGCGTAAAACCCACGGCGGTTTCATTTATAAACGCAATAAAAATAGTTGATTCATTTTTTGACAACCGTTCAGACAAAAAAGACGCAGCTGCTTCAATATCAGTTTTCTGTTGGTAGAAAACCCTGTAAGCGTCAAATAAAGGAGCTATTATTTTTACATCCTCAATGCCTGCTGTTTTTATTATTGGTTGCATAAAAATATTTTAATTATCAATAGTACAAAATACTTTTGCGGTAAAAAAATCAATGATTACCTGGAAAGATTTTGAAAAAATAGAGATGCGTACCGGCACTATCACGGCAGTTGCCAATTTCCCCGATGCTAAAAAACCTGCTTACCAGCTCACCATCGATTTTGGTGAATCTGGAATCAAAAAATCATCTGCCCAAATAACCCAGCTTTATACCAGGGAGGCATTAATAGGTAAACAGGTGGTGGCAGTTGTAAATTTGCCCACCAAACAAATAGGTAAATTCTTTAGTGAATGCCTGGTAATGGGTGTTTATAATCTGCAAAATGACGTGGTACTGCTGCAACCTTCCCTGCCTGTAACAAATGGTTGCCGTATTGGCTAAACCTCGCAAAAGCGTTCTAAAAAAATGCTTACTTTTTTAAAGTTATTTTTATTAAGGGTAAAAAAATGATTGCGGCCATCTTTGCGGCATACCACCAGTTCGCTATCTGCCAATAATTTAATATGGTGAGAACAGGTGGGCTGAGAAAGTCCTGTAAGCTGCTGCACATCGCCACAACACATTTCACCCTTACGGAATATTTCCTGCAAAATAGATAACCTGCAGGGGTCAGCAATTGCATTCATTGCCTTCTCAATAAACTTCGTTTCAGCTTTTACGGTACTCATAGTTTTTATTCATTTCCTAATCAAAGAAATTGTATTTTTTATTGCTTTGGCAATATTAATTCATTTAAATTTATCAATATATTTTTATGCCTGAAACAGCTACATTTTATCCTTCCCCTGTTGGAACTATTTTAATACAATCTACCGGTGAATTTATTTCAGGATTGTTATTTATAAATGAGGATGAACTTCAAAAAGTTGAAGATAAGCTTTCAATAACTCCAGCAGACAATGATGTGTTGCTTCATAAATGCCGCCAGCAATTAAGCGAATATTTTGAAGGTACAAGAAGAACATTCGATTTACCCCTTCAACAAAACGGCACTGGCTTTCAACAAAAAGTATGGTGGGCGCTTACACAAATTCCTTTTGGCCAAACCATTAATTATATGGAATTATCCAAACGAACCGGCAATACAAAAGCTATCCGTGCAGTGGGTACTACCAATGGTAAAAATCAACTGAGTATTGTAGTGCCCTGCCACCGCGTAATTGGCAGCAATGGTACGTTAACGGGCTATAGTGGCGGCTTGTGGCGCAAGCAATGGTTATTGGAACATGAAGCAAAAATTGCTCATGGATTACAAATGCTTTTTTAAAATGTCAGTAGCTATTTCATACTAACTGCTGAAAAAGTTAAGGGCAATAATTGCTGCGCTTTTTCAATGATGTACACTTCTCCTAGCATACCACTTAAAATTAACCGGATAGACTGGTGTGTACGTTCCCCGTATTCTGCCAGGCTTTGTCTGCAGATACCACAGGGAGAGATGGGCGTATTACTCTCGCCATTGATATTGTGATAACTGATGGCCATAGTAATAATTCCCCGACCCGAAAACTGAGACGCTACTGCTGACAACAATACCCTTTCTGCACAAATACCCACGGGGTAAGAAGCATTTTCCTGGTTGGTAGCAGTTACCGTTGTACCATCGGTAAGCATCGCTGCGGCTCCAACATTAAAGTGACTATATGGTGCATACGCCTGTGTAGTAATGGCCCTTGCCTTTGCCAGTAAAGTGGCATCACTGTCATTCAATTCTTCTGCTGAAGCATATATTTCCACGGCAAAAGGAATCTCTTTCTTTATCATTTATTCTTTTTTTTGCGCCTACTTTTTTTGTAAAAAATCCTTCTTACATTGCTATAAGAAGGACGATCTTTTTCAGAATTATAAATTAACTGCTATGATACTTCAATTATTTTATCCATTTAAAAAGGCGTTTCCACCTTGGCCCGTTCTCCCAGCTAAACCATATCAGCGAAGCTTTACCCACCACATGATCTTCGGGTACAAAACCCCAATACCGGCTATCCAGTGAGTTGTGGCGGTTATCCCCCATCAGCCAGTAGTAATTCATTTTAAAAGTATAGCTGGTTGCTTCCTTTCCATTTACAAAAAATTTGTTTCCTTTATTTTCCAGTTCGTTGTTTTCAAAGGTTCTGATGCAACGTTCATAGCGAATGTAATTATCCGCCGTTAATTCAATAGTGGCGCCTTTTTTGGGAACATACAACGGCCCATAGTTATCTGAACTCCATTGCCTGACCGTATCGTAGTACGGAAACAATTTATTTTCTACAGGATATATAAAGTCTGTAAGCGTATAACCAGCTGGAATTTTTAAATGTAACTTTTCTTCATTGGTAATATTTACAAGATACGTGTTGTTGCCAAACTGTTGAACATCCCTTTGTTCAAAACGAACATGAATGCCCATAGGTATAAGAATCTCTTCTGCATTTTCTTTATTGTCGAGTGCAGGCGAATTGGAGGGAGTAGTCATTTTATAAAACCGTTCCGATTGTGGAAAAAAATCCTGCGGTTTACCATTGATCATTAAAGCCCCGTTGATAACCTGTATCGTATCGCCTGCAATACCCACACAACGTTTTATAAAATTTTCTCTTTTATCTACCGGTCTTGTTATGATCATATCGCCGTATTTACTCCATACCTCCTCCCTTGCTTTTTGTTCTGTAATATGGCCCTGGTTCATCTCATCCCGTATCTCCTGGTAGTAGGTAAGTTGCGAACCAAACTGTTGCTGCCCGTCTACAACAGGATCGTTAATGAGTGTATCGTTTGCAGGAAAATTAAATACTACGGCATCATTGCGCTGCACGGGGCTTGCAAACCAGCGTGTGTACGGAATATGTATCCACTCCACATAACTTTTGGCATTACCAAAAGGCATGGTATGGTGTACAAATGGCATCGCAAGCGGTGTGTTGGGAATTCGGGGGCCGTAGGTCCATTTGCTTACAAATAAAAAATCGCTTACCAGCAAAGTTTTTTCTTCAGAAGGTGTGGGAATGGTATACGCTTCAAAAACGAAAGTGCGTATGATAGTTGCTGCTACCACCGCAAAAGCTGCTGCATCAATCCATTCTCTTGCAGCGGTTTTTTTATAATTTTTTACCACCAGTTCCCCCGCATATTTTTCATTTTTGCTAAAGCCGAGATATGGAAAATATATGAACGGAAGCAATACTGTAGCACCATGTTGCCAAAATCCAAAGCGGCCAAAATGCTCTACAAATTTGATAGTAATCCAGATGGTAATGAACTGACCGGCGATAGGAATAAACTGTAAAAAAAACCACACTTTATGCAGCTTCATTTTTTGTACCAGGCACCAGGTATTGTAAAATGGCACCAATGCTTTCCATGGTTCGATACCCGCTTTTTTAAACATGCCATATAAACCAATATGCCATCCAAGGGCGGAAACAATAAAAATAATCCAGCCAATACTCATAAGTAAAATTTTAATAGGGCCAAAAATACCATATTTAATTTTGCATTACAGTTATATATAAAAAATGTTTTCAAATGTTTAACAGTAAAATAAATTATTTAATAAACCAATATCCTTAACAAAATATAAAAGTAAAATAAATATTGTCCGGGCTAAGAAGCATTGTGGAACTTCATGGGCGTCGCACACTTCATCTGCATAATATAGATCAGCTTTGGCTTTCTGCGCCAGGTTACCCCTATATTTAAAAAGTATATAAATCGTACAACCCGTTTCTAAATAATATCATTAATGGCGGCACTTACCTGGGCAGCTTTGTTCATTATCATAAAATGACCCCCACCTTTTACAACATGTGTTGGAGAAACATATTTAATAGGAAACATCCTATCGTTATCGCCATGGATGTGAAACAACGTGGGCGGCTGCCAGGTATTGCGCCAGTTAAGCACTTCATTGATGGCCCAATCTGTGTATTGCTGCGGGGCATTTTTCCGGTAAGATCTTGCCATATCTTTTTCATCTTTACCAATGGCACCCAAAAAAATATTTTGTACAGGTTCCATAATTTTAAAAGAACGCATGGGGAACAGCCTGTTTAAACGTAACTGGCCCGAGCGCTTTAACCAGGCAGGTAATTCATCCCCCGATTTTATGCTGGAAATAAGAATTACCTTCGGGGCATTGATTATTTTGGCTATTTCAATACTCATCATCCCCCCAAATGAAAGCCCCATCAGTATTGGATTTTCATCTTTTATACCCGCACTCATCCGTTTTGCATATTGCCCAATGGTTTCATGCGGGTTGGGCATTAACCAGGGAAGTGCAGCCATGGTATGACCTTTAATTTGCAAACGGCCAAAAGCCCTTTCATCTGCGCCCAGGCCACTGATGCAATATATTTTTTTCATAGGTGATTCTTATTTGGGTAACACATAGCTGGTTACATCGTCTGCTGTAATATTTTTACCAGATAAAATAATCAGTCGCTCCACCACATTTCTTAACTCCCGTATATTACCCGTCCAGTTATAACTGGTTAACATATCCAGCGCATTTTTATCCATTATTTTTTTAGGCTGGCCGTATTCATCCGCAATCTTTTCAAGATAATAGTCCACTAAAAACGGCACATCTTCCCGCCGCTCATTCAGGGAGGGCACATGAACAATGATTACGCTCAGCCTGTGGTACAAATCAAGACGAAAACATTTATCTTCCACTTCCTTTAACAAATTCTTATTGGTGGCAGCAATCACCCTTACATCTACATTGATATCTTTATCTGCACCCACCCTGGTAATTTTTCCTTCCTGCAAGGCACGCAACACTTTGGCCTGCGCACTTAAACTCATATCACCAATTTCATCTAAAAACAACGTGCCCCCATTGGCCTGCTCAAACTTACCAATTCGCTGTTTAATGGCAGACGTAAAAGAACCTTTTTCATGCCCAAACAATTCACTTTCTATTAATTCGCTGGGTATGGCCGCACAATTCACTTCCACCATGGGCCCGGTACTGCGGTTACTTTTTTCATGTATCCATCTTGCCACCAGTTCTTTTCCCACACCATTTTCTCCCGTAACCAATACCCTTGCTTCTGTAGGAGCAACCTTTTCAATGGTTTCTTTTATCAGTTTAATTCCAGGGCCATTACCCACCATTTCCTGCACCCTGGCAACTTTTCGTTTTAACACTTTGGTTTCTATAACCAGTGTTTGTTTATCCAATGCATTGCGTAAAGTAATCAGCAGGCGGTTTAGGTCCGGTGGCTTACTTATATAATCAAACGCACCTTTCTTTACAGCTTCTACCGCGGTTTCAATATTACCATGGCCACTGATAACGATGATGGGCACATCACTATTAATTTCCCGGGCTCTTTCTAAAAATTCCAATCCATCCACTTTAGGCATTTTAATATCACACAACACTACATCATAAGTAATAGTACTAAACTTTTTTATTCCCTCTTCACCGTCTGCTGCTTCATCAATTTTGTATCCTTCATAACTCAAAATTTCCGATAAAGTTTTACGGATTGCTTTTTCATCGTCAATGATTAAAATACTGGCCATACTGTGTTTCTATTTTAAATTGGGTTAGATGCAAATCTGCATTTAAAAAAAATATAGTTAAAATTAACGATTTATGAATCAATGTCATTTAGTTAAAGCAATATAAAAAGCCTTCGGTATTTACTTTAAACACTAAATCACTATAAAGAATAAAATTTTGCAAGTGTTAAAAATCAGGCAAAAATATTCTAAACCCTGAATCTTTTATGGGAATGGCTTTTTGAGAAATTGTAGAAATAAATGTGCCAATCAAAGAAGCGTTAAATAATCTAATTTAAAGTTCCCCGTAAAAACGAAGCGATAGTTTTTTACAAACGCCGGTTAGCGGTACAATCAACAATAAAAAGTTCTTTAACTGTTAACCCATGCATGCGGCTGTACGGCAAAAAACTGGAGTAACATTGAATTAGTTGATAATATAACGCGTCAAAAACTCCATATTACCATTACGTAGCCCATCTTCTTTGCAACGCTTTGCGAAAGACTTTTGTAAGTATACATGGTTAAGCTTGCCCCTTATACCCCAAGCCCCTTGCAGGTTTCAGCCTTTAAATCGCAACAGTTATATATACCATACATGATTGTGACAAAGTGAGGCTAATTCTTAAAAGTCTTATAATAGTGGTCGCTTTTCTTTTCTGCAATCAATTCCTCAAAGGTCAACTTATCTACCAATTGTAATAGCTGATTTAAAATCGGCTGACTATCTAATTTTACCTACAAATATTTGCTCAGATTGTTTTGTTTTCGCAAACTCAAATTACAAAATGGATAGGTAGTTTTGGCTACCTACTTTTTTAAGACTTTTTCTTAACTTTTTTTTGTCGTCTAGAGGTGAAAAACTTTATTAATAATCCAGGTAGATATTGAAAGTAAAGAAGGAATAAAGATTGTAAAAAACTATGAAGTTACTTGAACTCCACCCTTAGTTTTTTTACCCCTGATGGAAAGGTTATTAATAAATTAGGGGGTTACCAAACAAGGCAGAATTAAGAGCCCTGTCAAACGCAATTTTATTAGTAAGCGAGTCAATAAACAGTTGAGTGATCATTTTTGATTAATTTTATTTAAATATTAAAACGTATGCGATTACTTTTCATTGTGTTTTCTTTATTGGTTATAAATACGCTAACTGCCCAAAAAGCTGATTCTTTATTTTTAGATGCTGCCATTACCAAATTACAAAATTCAAAAGAATACACATTGAAAGTGGCTACGGAGATGCCAGAAGAAAAATATGGCTTTAAGCCTGTGCCAGGAGAAATGAGCTTTGGTGAACAACTGCTGCATATTGCAGCAAATTTGCGTTGGTTAACTTCATCTTATATTACCAACAGCAAAAGCCCTGTAATAAAACCGGCAACACCCATTCAGAAAAAAGAAGAAATCATACAGGTATTAAACAAAACGTATGATTTTGCAATTAGCGCATTAAAATCGTTTGATGCAGCGCATTTAGCGGATACAGTTTCTTTTTTTGCAGGTACCAAAACCAAACTCCAGATAATTAATCTTATCAGCGATCACCAGACACATCACCGGGCGCAGCTGATTGTGTATTTAAGATTGAACGGCATTAAACCACCGGAATATATAGGATGGTAATAAAATTGCACCCTAGCTAAATTTGAACACAGCTTTTAAAAAATCTGATTCAACTTTTTATTTGCTTTGCCTGCCACTTCAATTAATGCACCAATATTTTCCGGCTGCTGGGTATCAATTAAATAACGTTTTCCGCTGTCAATAATTTACTTTTAATGATGTGAAGTTATTAGGAAAAACAAGAATTTTTTATTTTATGAATACCGCTTATCAAAATCCAATCATGTAAAAGAATGATAAAAAAAATGCAGAAAATTTGGCGGAGAGATTAATTAAGCAGTCTTTGATTTGTCCTTTATTTTTTTTACTGTTGAATACACACCATAGACAACCATAGCCGCTATAAAAATATACACCCATACCGGAATATTTTTACCAACAATAATCAGGTATAGATAGGCGGATACAAAACATAATCCGGTTAGCAATACGGGTATTACAAAAGGCTTTTTATTCCGTATATTTTTCACCGTCCAGCCAAGGCAAAGAAAAAAAAACGGGATAGCCGCAATATAAATTCCACCAAATATGTATGGATTAACACAATACTTTGTACCAAGGCTTAAAAACCATTCTTTAAAAATCTCCCACCATCCCATAACATTATTTTTTAGAGTACGATATTATACAAATCGAAAAAGGAATTTCAACAATTTCTTTAAAGCGCCGGTTAACTGCTTTTCTTTATGTTTTACGATGATCATTTGATTTACACGGGATGCAACCGGGTATGGGTAAATTTTATTGAAAATATCATTAATACTAAGGCCCTTTACATTTGCAAGAATTAATTCCTGTACCAGTTCGCCGGCATTTGGTGCAACCATACTGCCACCTAATATTTTTTCTTTTTTAAATAATCCTCCCTTGCTTATGTAAAGCACTAATTTACTATATTGATAACTGTCAACAATAGCCCGGTCATCTTCATCAAAGTTCATCGCCAGTTTTTCAAAGGAAATATTTCTTTTCAATAATACTTTTTCGCTTAATCCAAATGTAGCCACTTCGGGGTCGGTAAAGGTTACCCACGACATGTAATCGTTATTCAATTTCTTTTTTAATGGCGAAAAGAAATTATTCAGCAACAACCTTGCTTGTTGCTCGGCAGCATGGGAAAACATCAGCGAGCCTGAAACATCTCCACATGTATATACGTGCTTATTGGTAGTTTGTAAATATTTATTAACTACAATTTTATCATCCTTTACCTGTATTCCTGCCTGTTCAAGCCCTAAATCTTTTAAAACAATTTTTCTTCCTACAGCAACAAAAACCGCATCAAAACTTTGTTTAAAATTGGTTCCGTCTTTTTGTTGAATGATGGCCTCATTGGCATTTGTAAATTCTTTTACTTCAGCATTAAGATGGAAGGTAATTCCTTCTTCTATTAGTTGCTCCATTAGTATGCTGCCCATTTCATTTGCATCGTGTGGAAGAATAACTTCACCGCTATGAATGATGGTGACCTGTATGCCTAAACGATTTAGAGCTTGACCAATTTCAATACCGATAGGGCCACCACCTGCAACCAGCATCCTTGCAGGCATATCGTTGAGGGCAAAAATAGTTTCATTATTGAACTGTCTTACTTTTTCAATTCCCGGCACAGTTAAAGCTGCAGGCCTTGAGCCTGTGGCCAATACTATTTTTTTTGCAGTATATATTTCTTCTCCCACCTTAACAGCCGAGGACGAACTAAAATAAGCCTTGCCTAAAACAACATCAAGCCCTTCCTTTCGCAAATAATCAGCATTCTCATGTCTGCGTATAATGGCTTGCTTAGACAATACATATTCAATGGCTTTATTAAAATCAGGTTTGCCGGAAATGGTATAACCAAAAAGCTTGGCCTGTTTGGCCTTGTGCATCAGCCGGGATACATGAATCAATGCTTTGCTGGGTACACATCCATAATTCAGGCAATCACCGCCAATATGTTCATCGGTTTTATCAATCAAAAGAGTTTTAAGACCAACCCTGGCCATAAAAAGTGAAATGCCAAGGCCGCCGGAACCTGCGCCTATCACAATAATATCGTACTTATTTTCTTTCATGCTTGTTTTTATTTAGCAACATTTTTACTATTCCCAATGGGCTGGTGATTTTTTTAAAGCTGTTAACGGCTTTTGTTAGGAAGTAGCAGACACACCAGCAAAATTGATGCAGAAAAATTACCTGTGTTTTGTAAACCCCATTCACCTCCAGGCTTTTTGATTTAAATAGCCTTTGCTTTAAAAAACGCTGCTATTGCAATCGTATCATCGCTACTGCCTCCATCACAAACAATAATTTCAGCAATCTGCTTACAGTCGGGTACGGTACTAAAAAAGAAAGTAAGGTCGGTAAAGTAGTTGGCTCATTAAGTACAGGAATAATGATACTGATAGTACAAGGCTCAATTCATTTTTTTAAGTTATTATTGCGGGTATTTTATTCCTCAAATTTAGCCAGTTCGGCAGCCCAGTCGTACATCTTAAATTTAACAGAATAACCTTCCACATCCTTTTGAAGTTTTTCTTTAATGATTTTTCTAATTCCTTTTTTACCACCAAAGCCGGCAATAAACCAGCTCATTATTTTTGTAACCCTTACTTGTTTTTTAGTATCATCAAATTCAGTTTCTGAATGAAGGAATGATTTTGTAGCTTTATCTAACTGTTTATTAATATTTTCATACGTATAAAAAGCAATAGGCGGACAGCTTTTTGCTCCGCAGTTCAATGCAAAATGTATACGGTAATCAATTTTTGAAACGGCTAATTGCTTTATCAATTTACCGGGAAAGAATTTTGGCAGGTATCCTCTACTTAATTTTTAACGGTATCTTCTTAAAATACCATGTTCAATATCGTCCAAACTAAATTTAGTTTTCGCAATGGTTATAAGTTTCCCTGTAAATATTTCAGGCATTGTTTTTTTCTCCCTGGTGGCTAAAATCTGAAACCAGGCGTTGTACATATTTATCCAGAAGGTTTTAATAGCCTCATCATTATTTAATCCTTCAATCAAATGTTTCGGATCGGCAGTTGCCAATACTGCTTCAATTTCTTTTGTGTCTGCGTCGGTTTTAACATTGTATAACAACTTTTCGGAGAGCTTTTATCAATGCAGTATTAGGCATAGCTTCAGTAATTTTTTTTTGAATGGGCAATGCGTAAATAAACCCTGTCGAAAGACAAATCATCGCAATTATGCACAAACATTTTGTTATTTGTAAAAATCTTTTCCTAAAAGAAATTATCATTTTTGTAGATTGGAGAAGTTATAATAATTAATGGTGACAAAAATACCTGCCATTCCTTACACAATAGCTTGTATAATTTTAAAAATGATTGAATGTTTTAGATTTTGCTTGATTTGCCCGGCTTTAAAATTAGTACAGATCTTGTAAATTTTGAAGTTGTATATACTAATTTTAAAAGGGCTGTCACGTTGTGTAATCCCTGATTTTTACTGTGGCCGCAAAAGAGTTTTGCTTAAATTTACCACCTTACAATAATACTTTTTAGTTTAATAGATATGGCTGAAAATTTTTTTGATAAATTCAGGTTGCTGACTGAAAAAGAGGACTATCAAACCGTTAACACAAATATTGAAAATGGTGTAGTTTTCCGTGGCACAAATTTATGGGTTTTAATTTTTGCCATCTTTGTCGCATCGCTCGGATTAAATGTTAATTCTACAGCCGTTATCATCGGCGCCATGTTAATTTCTCCGCTGATGGGTCCAATAATGGGTATTGGCTTCGGTATGGGTATCAACGATATTTCATTACTGCGAAAAGCCATTTATAATTTTCTTGTGGCTACTGGTGTTGCATTAGCTACTTCTACCATTTTCTTTCTGCTGTCGCCTATAAGCGATGCCCATTCTGAAATTCTTGCAAGAACATCTCCTAATATTTATGATGTACTGATTGCTTTTTTTGGTGGCCTCGCCGGAATACTGGCTACATCAAGCAGACATAAGGGAAATGTAATACCCGGTGTAGCCATTGCAACTGCCTTAATGCCGCCGCTTTGCACCGCAGGATATGGATTGGCAACTTTACAACTGAGTTTCTTCTTTGGAGCATTTTATCTTTTCATTATCAATACAGTATTTATAGCCCTGGCAACATTTATTTTTGTTCGGCTATTACATTTTCCACTAAAAGACTTGCATAGTGTACAATCTGAAAAAAGAGCCCGGCGGATAGTTTGGGTAATTGTTTTACTTACATTATTACCGAGTATTTATTTTGGATTTGACATCGTACAACAAAGCAAGTTTACTAAAAACGCCAATCATTTTATAAATAATGAAGCTCATTTTACCAATGATTATTTATTGAACAAAAAAATTGATGCTAAAAACAAAAGTATTTCTTTGGTTTTTGGCGGTAAGGAAATTTTGCCAGCAGAAATACAACAACTTAAACTTCGGTTAAAGAATTATCAGTTAGACAGTTCGGCTCTGGAAGTAAAACAAGGATTTGCTTATTTAGCTGATAATAAAAATAATGAATCGAATGAGCAATTTAATCAGTTGACAAATGCTTTGGGGATGAAGGAAAAACAATTAAATCTGGTTCAATTGAAGTTTGACAGCATCCTTAACCAGCAAAAATTAAGTGTACAGATTTATTCTGAATTAAAAATTCAATATCCTCAATTAAAAAGAGCAATTATAGAACCATCCATAACCATTAATGATAGTTTGATGCAAACTAATACTTATTTAGTATTGCTAAACATGTCTGCAGGCCTGCCAAAAGCAGAAAAAAATAAATTAGAAAAGTGGTTAAAAGTAAGGCTTAACCAGGCTAACCTTAAACTAATATTTCAATAGTGATTACACTACTGTCCGGTAGATTTTTTATAAAAGTGGTAAAACGTAGTAATATCACACTTTTTGGCGGTTTTAATTATTTGACGATTTGAATTAAAAGTCGATTTTTTGCTATTAGATTTAGCAATGAATTAAGGTAAATATATTTTCGCACAGTTATTTGAAACGGTTTATTGGTATGAATTTGATTTATGTGTCAGCCGCTACCAAGGTAACTTAGGTATAAAAACTTTTACCTGCTGGGAGCAATTTCTAGTAATGAGCTTTGCTCAATTCTGTTATCGGGAAAGTCTGAGAGACATTGAATATTGCCTGGAAAGTATAGGGTCTAAATTATTACTCCTGGAACCTAAACAGCGCATGGAATATTTTCGCAGGCTATCGTATTTTATTGTCTTTTTAAATTCAGTCGCTACAAAGTTCAAAAGCTCCACATATCCCCGAAAGCCGTTTTTGGAATCATTCAATTTCTTCTCAATCAACAAATATTCTTCTGCAGTAATAACCGAAGGACTGCTCTGTTTTTTATACTTCTGTATCATTTTTAAACCGTCCTATTGGTAAATCGTACGCCATGTTTGTTCGTTACGGTGGTTTGCTGCCACTGCACAAATAATCTCTATTTTAGAAATGCCAGCTGAAATTATTAATGATGTGCCGAAATTGAATGAGCAACTAAGCTGGTTTAAAGACATTCCGGTGGTATCCAATTTTACCCAACCGCAGTGTCTGGATAATTACTATCAGATGAAGATGGAAGTGACCCGGTTGATTATTGAGGAGGTGAAGAGCTTAAAGGCGGAGATAAATTGAAAGGTAGAATTCTGTTATTCAGATGGTAATTAGAAAGACAAAAGGGTTGTTAATACTCTATTAGACGCTTTTAGGATTATTGTTTTTTAATTGATACTTTATAAGTAATCTTCATTTTACAACAGGCCATCCATTTTTATAAATAATTCGTTTTATCAGCATCACTCGCCTGCTGCTGCCATTTTTATTACCTGGATTTTTTCTACTTATCGCATGATAAGCAATCCATTTATTTCCTTTGCGGTCTTTAAAAATCGAATTGTGTCCCGGTGCCAGACAGGCGGTGTCTTGCTGCAGAATAACACTGCTGCCGGTTTTGTTGGTTTCGCCTAATCTTTGATATGGCCCCATGGCATTGTCAGACCTTGCAACCATTACGGCATAATGTGCTTTTTCACCGCAACAATTATCACCGGAATAATAGAGATAATATTTACCAGCCTGGCAGTCTACCCATACTCCTTCCAACAATATGTTGTAGTCTTTTTCTTTGCCGGGCCAAACAAGATTTAATGCGGTTGTTCCGGTCCTGAAATTTTTCCAGTCGTTGGTAAGTTCCTGTACCTTGATGGGCTTAAAACCAGACGCCCAGAACAATAATTTTTTCTTCGTTGCCGGATCTATCATTGCCATGGGATCTATATTTACAAAACCTTCTCCGCAAATAAGTGGACTGCCTTTATCAATAAAAGGCCCTGCCGGCAAATCGGCAAAAGCAATACCAATACATTTACCCAGCAATGTATCATTGGTGGCAGATGAAAAAAACAATACATACTTTTTTATGGATGCATCATACAAAACATGCGGCGCCCAAAAGCTGGAAGTGCTTTTGGCCCAGGTTGGTTTTTGTGAAAGTGCATCCCCTTCTGTTTTCCAGTTAAACATATCCGTAGAAGAAGCAACCTGGATGTTTAACAATTTGCCGTCCGGGGTTCCCTGTGTTGCATACGCATAAGATTTACCATTTGTTTTAATCACTGTGGGATCTGCAAAGTCACGATTTAAAACCGGATTCTACCAATTATTTTCAGTTGGCTTTTTGATTAACTGCTGCTGTTGCGCATCCAAAAACTGCATGTAAATATTTGCAATAATCAACCCGAAAAAATATTTATAACCCAAATATTTTAAAACCATTTATCTTAAAAATCAATTTCTAATTTGACACACACTTTATTACCGGTACCCGATGGCAGTGTTAATATTTCTCCTTCTTTTACAGGAACACCAAAATTGGGCGAGCCATCTTTGTTCCAGGTAAACAGTTGGGCACGGGGAGAGCGAAAACCGCCACAACCCTGACCAGGCTTTGAATTTGCGTGATATAATATATAATCCTCTTTAGCATCCGGCGACTTGAAGAATGAATTATGACCAGGTGCATACACCCTGTTTTCGATTGATTGTTTGAATACCGGCTGCAGTGACTTTTTCCAGGAGGCCGGATTCAACGGATCGCTTTTGGCACTTGCTGTAAGCATACCCAGGGCATAAGAATCTGTCCAGCACCCACTGGCTGAATAGATGAGAAAAAGCTGATTTGCATGTGCCAGTACTTCGGGTCCTTCGTTTACATTTACCTGCGGTGGGTTATTAGCATCATGCAATGCGCCGATGGTTTCCCAAGGCAATTCAGGGCTTGATAATTTTACCCTTACACCAATAACCGTCCAGGGATTTTTCATTTTGGCGATGTATATATTTTGCTGGCCGTTTACATCTGCTTCCCAACCCGACCAGATAAAATACAATTGCTTGTTGTGTTGAAACAAAGAACCATCAATACTCCATTTATCATCCGGCGTAGCCAGTTTGCCTTTCAGTATCCACTTCCCTTTTAACGGATCAGCCGAACTGTTTTGCAATACCCAAAGCCGGTGATTTATATTTTTACCACTGTCTGCCGCAAAATAAATATACCATTTGCCTTGTAAAAAATGAATTTCAGGTGCCCACAATTCTTTGGAATATGGCCCGGTTGCCGGCGGGGTAAATACCACTTTTTTCTCCGCAGTTTTTAACCGGGCAATATTATCGGTTTTCCAAATGGTAATATTGCGGCCTGTTGTGTTGGTGTAATAATAAAAGCCATCTTTATAAATGCACCATGGGTCGGCACCGCCGGGCAGTAGCGGATTGCTAAAAGTTTTTTGTGTCTGTGCAAAAACAATGGTTAACAAACAACAAAAAAGTATCGTACTAAATATAAGGTGCTTTATTATTTTCATACCTGTAATATTATAATTAGCAATCCATTATTTTTTCTGAATTTTTATACAGATTGGTTGTATAAACTTTCCGTTGTTGCCGTACAGTAGATGGAAAAGATAACTAATTGTATGAATAAGGAAAATATTGCGTTTTTACCGCCGTAGCAGGTGTCCACATTGGACAATTCTTCATAACAGGCAATAACATTTTACCGCCGTGGCCGGTGTCCCCACCGGACACTTCTTATTACCAGGCCACTTAATTTTACCGGAAAAAATAATTGATTTTTTATTATTCACTCCATTCTCCCTGCAATATCTACCGCCGTGGCCGGTGTCCCTACCGGACACTTCTTATTACCAGGCCACTTAATTTTACCGGAAAAAATAATTGATTTTTTTAACACGACTATCCCAGCAATATTCACCATTGGCCATTTAGTTAGTTCACCACCGGAAACGAAGATATTCTTAACCTCGCTGCTCCCATGGGCACCAGTTCTATCGGCTGCTCTTTTGTTGAAACCGATACCGGACTTTGCGGCAACACATCACACAAACCATATTTATCCAGCACCCATTCCGGAATAATTTTTCCAGTTGCTTTTAATACAAATGGCACGGCATCCTGGGTAAAAGGAAAATCATCGGCAGGCCATGGTTTTTTAATCAATTTAAACTGGCTTTCCAGTGGCTGATCATTTAGTACCAGTCCATAGTTCCACATAGTGGTTGGATAAATTTCGTAAGCAGGCCATTGGGTCTGATCTACATTTTCCTGCCATTTGGAATCACCGATGGCAGATTTTTTACTGTCCATCTGTTTATACGATTCTCCAATTTTTAAAGAAAAAGTGAGTGGTCCATAATTGATGCTTACACTGTTCCTGTTATTACTCCAGTCTTCTTTTTTTAACAGCATTGGCAATACCAGTTCTACCACATCGCCCTGTTTCCATTTTGTTTCAAGCCTTGCATAAGAACCTGGCACCAATTCAGTTTTTTGATCAACACCATTAATTTTAATAGTAGCTCCGTTGCACCAGTTTGGTATGCGTAAATACAATGGAAAATTTATTGCAGTACCGGTATTGATTTCAATTTTTATATTTTCATCAAACGGATAATGGGTGGTTTGTTTAAGGCCAACGGCATTGCCTTTGCCACTGCCAACTTTAACGGATACTTCACTGCTATTGTACAGGATAGCAGCGACGCCATTATCAGGTGTGGCCATCCATAAATGTTCTGCATAATAAGGCCAGCCCTGTGAATGATTGTGCTGGCAACAGCGGCTGCTAAAAGGATTCATCATTAAAAACGGACCTTCATTTTGTAATCCCGGTGCATGGTTGCGGCTATCACTCACTACCATGTTAGGGGCTGTTAAATAACGGAGGCCTTTAAAGTCGGCCATTACTGCCGCAGGATATGTATTGAAAGCAACATTCTCGCAATTGTCCGCCCACATGGGGTCTCCGGTGATGCCGGTTAATATTTCATCCGAAGCCATCTGCTCTACCATGCCACAGGTTTCCACTGCCTGCCTGGGATCATCATATCCCTTTCTGGCATTTTCATCCGCACCAAACATGCCACCCGGCACCTGGCCATACAATGTTCTTACCAGGTAAAAATCTTTGTAAGTATCTCTTAAAAAGCTGCTGTCTTTGGTCTGCATAAAATAAGTTGCCGGCTCCCTGAAACATTGGGCAATATTTACATTGTGCCAATTGGGTAAATTATTTTTCTGTGACCAGTCTGCGGTATTGCGATGAATTTTATCTGCCAGGGATAACAACCAGTTTTCGCCGGTGCGGTTATACAACCAGTAAATGCTGTACAAATTATCGCCGCCCCGGCTGTTTTCCCAATAAATTTTAAGTAATTTATTATCGGGTATGGTTGTTTGCCACTTAAAATAGTGAGTCATAAAAGGAATAACACGGGCATCGTTACTGTATTCATAATAAGATTGCATACACCAAAGCATCAGCATATTGGGCCAAAGGTCGGGTGTTTGACCTTTGTTATCCTGGTGTTCATTTTCAACAACACGTGGACCAAAATATCCGTCGGGCTGCTGGCTTTCAAATACTTTGTTTAACCACAATTTTGTTTCGCTGATAATTTTTTCATCTTTCAACACATACCCAAGATTGCCGTATCCTTTCAACCAGTAAGGCACTTCTTCCCAGCCATGTCCGCCTTTACCGTTGCCGCTAAACCAGGCATTGTCTTTTTTATCAAGCCAGGCGCTGATCTCTCCCAGCTTTCCCGTGAGGCCATTTTTTTGCAACTCCAGGTATTTCTTTATCCAGCCTTCTGGCTTAATAGAACCTACCGGCAGCTTTATAAAGCTAAGTGGCTGCAGCGGCAATCTGTTACTGGTGTAAAATTTATTTACGGCAACCGTAGACGGACGTTTAACATTGGTAACCTTAGCCTGACCATTGGCTGAAACGGCAGCCAACACAATCATTGCTGTTAAGCAAACGCTATAACCAACAGCCTTTTTTATTTTATTCATAGCCTCCATACATTTTATTTTTTATCTATTTTAATATGCCCTTTAATCATCCACACTTCAGTTGCACCCAAAGCAAAAGCATTGGTAGAAGTCAATGCTATAATGGTATTATCGTCCAGTATACACAATGAATTCCACAAGCCACTTTTGTCTACCGGCACATCAAAGGGAATAGTTTTGCCTGCAAAGTTTTTTCCTTTTGCATCCCCCACCACCACATTCATACAGGCATTCGTCCAGTTTTTATTTCTGCCTTCCGTTGACTGATACGATAAAATAGTTTCACCCGTTGTTAATTGCCTTAAATACGGAGCGCCTGCATAAATATCATTGCTCAACTTTTCTTTGAGTGCACGGTTGCGGTTATCGCCTTTGCCGTTATTCAATGTACGCCAATTATCCTTTAATGAAGCTCTTATGATGGAAGGTTTAAACTGGCCCACAACATTGTCCTCGATTGAGCAAAGAATTTCATTTTTATCTATTGATAAAACAGGTACCGGCATGCCGTCTCTTTTACCAGAACGAAAGCTAACAATCTGAGGTTGTGTTGTCCATGTTAACCCGTTATCGTGTGAACGGAAAATTGAAATATTTTGCTCATTACTGTTGGTATAAACACCTTCGTTGCTAAAAAATAATTGTACCTCACCGCCAGGTAATTGTATTTGTGCAGGTTCCCAGCATCCATCTTCAAATTTAGAACCTGCCTCATACAATAAACGTTCATCCGTCCAGGTTAATCCGCCGTTATAACTTTTTTTTGTGCGGATACCAAAATACCGGGTACTGTCAATGGGCGATGGACGTGGATTGTAGGACACCAGTAAAGAATGGTCATTTAATTCTAAAATTTCAGGAACTGCCATATTGATTCCGTTTTGACGGGTGGCAATAATTACCGGAGCCGACCATGTATTTCCTTTGTCGCCACTTTTTATACATTCTATACTACCGCCACTAACTTCATATACACAAATCAATGTTTTATCGTACAACTGAATCATCCGGGGATAACCACAGTAACCAATGCCACGGCCATTTTGAGGTGCCAGGCGTTGTTTGGAAGAAGCTTCCCAAACAATTGTAATTCCAGGTAACGATTCAACCCTTTTTACGGTTCTTTTATAAGTGCTTTTAACATTAACCAGCTTTTTGTTACATGCAGGGGAAACAAAAGATATTAGTATTAAAAAAAAGATGCCCGTTTGGTATGGTTGAAACATGCGCTTAATTTTATTACTATTGAATATTTTTTTTGTTTGGATATAAATTTTTATGGCAGTGAGATTATAAATATTCACGGTGGTTTCTATTGCTGGATTGCCTGCAGATTAAATCCGGTTCTAAAATTAATTTACGCGGATTCAAATCATAGCCATTGGTATTTTGCATAGATTCAAAAAATAAGTTGGCTGCCTCTTCGCCCATGCGGACCGTTTGCTGGTTTACAGTAGACAGGGATGGCGTGATGTATCCGGCAAATGGTTCGTTGGCAAAACCAACGACGGCAATTTCTTCAGGAATAATTTTGCCCGCCGCTTTGATGGCCTGCATGGCTCCCAGTGCTGTAAAATCTTCTACCGCAAAAACCCCATCCGGTATTTTTGAAAGCGATAACAATTTGTGCATGCATTCCCTGCCGGAATCGATACTGACTTTACCATACAAAATCAAATCGTCATCCACCGGAAAACCATGTACATTCAGCGCATCTATATAACCCTTTAACCGTTGATTAAAAATACTTACATGTTGCTGACCGCCTATATGAGCAATCCGTTTACAACCCTGGCTTATCAGATGTTTGGTGGCCTCAAATGCCCCACGATAGTCATCTACCACAACGGAAGATACCCCAAGATTATCGATGCCTCTGTCAAACAGTACCAGTGGCACACCTCTTTTTTTTATTTCGATGTAGTGATCCAGATTTATGGTTTCCTTTGAAATAGAGGCGAGTATTCCATCTACCTGCGATTGTAAAAAAGTTTGCACACCTCTTTTTTCGTATTCATAAGATTCGTTCGATTGATAAATCAACACATTGTAGTTGTGTTCGTTCGCTATTTTCTCAATACCGTGTACCACAGAACCAAAAAAATTTATTTCTGCACTGGGGATAATTACACCAATAATTTTTGATTTACCAAGACGAAGCGACGATGCGATTTTGTTGGGCTGGTATTTTAATCTGACAGCTGTTTCCCGGACAGCCTGTTTGGTAGATTCTTTAATTGCAGGATGATTGCTGAGGGCACGGGAAACTGTAGCGGCGGTAATATTTAATTCGCGTGCAATATCCATCAGCGTTATTTTTAAAATATTTTCACCCATGATGCACTTATTAACGTTGGCTTTAAAAGCAACCTGATGTAGAAACAACAGGTTTTACGATTGCTCATATAAAAAAATTTAGCAGTTTATTTACTGCATGCCGTTCAGTTTCTTTATTAAATTCACCTCATCTTCCCGGTAAGGCGTGCCATCCTTTTTAAAAATATCATGGAACCATTCTATGGGTTGGCTGCCATCCGGAGTAGGAGTATCCCATGCATAAATGGTGTTTGTTTTTCCATCTGCAAAACCCCAGTTAATGGCACCTACATTTTCTTTTTGCAGCATCGGCATCACCGTAGCAAAACGGCTGTTGCGGGTACGGGCCATATACTCAGTACAAATCAACGGCCTGCCATTTGCTTTTAACACCTGCACCACTTGCTTGTGTAAAGATGCTTCCTGGTAATCGTGATATGTAATCACATCAGAATTCTTTAATTGAAATGCATTTAGTTTCTCAAGATTCCAGGCCCACAATCCTGCAGATACCGGCTGATCGGGGTTTACTTCCCTTGACCATTGAAATATTTTTGTAAGCAATGGCAGGGAAGAATCGCCTTTGCCATTGTTGCCAGGTTCATTGTACAAATCCCACAATAAAATTCTTTTGTCATGCCCAAAACTGGTGAGTACATCTTTTACATATTTTTCCAGCGAAGGAAAAATAGTGGTATCCGCAGAAGCAGGCTGGCCGGGATCCTGCATCCACCCGGAATTATGAATACCTGTTTTTACGGCTGGTTGTCTGCCGGCCAAGGGTTCCTTATTCCAGCAGTCGTCGAAGAAAACAAAAATGGGTTCAATGTGGTGTTTAGCTGAAATAGATAAAAACTGATCAACGCGTTTTTTAAATCCACCGGGGTCTTGTTTCCATGCGATGGAATGTAAAAATACCCGCATGGTATTAAAGCCAATACTTTCGGCCCAGCTCAATTCCTTATCAATGGTAGCAGGATCGAATGTATCTGCCTGCCACATTTCCAGCTGATTGATGGCAGTAGCCGGGATATAGTTGGCACCCGTAAGCCACTTGTGTTGGCCATACCAGGTATTGGCTTTTTCTGCCGTCCAAACAGTTCCGGGTGCCGGAACATTGTTTACCTGTTTTTTATTTTTTTGCGCCTGTAAGCTGATTGTAAATAACAACAAAAAAAGAAAACAATAATTTTTATTCCTGATGAGCATGTTAGATATTTAAATGAATTAATTTGAGATTACTGATTTGTCTTTTTTGCTGGTATAAATTATTTATTTTTAAATTTCATCTCCAGAACTTTCATAAAATAACCGCCCACAACGCTTCTTGCCTGAAAACCTACCATCTTGCCATCGGTCGTTTCATGCCAGTCGCTGATGGGCACCCTGGAGGTTGTTTGTGTTGCGTATTTATAGATAGGGTCTGCCAGCGCATGAAAATCTTTTTGATCCGCTGCCAGTACGGATGTCCATATCACCCAATCTGATTTGGTGTAGGTTTTTCTGCTATCTAAAGGCAACCCAAATTCATTTTGTTTAGTGAGGTAATATTTTACTTCCTTTTGATATACCTCTTTTGGGAAATAATTTAATTTTAGCACCTTGTCCCAAACCAAATTATATTTCTGGCTCCAGGTATTTTTATCGTTAAAAGTTAAGGAATAATGATCGCCGTCTGCGGCCATGCTCATCCATTTTGTTACCATATCTTTTGTAATGCTGCGGTACTTTGCAGCGATGTTCAGCTCGCCTGCTTTCTCTGCTATTTGTACATATCCACCCAATGCAACAATGGCTTTCATGGACAGATTGGCATTGCGTGCAAGGTGGCCTGCAAAATCATCGGTGCACAATTGCAGTGCAGGGTCAATACCTTCCTTACTTAAATAACCGGCCCATACAGCCAGTGTTTTCCAATGTTTTTTTGCATATGCTGCATTGCCTTCCGCTTTGCAAACAGCAGCAGTAAGCACCATCATATTGCCACATTCTTCTACCGGCATATCTTCACCATAGGTTTGCCCGTTGGCGATGGGATAGGTTCCCAAATCGTGTGAGGGAAAGGGTTTTGGCCATTTACCACTTTCGCTGTAATAAAATATTCCGTTTAACATGCCTTCAAACAATTGCGGATTGTAGGCAAGATATAAAGGCGACGAAGGATAGGTAACATCTACTGTATTGATTGAACCGTTGCTAAAATTTTCTTTTGACAAAAACAACAATTCACCTTGCGGGCTTTTAACCAGTTTATGTGCAGCAATGCTTTGGCGGTACGCCAGCTCACATAATTTTGCATAGTCTTCGCCACCCGCTTTAACCGCATCGCTGTGAATCATTTTATTAACAGCATCACATTTTTGCAGTGTTGCCTTGTAATCAGCAGCGGCCTGCGACAATAGTTGTTCAAACTTTACAGTACCGCTTTGATTCCAGTAAGGACGCAGATTGGTTTTAAAATATTGTATGGAATACAAATCATCGTAGCCCAATAATATCAGTTGTTCTTTAGAGGTGGTGCCTACTTTACCCATACTTACAATGGTATTTAGCAGCAGATGTTTTCCGTTGTTTAACTTACCTGCCCCTGGGTTAAATAAATTTGATACGTCGCCATCTTCCGATACAGATTGTTTTACTCCCGGACCGGAGGGTACTGCTACATACATATACCCCCAGTCAATGCGCAGGTCATCACCTTTTTTTTGTAACACAGGCTGTTCAACGGTTCCAGCTTTTAATATAGATAAGCTTCCCGATTTATATTGCTGCGTGGCCATCGCTTGTGCAGGACTATTTGCCGCTATATCTGTGGAAGCACCAAAATACAACTGAACATCATGCAGCGCACCATCCGTTGATTTCACTATGGTGCTGATATAGGAAACAGGCCTTGCCAGGATGGTAAGGTTATTGATCAGCAATGGCGAAGTAAACGTAAGTAAGAGATTTATTTTGCCGCAGGTAAAGTTGTACACGGTTTGTGTAGCGTTTAATTTTACACTGTTTTGCATGGCCGTTTGTATTGAATTGCCGGTGGCAGCCTTTGGTTCTTCAACAATACCTGCATCCAGCATGGCGCCGCCTACATTGTTGATTACATGTATGGCTAAAACATTACCGTCTTTTTTTAATTTACTTTTTGTTGCGTCTGTAATGGGCAGATAAATATATTTGTTGGTCCAACCTATTTTTTTGTAAACAAGTTCATCATTTAAATAGGCTTCTACATCATCATCATGACTTAATTTTAAAAACAGGTTATTTAAGTTTAAATCGTTCACCGAAAACGTTCTTCTCATCCAGATATTTTTTGAAAGCCATTTAGTTTTTACTATGCTTTCATTGTCACCAAAAGGAGCGATGCCTTTTTTCCACTTACTGTCATTAAAGCCAGTAGTCATCCATTCTTCAGCAGGTTTATCTTCGGTATAAACGGCTTCATAATTTACTTCGTCACTGGCAGGCAGAATGGTTTTGTATACTTTACCAGCATTCCCCAAAAAACGATAAGTTTCGCCATCTACTTTTATCATTCCAATTAAAGAATGATCGGCATCCGTCCAGTGTTTTGTGGGCGAAGCTGTTAATTCATCCGTGGTTGACCAGATGCTGAAATACGGATCATGCGTAATTAAAGGATAGGCAGGCGCTTTACTGCTCTGTGCAAAAACTACCCAGGCATTCAAAATAAAAAAACACGATACAATCAATTTCTTCATGATACAATAATTTATTTTTAGTTGGCTTTTATGGACAAAATCTTTCATTTTAAATTTTAGTTTTCAGCGTGTGTAAGCCTGGTATTGAGCGCTCTCAATTTGTCTACAGGCATTTTAATTACTTTTCTGTCGTAGGTAATAAATCCATTTATTTCTCCTTCCACATCCGTAGTTTGAGTGTACACCGCCGCTGATAACCCTTTTTCAATCAGTGCAGGTATATTGTTAATTAACTCCGTATATCTTGTAAGTAATGCGTCATTATTTTTAAAACTCTGGTAGCCCCAGTTATTTTTTGTTTGCCAGGTATGGCCTTCAACCGGTAACCCAAGACCTCCAAATTCACCCAGTACCAATATTCTTTTTGTACCAAATAATTCGGGGTCCGGCATTAGCGGCTCAGGATAATTGTGCAGGTCGATGATGGGACCAACATCCACAAAGTTGCCGCCACTTGCAGTATTCACCAGCCGGCTTGGATCTTTTTGCATTGTCCATTCAACAATCTCTTTTGTTTTAAACTGGCCCCAGGCTTCGTTAAAAGGTACCCATACTACTATGCAGGGAAAGTTGTGCAGGTCCTGCATAATCTCGTTCCATTCGGTACGGTATATTTTTTCCGATTCCGGCGTACGATCTTTATCTGTTGCCCTGCCGTAAACACCCGGACGGTTTTCCCATTCGTTACCAAGGTCACCGGTAGGCATATCCTGCCATACCAACATGCCTAATTTATCGCAGTAATTGTACCACCTGGCACTTTCCGTTTTTGTGTGCTTGCGAATTAAATTGAAACCCATTTCTTTTGTCTTCTTAATATCAAATTTCAGGGCTTCATCTGTTGGTGCCGTGTACAATCCATCCGGCCACCAGCCCTGGTCGAGCGGACCAAACTGAAATACAAATTCGTTGTTCAGTAACATTCTCTGAATACCATTTTTATCAGCCTTCATGGAAATTTTGCGCATGGCGAAATAAGATTTCACTTCATCTATCTTTTTACCATTGCGCATCAGCGTAATGGTGAGGTCGTATAAAAAAGGACTGTTGGGCGACCACAGCTGAGGATTAGCGATCAACACTGTTGCGGTACTACCGGACTGCAATTTTTGTTCAGCAATTTTTTCACTGCCTTTAAATGCACTTACCATTATTTCATCGCCGGCTTGCATGCTTTCTACATTTGCTTCCACCTGCAAAGACTGTTTATCTAGATCCGGCGTTTGCTTTGTACTGCTGATGTATGTTTTGGGAACTGCCTCCAGCCAAACTGTTTGCCAGATGCCTGTTACAGGCGTATACCAGATACCATTGGGATTTCTTATCTGCTTGCCCCTTGGCTGCGGACCTTCATCGGTTGGATCCCATACCCGGATGGAGATTTGCTGACTGCCTTTTTTTGTAATGGCATTGGTGATGTCAAAACTAAACGGATCATAACCGCCCTGGTGTTGGCCTACATGCGTTCCGTTTATATATACGTCGCATTGCCAGTCAACCGCGCCAAACTGCAGCAATACTTTATTATTTTTAAAATTGGCGGGAAGTACAATACTTTTTTGATACCACAACACGCTGTCTTTACCAACAGTTTTACCAACGCCTGACAATGCCGATTCTACCGCAAACGGTACCACAATTTTTCCGGCAAAGGAAGCTGGTATTGTTTGCTGTGTTTTTGGCAGAATGTTGTACTGCCAAAAGCCATTTAAATTAAGCCAGTTGGTTCTTACCATTTGCGGCCGAGGATATTCTTGCAGGGGTTTTGCGGGATCTACCTTTTCGGCCCATGGCGTAACAATTTTATCCCCTGCAATCTTCCAGTCGTTTTGGGCTAACGTTCTGCAGCTTACAAGCACAACAAAAAAGAGCAATGTAATTTTTTTCATTCGATGGTTAAATTTAATCAGGCACCGGTCTTTTAACCGGCATCCTTGACAATGGTAAAAAAAAGGCCATTTAGCCAGCTGCTAAATGGTCCATAATATCTTATTTTTTGAAGTTAATCATAAATACGTTTCAAGCTATATTTTTCTGTATTCTGCTTTTTAGAAAGACGGCAATATTTTTTGGGTGTCACAACAAACAGCATTTAAATTCTTTAAAAAGTAATTTTTTGAACAGGAGAAAAAATTCTGTCTTCCACTCCGGAGATTTTTAAACCGATGCGTGCATACACATAATTTTGAGTGGGAACGATCGCCGGGATTGCCACACTCAGACTTACATTGTTTACATCAACAATTGCAGATCCATCCAAACTTGTACTCGCAATATTATTATCCCCTTCTGAAACAAACTGGGTTTTATTGATGTACAATTTTACATTTTCAATATCCTTTGCATGGGCATCGGTTATTATTTTTTCTATTTTAAAGCTACCGGTAACTTTTCCGGAAGCGGCTGCCAGCTGAGGTGTGCGGATCAGGTAATAAGGCATTACTTCAAGGTCGAGTGTTTGGTTGCCCTTCAGGTTAACGATTAATGTATCCGGATCACCTGCTGCATTTTGCTTCCAGATAAAAGGTCCCTGACCATTGGGAATAATCAGCTTGTATTGCCCGTCAAAAAGCAAGGACGAATAAGAGCCGTCTTGCTCAAATGTTTGTGTAATGGCGCCCACCTTTCCAAAACCGTCCTGGTATAACTGGTAAGGTACCTGGTTATTTTCAAGTTGTAAAGCTTCGCCTTTATAAACCACTTTGCCACTTAAAGTTGTAGCAGGCGGTTTATAATTATCTTTTTTACAAGACAGTAACATTGCAGCAATTGCCAATGTTAGTATATAATTATATTTAATGGCCATGATCTGTTTATTTAAAATTGAAAACTATTGGTTGGGTTGTTTAACGATTTTTGGATTGGCTGATCTTACATTGTCATCAATGAAAGAATAGTAATTGCCAAAAAGAAATTTATTGGCTCCTGTAACTGCCGATGGCAACACAATACTATACACCCATTTACCATTGTCGGGGCTGGCCGGATTGTAATATTTATATGGCCATAACCCGTAAGGCTGTGTATTCTTTTTTGTAGACGACCCAATATTTGTTACCAGGTCAGCTTCTGTCATTTTAGTACCATCCCAAACAATATGGGCCAGTCTCCATCTTTTAAGATCATATAAAATGTGCCCTTCAAAAGCCAGCTCTACCCTGCGTTCGTGTACAATTCTGTCAAATGTAATTTGAGCAGGGGTTAAGGGTACTATTAAGCCTGCCCTTGCTCTTACCTGGTTCATATAATCGGCAGCAACTGCAGTTTGCCCCAGTTCAAAAGCAGCTTCCGCAGCGTTTAGTAAAACTTCTGCGTAGCGGTATTTTATAAAGGCAACCCCGCTGCCGGTACCCCTTGAACCTGCACCGGGCGTAGGATCCAGGTATTTGCGTATATAAAATCCTGACTGTGTTCTAAATTCATTGCCATTATAAGGACCGTCTTTACCCAACACCTGTACAGCGGTGGAAGTACCAGGTAACGGCAGTAATTTACTGGCGTCCTGGGTAGTAAAAATTGAACCATCCGCTAGTTTATAACCAGCCCAGATATCAAGAGGTTGCCCTTTAAAAGAACTGCCCGGCAAAATAACCGTACCTGCAAGCCTTGCATCGCGGCCAGCAAAAATATCTGTTTGACTGGTATAGTAAATTGGAACACCTGAACCATTTGTTGCAGGGATGGGTGCAAAACTATTGTCTGCTTTTTCAAAAGCCTCTACAAGGTTTAGGGAAGGATTTAAACGGCCTGCATCGCCATTGCCAGATTCTTCCCCTGATGAAAAGGGTTGGTTGTTAACTGTAAAACCGTGTGTTTTTCCACTCTTGGGTTTGTAATCTTCTACCAAAATGGCTTCATTGTTTGTTGCATCTTTATCTAAGAACAGGGCTGCAAAATTTTCGGATAAATCGGGTTTGTTTTTATACAGAGAATAAGCTCCTGCATTACCGTTTATAATTTCCTGTGCTGCCGCCAACGCAGTTGTATAGTAAGCAGTTTCCTTACCCGGGCTGATGCCTACTTCGCCACCAGGCAGGGTAACCAGCGGTGTTGCAGCACCGTATTTAGCGATGGAACCGGCATACAGGGCGGCCCTTGCTTCCATGGCCAACGCCGCACCTTTTGTAGCTCTTGATTTATCGCCCGACTTCAAGGGTAATGCATCTTTGATTGCTTGTGCTTCGCTGATTACAAAATCATAAATATCCGATTCTTTTGCTCTTGCCTGCTGAAGATACGAGGGGTCGCCATTGAAATCATATTGAAGCGGTGTAAGTATCAGCGGAATACCCCCCATTCTTTTTACCATTTCAAAATAAAAATTAGCCCTTAAAAAACGCCCCTCTGCCAAAAACCTCGCTTTATCTTGTTCAGACAATGCAGTAGCCGCACTATCCCTTTGAATAAATAAGTTAAGCTCACGGATATAATGATAATTATCAAACCAATTTACGCCCCACTCTCCATAGCCCCATCCTGTTCTTTGCACCAGGTAATTACTACCCGTTTCTGATGGATAACTTTCACTAAAATCTGCAAACGATCTCCAGCCTCCGTGAAAATCTGAAAATTCCAGCTGACGGCTGTAAAGATCGGCCAGAATGGATACCACCTGTGCCGGATCTGAAAAAGCCTGTTCGTTTGTAAGCAACGAAGTAGATGGCACGTTTAAAAAATCACTATCTTTTTTGCATCCTCCTAAACCAATCAGAAATGCCAAAAGTATAATTGCAATAATATTTTTCATTTGATCGATTTTTAAATTTTATAAAGAAATATGAAACCCTATGTTAACAAATTTATTCTGCGGAAACTGAAGCCCGTTGTCGTCCGTTACTTCCGGATCAATCCCGTAAGATTTCAGGTTGTCAATAGAGAAAAGATTATAGGTATTTACATAAAATCTGGCACCTTGAATTTTAATTTTATTAATTAGTTTATTGGGTATAGTATAACCAAGTTCCATCGTTCTTGCACGCAGGTATTTAACGCTGTGCAGCCAAAAAGTAGAGTTCCACTGGTTACCGTCAGGTCCGCCATAATCGCTGTGGCCATGGCCTGGATTGATTCTGTTGGCAGGATATTTACCCGGCACCCATGCACTGTTTACATCAAACAAATCAGTTCTGTGCCACCTGTCTTCAAAAATTGAATTTAAGTTTCCATTATTTTGAAAAGCCCATCTTGTTTCCCAGTTTTGAAACCAGGTATAACCTGCGCCACCGGAAAAGTCAGCATGAAAATCAAAGTTTTTATAATTAAGTCCAAGCGAAAAACCAAAGTTTACATTGGGTTGTGTGCCATAACCAAAACCAATAGGCCGCTCATCGTACCCATCAATTTTACCATCGTTGTTTTGATCTTTATAAATCAGGTCGCCGGGAATTAAAGTGCGGTTACCTTTGCCATCAATATTTACTTTATAGTTATTTATTTCCTCCTGCGATTTAAACTGTCCTATTGTTTCATATCCCCAGTCCATGTGGGCATACCGGTTAACACCTGAGCTGCGGTATTGATCCCATGAGTTAAAAAAGCGTGGTTTATAAAAGTCGAGTGTTTTTGTACGTGCATAGCTAAAATTACCACCGATGGTATAATTTAAGTCTCCGGCCTTGCCTGCATAATTGATAGAAAATTCTCCGCCAAAACTTGCATCACTGTTAAGATTTTCATCCGGCAGATTGTAACCCAGTTCACTCGGAATAACCACATCTGATTTAGGGGCAAGTAAACCTGTACGTTTGCGGTAGAAATAATCTACAGAACCGGTAATTTTATTTTTTAATAAAACATAATCAAGTCCAATATCCGTAACCTTACTTTTTAACCACGAAATATTGGTAACCGGTACTCCCCGGTCTCTTGATCCCACAACGGCATTGTTATTAAATATTGATAAACCCTGATTATAATTGTATCCCTGCAAATAGGCGTATTCGCCCACGATGGGACTGTTTGGATCGTTGGGATTTCTGTCATCTCCTAAAACACCGTAAGAACCTCTGAATTTGAGATCGTTCACAAACGTTTGGTTACCCAGCAATCTTTTAATTAACGGTTCTTCTGTTACCCTCCATCCTGCTGAAATACCGGGAAAATAACCTACCCGTTTATCGGGCGCAAACAAATAGGATGCATCTCTTCTTGCAGATGCCTCCAGAAAATATCGGTTGGCAAAACTATAGGTAATGCGACCAATATACCCAACCCTTGCCTGGTATGCATCTTCATCATTGTAGGTATCTGCCGTTGGAAAATAAATCAATGGCAATGCATTGGTAGTAGGTGACGCATGCAGCCAGTTTCTCAGATAATGTCTTTTGATTCTTTCCGCTACAACCGTTGCCCCAATTGTATGATCGCCAAATTTATTATTGTAATTTAATTGAACCTGTGTATTTACATTTTCCTGTTTGCGCTGGTCACGTTCCCGCCATGGGTTAGAACTTCCATTGGTACGTTCGTAGATTTTTGTTACCGGGCGATATGTATATGCATCATAAGTATATTCGTGGTTGTTTAATAAATAATCTTCCAGGTAGTAGGAATAAACACCTTTTAACACCAATCCTTTCACTGCAGGTATCTGCCATTCAGCATCTACGTTGGTGGTAATGGCACGCCTGGCACTTTTGTATTTACCCGCTATTTTATAATTAAGAAATGCCCAATTGGCTTGAGTATGATCGCCATTGTCCTGCAGGTATTGCGGGTTATCGTTTGCGTAGGGTCTGTCCAAAGGCGTGTTTCTAATGATGGCAAATTTTGCCAGGAAATAATCGTCACCACCCGGCACACCAGGGTTTTCTACAATTTCAGATCTTCCATTTATCTGAACCCCTACTTTTAAACTTTTACTTATCTGGGCAGTTACATTGGACTGTATATTTGTGCGGTTATATTTATACTCCCTTCCCAAAACAGAATTTTGCGCCAGGTTTGTACCCGAAAGATAGTACCTCACTTTATCTGAACCACCAGTTAAATTCGCGTTCAAAGAAGTTTGCGGTGCATTTTTTTTGATGACAAAATCCGTCCAGTCAAAACTTCTGTAAGCGGGATCAGTACCGATTTTATATTTATCCAGTTCCGCCTGTGTTATTCCAGTGCTGCCAGAAGTATTTACCTCGGCTTCTGCACGGTAACGCATGTAATCGTACGAACTTTTTACTACCTGTGGAAACCTTGTCCAGTTTTGAGCACCGGTGTAAACATCTAAGTTTACCTTTGATTTATCATTTAATTTTCCTCTTTTAGTTGTAACCACCACCACACCGTTTGCAGCCCGTACACCATAAATAGCGGCCGAAGCATCTTTTAAAATGGTAATACTTTCCACATCATTTGGCGACAGGTTATCAAACTGGTTGATATCAGATTGTATGCCATCAATTACAAACAAGGGCGTACCCATATTGCGTATCTGAATGTTTGCTGTAGAACCTGGTCTTCCATCTGACATTCTGAAAGTTACACCCGGTAATTTACCCGCCAACCCTGTGCTAACGGTAGAACCACCGTGCACCCGATCCAGGTCTTTTGCATTAACGGTTGATATGGCGCCTGTTAAGGCCTGTTTGTTTTTTGTACCATAACCAATTACAATTACTTCATCCAGATCATTTTTAACCCTTGTTAACAGTACAGTAAAATCAGTTTTGGTACCCACTTTCATTGATTGGCTGACATAGCCTACTGTTGTAACAACAAGCGTAGACTTTGCATTTGCCACCTGTAGTGTAAACCTACCCTGCTCATTTGTAGTAGCAGCATTGGTGGTTCCTTTTTCTGTTATAGTAGATTGAGCCAGACCATTGCCGCTGCTGTCTTTTACAGTACCAGACACGGTAATACTACCCGTTTGCTGCGCAATGGCAACCGACGAAAAAAGACAGATAATAACAGAAAATAAAAGGGATTTTCTTTTTTTCCAGAAGCTGGATGCAGCCGGTGAAATCAACGGCACAGTTTGTTTGGTATAACATTTCATTAGCAAGAAATTGTTTCGTTAATAATGGTGTAATCGTTTACATAATTTACATGGATGGTGTCCATTTTTAAATTATGCTGTAAAATAAAAACATATTTTTGGGGCAGCTGATTCCTTACGTATCAGAATCTTTGCAAAATGTTACATTTTGTATTTCGTTTTATTATCTAATGTAAAATGCTTTTATTTAGAAACAATTATCGCCGGGATTGCATGCAATATTTTAAAAATAATACATTCCTTTTTATCTTTCTGTACATTGTTACATTCCTGCTTTTTAATGTAACCAGGGTGCAATCGCAGCCACATTTTTTTAGACATTACCAGGTGGAAAACGGCCTGTCCAACAATACCGTTTTTTCTAGTATGCAGGATAAAGATGGCTTCTTGTGGTTTGGTACAAAAGATGGACTGAACCGTTTTGACGGGTATCATTTTAAACATTTTACCATCAATGACGAAGGTCATAGCCTAACACCTGACATTATTTCCTGCATGCTCACTGATAACAAGGGAACTTTATTTATCGGGTGTCAAAAGGGATTGTATTATTTTGATAAACAAAAGGAATGTTTAGTCCGGTTGATAGATTCGCTGATCGTGATCAATGCCCTGCATATTGACAACGAGGGACAGCTGTGGTTTATATCAGGCGGAACTTTGTGCCGGTATAATTTAAACACAAAAAAGCTATACCAGTTTTCACCACAAAAATATTTTAATGCAATTTCTGTCTGCGCTGCTGATAACGGCGACGTTTGGGCCGCAACAGACGATGGCTTTTTGCAAAAATTTAATCCTGAAAAAAACAGCTTTACCGCTTACAATGTATTTTCGCATTCTCCACCGGTTGTTACCCGCTGGATTAAAAAGATACACAGCAACGGCCACAACGGTATTTTTGTTGGTACTTCAAGCCAGGGTATTAAAGAATTTGATATTGCTTCTGCCTCCTATAAAGACATTCTTACTTTTAACCCCGACAAAACAACTATTTATGTAAGAGACATCGAACGGTATTCACAAAATGAATATTGGTTTGCAACAGAGTCGGGCATCTTTATTTTTAATTCGCTCACTGGTAAATTTATTAATTTAAAAAAGAAATTTCTTGATCCCTACTCTCTTTCTGACAACGCTGTATATGATATTTTTAAAGACAGGGAAGGTGGCATGTGGGCAGGTACTTATTTTGGTGGCATCAACTATTATTCAAAGCAGTATGCCTCTTTCCAAAAATATTTTCCAGATAATTCCGGTAACTCCATCAGCGGAAGCGCCGTTCGGGAAATTTGTGCCGACCACAACGGCAATCTTTGGATTGGTACCGAAGACGCCGGATTGAATAAATTAAACCCGTTAACAGGAGCCATCACCCAATATAAGCCTTCCGGCGAAAGCAGCAGCATTGCTTACTTTAACATTCATGGCTTACTGGTATCGGGCAACAATTTATGGATTGGTACATTTGAGCATGGGTTGGATGTAATGGATATACCCAGTGGTAAAGTAAAAATACATTACAGCGCAGGCCCCGGCAAAAAAGAAATAAAGAATAATTTTGTGATTAGCCTGTTGCAAACCACTTCAGGAGAAATTTATGCAGGTACGGGAACCGCCTTGTACAAATTTGATAAAAAGTCCCATGGCTTTGATCCTGCCGCAGATATTCCGCAACATATTTTTGTATCCAGCCTGCTGGAAGACCGTGAAAAAAATGTTTGGGTAGGTACACATGGCAGCGGCGTTTTTTATTTTAACCCCGCAACAAAAAAAACTAAACATTTTGATAAAAATATTTCTGATCAAAACAGTCTTACAAATAATATTATCAATGCAATTTATGAAGATAGTCAGCAAAATATATGGATATCAACCGATGGTGGTGGCCTTTGCAAATTAAACAGGGATAGAAAAATATTTACTTCCTACACCACAAAAAATGGATTTCCAAGCAATTTTATATTTAAAGTACTTGAAGATAACGGAGGCCAGATATGGGTTACCACTTCAAGAGGGCTGGTAAATTTAAATCCGCAAAACAATCGTGTGATTGTGTATACAAAAAACAATGGTTTACTCAACGATCAGTTCAACTATAACTCTGGTTATAAAGATACTTCCGGTGCCCTTTATTTTGGCAGCACAAAAGGTATGATCCGTTTTAATCCCGGTGATTTCTTACAGACTATCATTGCACCACCGGTATTTATCACCAGCTTTCAGGTAGAAAATAAAGAACTTACGGTAGATGAAGACAGCTCTTTATTAAAACAGTCCATCATCTATACCAATAACATAACCCTGCCATATAACCGCTCTTCTTTCAATATCAACTTTGCAGCATTAAGTTTTATATCTCCAGAAATGACGGAGTATAAATATTTTATGGAAGGCATTGATAAAGACTGGACCATTGTAAAACCCAACCGTACCATTTACTTTACCAACCTTGCCCCGGGCAAATATGTTTTTACATTAAATGCAGGTATTAATGGTGTTTGGGGCAATACTGTAAAACAACTTACCATACATGTTACGCCGCCTTTTTGGGCTACCTGGTGGGCATGGATACTGTATATTTTTTTTGCAGTTGCCCTGTGTTATTACCTGTTAAGAACCTATCATATTATTATAGAAGACAAAAAAGAAAAAGAAATATATGAGGCCAAGATTGATTTTTTTACAAACGTGGCACATGAAATAAGAACGCCCCTGACATTAATAAAAGGCCCGGTTGAAAACCTGAGAGAAAAGATGGATGAACTGCCTTCCATAAAAGAAGATGTAATTGTAATGGAGCGAAATACCAACCGGTTAATTGCACTGGTAACACAGATACTCGACTTTAGAAAAACAGAAACCAAAAGTTTTAGCATTGATTTTGTAAAAGTGAATATCAGTGAATTGTTGCGGGAAGCTGCTTTAAATTTTTCAACTCTTGCAAAAAAAAGAAAACTGGAATACTCAATTAATATACCACCGGCCGAAGTATATGTTTATGCTGATGAAGAAGCGCTGACTAAAATTTTCAGCAACCTGTTTAACAACGCGGTAATTTATGCAGGTAAAAAAGTACAGGTAAGTTTATTGCCGCCACAAAATAATGAGCAGGAATTAACGATAGAATTTGCAAACGACGGCAATGCCATTCCGCAGGAAATGAAGGAAAAAATATTTGAGCCCTTTTACCGGTTAAAAGGAACAAACAAACAGCAGGGAACCGGCATTGGGCTTGCGCTTGCAAAATCCTTAACCGAATTACACAAAGGTAAATTGTACCTGAAGTACTCAACGGAAGGGATGAACATATTTGTATTTTGTTTACCTGCGAAAAATATGGAAAGCCTGCAAAAAAAAACAACCCAACTAAACGATTACTAAAACTATTTTATGCTGCCATTAATACTGATTGTAGATGACAACGAAGAAATACTTGAATTTCTTGAAAGAATATTAAATAATAAATACACCATACTAAAAGCGGAAGATGGAAAACAGGCTTTAAAAATACTGGAGACAGAAGCTGTTCAACTGGTGATCAGTGACGTTATGATGCCGGAGATGGATGGTTTTGAATTGTGTAAAAACATCAAATCACATTTTGAACATTCGCACATTCCGGTAATACTGCTTACGGCTAAAAATACAATCCAATCAAAAATAGAGGGATTGGAACTGGGTGCCGATGCGTATATTGATAAACCTTTTTCCAAAGAACACTTGCTGGCACAAATAGCCAGCCTGCTTGCCAACAGAAATATGATCAGGGAGTTTTTTGCCAGCTCTCCACTGGTACATATAAAAAGCATAGCACATTACAAATCGGATGAACGATTTTTAGAAACACTCAACGATACTATTTGCGCTAATATGGAAGATGCAGACCTTGCTGTAGAAAAACTTGCGAAGATTATGAATATGAGCCGCATTACATTGTACCGCAAAATAAAAGCCATCTCTGTATTAACACCCGTAGAAGTCATCAATATCACGCGGCTAAAAAAAGCGGCGGAATTGCTGGCAGCAGGCGATCATAAAATTTATGAAATAGCTGACCTGGTTGGTTTTAGCTCACAAAGTAATTTTGCGAGAAATTTTCAAAAGCAATTTAATATTACTCCCACAGAATACATGCATTCAAAACAATTGAAAAAAACAAAAATATAATGACCTGTTAATATAAAACCGGTACTGTTCCCTGCAGTATTTTTTACCACTGCCCGCATTTAACAGGCTACAAATAATGCTATTGGGCAATGAAAACGAAAATTGGGTCCCAGCAAAAATTAATATTTACAGCAGGATCGCCCAACGATAAAATACTGTTTTGAGCAATTGAGTTTCTTAAAAAATCAAAGAAAGTATCACAGCAGAAAGTATTATTTTATGGCCGATGAATGTAAAGCCTTTTCGTGTTTTACTACCAGTAATTTCTGACAAATAAATTCGCCAATTTTTCTACCTTCTTCCAAACCGAAGGTGATAGATGGCATGTAATGAATGCCTCCGTAGAACCTGCTGATGGCAGCTTCTTTGGCCGCCTCATTAAACGAATTAAAATACCTTACCGGAATCTGAAATTCTACTTCTGTAGAATCCGCATATGCAAAGTTTTCGCCGAATAAACTGGTGAGTAAAACAGCACAGGCCGCCGATACAACACTGTGCCCGCTGGTATATTCCGGAAACGGTGGTGTTTGCAAAAGTGGTACCCAGCGCTGGCTGATGTATTTGTTAATGTAGGTCTCGGGCCTGATGGATTTACTTCTGTATTTTTCATCCCAGCAACTGATAAAACAATCGGCCAATACAACGGATAAATAAGCGTATGATTTTGCTGATTGCATAAAATCTGCATTTCTTTTTTTACAGGCCAGCCTCGTAATATTGATCCAGTGGCCACCAGGTGAAATCTTTTTTGTTGCGTACATCACATGTCCATTTACGTTCATCTTAAAAGGGTTACAATCCCAAAAATTGGCAATCTCCGTTTGTTGTGCAGTAAGGTTACTGCCGATGGTCTCAACATCTCTGGCTTCTTTGTAAAACCGGCTGCTGGTGTCTGTTGAAAATTTGGTTGGAGGAACAGGCTTAAACTGCTGTGCTGTATCAATCAGGAATGTTCTAAGTTCTCCCCAGTGTGGCTCAATAGCTTTCATGTAAGCCGGCGGAGTCGGCTTCCAGGTAGCCGCATCATTATTTACAATGTACTTTGACAGTGAACGGGTTTGTTGGTAATTATCCTGCAAAGACCAGGTAATTACATCGCCTGCAATTTTGCCACCCAATACTATAGAATTATTAAATACTTCATCCGGTATACCTGTCGCCTTAAAGTCTTTCAGAATAGCATCATAAAAATTTCCAATTTTTTCTTCAGAAATAATCATTGATTTTGCCACGCTTAACAATGCACTTACTCCTGCAAGTGCATAACAATATTCCTTGCCAGGTACAGGTTTCGACAGATGAGATAGTCCGTGCAGCCGTCCTACAAAAGAAATATAATTTTTATCCTGATAATGCGCTGCCTCATATCCGGCAATGTTTACATAAGCATAAATTCTGCTGGCTACCGGTGGAGAATAAATGTCATGTACCATCACATCCGTTACTTCTTTCACAGACCGGTGCAGATATTCAGGATCTTCACATAACTTTTTCCAGTCGTCATTTGCAACTGTTTTGAGTGAAGCAGACAACAAAAATATCAGTATAAAAAAACGATAGCTTTTCATTAAGTTCTTAATAAAATATTCCTAATTCAAATAAATTCTTAATAAGCGCGGAGATAAAGATACTTCTCATTTATACTATTTATATATCCGGCAAATAAAATAAAAAGGCATGCTATTTTTTGGCTGCGTTTGCACAACGCTTATTTTGGTACAGGAAAAAAGATAAAATAAAGACAGCCCGTTTTTTCCATATTTAAACACTGCACAGAAAATACTAATTTAAAACCAGTTGTGTAAATAACCAGAATTTATTCAACGGTGATCTGGTAATTTTTGAATCAATACATTTCTTTCAGCCGTCATTATTTTAATTTGCTTTTTTAGTTCCCTGTTTTTAAAATACAAAACAATTGTGAGTATGGGTATGGGGAAAAGAAAGATTAAATAACCGATTAAAAAAATCCATTCTGATCCGCCGGGTAATCCAATCAAAAAAGTCATGATGCAATTTTTTAGTGTGATTAATTCTTAAAAATTACCATTTAATGATCAGTGCGTCAAAAGAATTTATTCCAATTGAGTGGTGGCCTGCAAAATGACTTTGCCAGTGCATTAGGAAAAAGTAAACATAGCATTCTCCAAGACAATGCAGTATTCAATTTCAATCATATTGTATTCTTCCTGTTTCCTTTTGCAGGAATATAAAATTGAACCTTTAGAGGCTTTATTGCTTTGTTTCCGTTGTATATTTTCTTATCATATTGATTTCTTTTTCATCATAAGGTAAATAATCGGGACGGTACAAATCATGCTGCCAAACTTTAGGCGCTGCATCGCCTGGGCGATGGCCCCAGTTTAAATCAGTTTGCGTTTTACCATTTACCAGGCCCCACAACATACAACCCACTTTTTCATCATAAAAAACGGGCAGGTTTGTTTCAATCACAGAACCGTTTGGCCGGTTCATCCATTCTGTACAAATAACAGGGCGGTTGTATTTTTTTAAATTATTAATTTGTTTAATCAGCCCCTCCCTGTTTTCGTAATTGTGAAAAGTGATTACATCAGACGCCGGGATAACAATGTCATTCAGCCTGTCATCGTTGTTCCAAATACCTATGCTCACCGGTTGTGACGGGTTCACCGTTCTGGCCCACACAATCACTTTTTTAAGCAAGGGAAAACTGGCACTTCCAAGGCCACCATTGGTTGGTTCATTGTATAGATCCCACAACAAAATACGGGAGTCATCTTTAAACCTGCCCATCACAGCTTTTACATATTTTTCAATTCGTGGGTGCGTCCGTTCATCAATCACCAGGCTGTGTCCCGGACTGGGCGACCAGGCCCATGCATACCAGCCAATCAATGGTTCCGGTTGTTTGCCAACTTTCGGATCATGCTCCAGGCCAAAAACACAATCATCAAACAAGGCCGGTACAAATTTTATTTTATGCTTTGCGCAAATGACCAAAAAAGTATCCAGGGTTTTTAAAAAATACGGAGGGTTATCCTCATACACGGCAAACTGCAATACTGCTCTTAAAACATTCATGCCAGCACTTTCAGCCAATGCCAGTTCTTTATCAATTACTTTTCCATCAAAACTTGTTTTATCCCACATAGCTGTGTAATTGATAGCATAGGCAGGAATATAATTGAAGCCACAAAGCCAGGGCTGACTGGCGTACCAATCACTGGCTTTTTGTTCAGACCATCCTGGAGCAACTGTTTGAGCATCGGCAGTCATTAAAAAAGAAAATAGACATAACAATAAAAAGGCGCAGTTTCTTTTCATTTCAGTAACAGTTCATTAAGATGACAAATTAAATTAAAAAGCCAGCGGATTTAGTTTGGACGCCGCCTTTTCACCAGGTACAATACCATCCAGCCAGCGCTTGCGGTCATTTTCCTGGTGTTCATTTTTTGGTTCAGTAACTATAGCACCGTCCGCATAATAAATAATCGTCATCACTTCCCTGGTAATGCCGGATAAATTTCCGGGAGCATTGTGTAAAGTCCATCCATAGTGCCAGGTGGCATCACCGGCATCCATGGTTTTAGATCGCGTTACCGGATATTGTCTTTCTTTAATCAACTTTTCAATTTGCATTTCTGAATCATCTGAAATTGCCAGGTTGCCTGCAAACCCTTCTTTGTGAGATGTAGAGGCAAAAGTGAGCATCCCCATTTCTTCGTCGATATCAATTAATGGCATCCACATAGTGATCGTATTGCTGGAACTAAGGGGCCAATAATACTGATCCTGGTGCCAGGGCGTAAAACCACCACCTGGTTCCTTAAATAGTGCCTGGTCGTGATAAATACGAACATGTTCTACCCCGAGCAAATCGGCTGCAATTTTCGCAAACCGTTTAGCCAGGGTAAATTGCTTCACCTCTTCATCCACTTCCCATAAATTCATCACCTGCAAAAATGCTTTTCCATAAGTATCCCTGTCTTGAAGATTTCTTGTTTCTGCATTATAAGCATAAGCAGCTTTATTAACTGCGCTCCTGAAGGCAGGCACTTCGCCAGGTTTTAGAACACCCTTTACAAGTGTATGACCATTTTTTCTAAAATTATTTACTTGCGATGGATCAAGCTCCATGCAATCGTTTAATAACGGCAGTGTGGCAATATTCATAATAATAAGTTTATTTTTAAGCCTCAAAATAAAAGCAAATTTCTGCCATATCAATTGCCAATTATGTCCGGTTTATGGATTATTTTATCTTTACCTGAAATTACTAACCTCATTTAGCTAATATTATCTACAATGAAGCCAGCTTTTGAAAATATCAATGCGATCAATGACAGCTCTTTTCTGATACGAAAATTTGAAGAAAAAAGTTTTAAAGCGCCCTTTCATTTTCACCCGGAATATGAATTGACATTGATCCTGAACGGATCAGGAAAACGTTATGTAGGTACACACATGAGTGATTATTTTTCAGATGATCTTGTGCTGCTGGGTTCAAATTTACCACATTGCTGGAAAACTGAAAAGGCAGCACAGCACAGCGTTTCAGGTTCTGTTGTCCTGCACTTTGGCCACGCATTTTTAGGAGTTGATTTTTTTAAAAAAGCTGAAATGAAAAGTATACAGGACTTACTCAATAATAGTAATTATGGAATACAATTTACAGGAAACATAAGCATCATCAAAAATAAAATGGTTGCTGTTTTAACAGAAAAAAGTGCATTTAAAAAACTATTATTGCTGCTTGAAATATTGGATGAACTTTCAAACACAAAAAAGTATAAGTTACTCAATAAACAAAACTTATTTGCCGCACTGCCAACCGTGGAAAAAGAACGAATGAATTTAGTGACTGCCTATATTGTAGAAAATTTTCGTGAAAAAACTTCTCTGGATAAGGCGGCTGAAGCAGCTAATATGACGCCACAGTCATTTTGTAAATACTTTAAAAAGATCAGCCGCAAAACTTTTATAGAAGTAGTAAATGATTACAGGATAGATTTTGCCATGCAGGAGCTGGTACATACCGACAAGACAATTACGCAAATAGGTTTTGAAAGTGGTTTTAACGACATTTCTAATTTTTATAAAACCTTTAAGAAACGCCGGCAGCTTAGTCCGCTCACGTACAGAAACATGTTTGTTAAGAACCTTTAACCATCGAGGTGAAAGCAATTAAAAATGATTAAATTACTGATGAGACGTAAAAAACAACGAATGCAACAAGGTGAATAACTTATGATACAGCAGGAAAAATCGATTTCCATTTCAAGGTTAAAAAATATTATTTTGCGTTATTAAACGATCCTTCAAATGATGTGTAAGAATTTTAAATATTGCATGCTGGTTTTTTCTTTTGTAATTGCTATTAACAATAACATGGTAGCTCAAACAAACCATCCTAATTTATTTTCATTACTCCCCGCTTCACAAACAGGTATTGATTTTAAGAATGAAATTTTTGAAAGTGATACCATTAATATTTTAAACCAGGCAAATATTTATAACGGTGGCGGTGTAGGTATTGGTGATTTTAACAGGGATGGTTTGGTGGATATTTATTTTGCTGCCAACATGACTTCTAATAAATTGTATCTGAATAAAGGCTCCATGAAATTTGAGGATATTACTAATCCGGCGGGCGTAGGCGGTACAGGCAGATGGTGCACAGGCGTTTCGGTTGTTGATATCAATGGTGACGGATGGCTGGATATTTATGTGTGTGCATCGTTTCGCAAAGATGCGTTGCAACGTACCAATTTATTATTTATCAACCAGGGAAATAACAAAGACGGCATCCCGGTTTTTAAAGAAGAAGCCGCCGCTTATGGATTGGCAGATAAAGGCTTTAGCACTCAGGCCTATTTTTTTGATTATGATAAAGATGGCGACCTGGATTGTTACCTTGTTACCAACGAACTTAATGACCCTAAAACACCCATCAAATTCAGGCCAAAAGTAACAGACGGTTCTGCCTTAAATACTGACCGGCTGTATCGAAACAATGGCAACAACACCTTCACCAATGTATCCCATGAAGCTGGTATTTTAATGGAGGGCTGG
>NZ_JACMOO010000172.1 GCF_014377975.1 Ferruginibacter sp.
GATTGATCGCTTAGCCTATCAAAAACCTGAATTTTATCAACAACTTCTGATGGTAAATTTTTTAAAGCAGCTGATGCATCATCACCAAAAAAATCTTTCCCGTCTATCGTTACTTTTCTTACAGTTTCGCCCTGTGCAGTAACGGTACCATCTTTTGCCACGGTAATGCCGGGCATTTTTTTAATAAGGTCTTCGGTAGTAGCATCAGGATTTACCTTATACTGATTTGCACTAAACTGCGATGTATCTCCTTTAACAACGACCGGTGGTGTTCTTGCCAAAACCGTAACAGTTGATAAATCTTTATTCTGTCTGTCTAGCACAAAAGTTGACATTGTCCTAACGGTATCCTTTAAAATAATAAAGGAAATAAATTCCTGATAATTTAATGCGTTTACTTTTATTATAAAACTATCTGCAGGCAAATTATTAAACGAAAAAGATCCTGTAGGCCCTGTAACGGTTGTAAAAACTACAGAAGAATCGAGCTGTTTTAACAGCGATACCGTTGCGGCCACTACTGCTTTTCTATCTGTACGATCATTTACATTACCCTTAATACCGGCATTTTGTGCCCAGGCTGCGCTTGAAAAAGCTGTTACAAACAGCAAAAAAACTAAAATTGACTTCATATATACTTTTCTTTGTACACTTTAGACGATGTATTAGCTTGAAAACATTCGCAATCCTTTTAATTTGTTTTTGTTAAATAAGGTATTCGCAAAGGCGGTAAGCAATTTTTCCTTTTTTCTCCCTTAAATTGCAAATCAAAATTTTTATTTTATATGATCTATAATAAAATAGTATCTGTAACCGGCCTCGGCGGTTTGTATGAGTTGGTATCTTCAAAAGCAGATGGCGGTATCGTTCGTTCGCTGGAAGATAAATCCACAAAATTTGTAAGCAATCGTATTCATAGTTTTTCTCATTTAGAAAGTATAGAAGTATTTACCACTAAGGACAACAGTAACCTGGTAGATGTTTTTAATGCTATGAAAGAAAGTAAGGAAGCAAAGCCGGATGCAAAAGCAGATACTAAAGCTATAAAAGCCTATTTTGAAAAAGTATACCCTGATATGGATTTTGAAAGAGTATATGCCAGCGATATGAAGAAGATGGTGAAGTGGTATGAAATTCTGGTAAACGCTGAGGTAGAAATTAAGTTAACGGAACATGCGGAAGGTGAAGAAGCAATTGAAGGGGAAGAAAAACCGGCTGTAGTTGAAAAGAAAGTAACAGCTAAAACTGCTACGCCAAAAGCAGCAGCTATTAAAAGTGGACCTGCAAAAAAGATTAACAGTCCGAGGAAGATGGCATAAAGAGGTAGATGACACAAGATACAAGACGGGAGACAAAAGAAAGTTAAGCGTTACGATTTGGTGATCAAATAAATAGTTTGATGATATTGCCTTATATGTTCATTTGTTATTTAAAATTCCTGTTATTTATGAATCCCGCAGGGTTCAACTTAGGATAACAATGGGTACAACCCATGGGATATAATAAAAGCTCAAAAAAGAAATACAGCTGA
>NZ_JACMOO010000173.1 GCF_014377975.1 Ferruginibacter sp.
ATATTTTTCGTCATCCACTCAGCCTGTGAATAAGCTGGTTGGTCTACCAATACTTTTACCGCTATTTTATTTTGTCCTTTTATGATAGATTCTGTTACATAAGAATGTTCAATGGCCTCACTTTCTTTAAAGCCCAGTAATTTTATCAATGGCACCATTTTATCACTTCCAAAATGTTTAAACAACGGTTCGTCCATAGAGCTAAAAACGGAGATGCCGGTAAGCTGCCAATCTTTTACCAATAAAAGTTCTTTGGCGTTTAATGGATAATGTTCTAAAAATACAGGCTGATGACTTTGCAGAAGATGAGCATCATTTTCGTTAGCCAAAATTATCCTTGTTCTATCAATATTGTAATAAGTAAAAAATTTTTCAAACGTCGCTGCGGTTTCAGCAAACCATGCAATAAAAATACAATCTGGATTTACTTTAGCCAATTGAAGGCAGGCGGTGATTTTACCAGCGGTGGTGAGATAGACTTTGTCTTTAAAAATTGTAGCGGATTCGGTGGAGCCTTTTTTGCCAAATAGGTTTGATAGCATTAATAGGAATATTTTTTTAAAATTTGCAATACGTTAAAGCGATTGTAGTAAAGTGTTTTAATTAATTACATTTTTTCACTTTTAATTTTTCGTTTTACGGCTGTCCATCTTTTATTACCAGTAACAGACGTTTTTTTCAGTTCTTTATCCATGCTTTTTTGGATAGCTTCAATGCTGGGAAGTTTCCCCTTAATATTAACCGGCAATTTTTGCGAAATTTTATATTCAGCAATTCCTATTGGTTTGGTTGTATCCCGCAGGGCATATTCTGCAACAATTTTATTATTGGTTTTGCAAAGTATTAAACCAATAGAAGCCTCATCATACCTGCCTCTTAAATTATCATCAGCCAGGTCTGGGTACAGATTCATTTTACTAATAAACGCTGCTTCAAACTCTCCAATTTTTAAATCAATAATGATATGCCTTCTTAATCTTGTGTGATAAAATAATAAGTCAATGCAGAATTCCCTGCCACCAGCCTCAAATTTTTTTGCCTTCCCATAAATGCAAAGCCATCACCCAGCTCCAGTAAAAATTTGGTAACCTGGTTCATCAATGCATTTTCCAAATTCCTTTCTTTTGCTTCTTCACCCAACATTATAAAATCCAGTTGGTAAGGATCTTTAAAAAGCTGTGAAGCCAGTTCCGATTCGTAGGGCGGGCAACGAAATATTAAAATTGTTGGTAAGCAAGCCTTGTTGCTTATGCAATTCGCTTTCAATCTGCTTTACCAGCATAGCTCGTGTCCACCCATTTTGTATTGCTTTTTGGGCATAAAATAATCTTTCTCCGGGCTGCTTTAATTTATCCAGCAGGGTGCAATTATGGCCCCAGGGTAATTTTGCAACGAACTGTTGCAAAATTGTAAAAGACGGGTTTTTATTGTTATCATTCAATTTTGCAACGGCTCGTTGCAAAATTGTAAACTTAGGATAAGCCAGTACAAATTCTTTCATATAGCGGAGATTTCTGGGAGACAAACCATTCATGTCGGGAAACTCAGTTTTTAAATCATTCGCTAACCTTTCTACTGTTTTATTGCCCCACCCTTCCGCCTTTTCCTGTTTACGAATGGTATTGCCAATTTCCCAGAAGGCAGTAAGGAGTTCATTATTAACAGCAACAACAGCACGTAGTCTTGCCTGCCTGATTCTTTCTTTCAGTTGCTGTAAAATATTTAGGTAGTTTTTACTTACCATATCTGCCATGGCCTGTAGTTTTGTTGTGATGATGAAGATAATTATAATTTTGGCTAAGTAAAAACCGGGAGTGAAATTTAGCAGTAGCAATAAAACAGCCACTGGAAAATATTAAACAACCTGGTACCCAACCAAACCGCCGTCTTTTTGTTTTGTATATTTGCAACTCAGTAAAATACTACATGGCGAAAGTTAAAAAGACTCCTTCTGAAGATATAATCAACAACGAATTTATTGAAGTGTTTGGTGCAAGGGAGCACAACCTAAAAGACATTGATATAAAAATCCCAAAAAATAAACTGGTGGTGTTTACCGGCGTAAGTGGCAGCGGTAAATCGTCGCTGGCATTTGATACCATTTACAACGAAGGTCAGCGCAGGTACATGGAAAGTTTCAGTGCTTATGCCCGGCAGTTTGTGGGCGATATGGAGCGTCCTGATGTGGACAAAATAACGGGGCTTTCCCCCGTAATTTCGATTGAGCAAAAAACTACCAATAAAAATCCCAGGAGTACGGTGGGTACCATTACCGAGATCTACGATTTTCTGCGATTGCTGTACGCCAGGGTGGGAGAGGCTTACAGTTATAACACCGGCAAAAAAATGGTTAAGTTTAGCGAAGAAGAAATTGTGACCAACATCTTTACAAAATTTAAAAATAAAAAAATAAGCCTGTTGGCGCCATTGGTTCGTGGCCGCAAAGGTCATTACCGGGAACTGTTTGAAGACATCCGCAAGAAAGGATATTTAAAAGTGCGGATAGACGGTGAAATAAAAGATCTGGTGCCAAAAATGCAAATTGACCGGTACAAAATTCATGATATTGAAGTAGTGGTGGACAGGCTGGCGGTAACTGATGATATGAAAGTAAGGGTGAGCCAGAGTGTGCAAAAAACCCTGCAGGTGGGCAAAGACCTTATGTTCTTACTCATCAACGATGATAATAAAACGGTTCAATACAGCAAGCAATTGATGTGCGAAGAAACCGGCATCAGCTACGAGGAACCGAGCCCCAATGCGTTTTCATTTAACAGTCCATATGGTGCATGCCCTACCTGTAAAGGTTTGGGCACAGTTTATACCATTGATATGGAAGAAGTACTTCCTGATAAAACAAAAAGTATAAAGGAAGGTGCAATTATACCATTGGGTGAGGAGCGGGATGCAAGCGTATTTCAGCAGGTAGTGGCGTTTGCAAAAAAATACAAAATCAATTTAGACAAGCCATTAAAAGACCTTCCTCCGGATCAGTTAAACTTACTTTTATATGGCGACCAGCAAATCAATCCTGAGTTAGAACTTGACCTGAGTGATGAAACAGTTCCATTGGAATATACAGGAAGTTACGAGGGCATTATTCCCATGCTTAAAAGATGGTTTGCTTCTCCGAACAGCGGGGAAGCTTTGCGGGACTGGGTAGAAAAATTTATGCAGTTGAAAACCTGCGGCACCTGCAATGGCAGCAGGTTAAGAAAAGAAAGTCTGTGGTTTAAAGTGGATGAAAAAAATATTGCGGAACTCAGTAATATGAATTTGGATAAACTCGCTGTTTGGTTTGAAAACATTGAAAAAAGATTGAGCAATAAACAAAATGCCATTGCCAAAGATGTGTTGAAAGAGATAAGAGACCGCTTACAATTTTTGCTGGATGTTGGATTGACCTATCTTACGATCAACCGGTCATCTAAAAGCCTCAGTGGTGGAGAGTCTCAGCGCATCAGGCTTGCAACTCAAATTGGTTCGCAGTTACAAGGTATTACCTACATTTTAGATGAACCAAGTATTGGATTGCACCAGCGGGACAATCAAAGGTTGATTGGTGCACTGCAAAATTTACGCAACATAGGCAATAGTGTGTTGGTGGTAGAGCATGACAAGGATATCATGCTGGCGAGTGATTACCTCGTTGACATTGGACCCAAAGCAGGCATACACGGCGGAGAGATTGTTGCGATGGGTACACCCCAGGAGGTACTTTCATCCAAATCAGAAACGGCGAAATATTTAAGCGGTGAAAAAACTATTGCTATACCGAAAGAAAGAAGAAAAGGTAATGGAAAATTTATTGAACTCACGGGTGTAAAGGGCAATAACTTAAAAAACGTTTCCGTAAAATTTCCGTTGGGAAAACTGATTGTGGTAACAGGCGTTAGCGGCAGTGGCAAATCAACGTTGATCAATGAAACATTGTACCCGCTGTTGAATAAGTATTGTTACAATTCCAAAGCCAATCCGTTGGAATATAAAGCAATCAAAGGCATAGAGCAGATAGATAAGGTAATAGAAATTGACCAAAGTCCGATTGGCCGCACACCAAGAAGTAATCCTGCAACTTATTGTGGATTTTTTACCGACATCAGGACTTTGTTTGCAGCGGTACCAGAAGCAAAAATTCGTGGCTATACCGCAGGACGTTTTTCTTTTAACGTTAAGAGTGGACGTTGCGAAGTATGCGAAGGTGGTGGTATGCGGGTGATAGAAATGAATTTTTTACCAGATGTATATGTGCATTGCGAAAAGTGCAATGGCAAGCGCTATAATAGAGAAACGCTGGAGATACGTTACAAAGGAAAATCCATCAGTGATGTGCTGGATATGACGGTGGATGAAGCTGTGGAATTTTTTCAGGCCGTACCTTTTATTTACCGTAAAATAAGAGTGCTGAAAGAAGTAGGACTTGGATACATTACACTGGGGCAAAGCGCTGTAACCCTTAGTGGTGGAGAAGCACAGCGGGTAAAGCTATCCACAGAACTGGGTAAAAAAGATACTGGTAAAACCTTTTATATTTTAGATGAACCAACAACCGGGCTGCATTTTCAGGACATACAACATTTGCTGGAAGTGATTAATAAATTAGTTGAAAGGGGCAATAGTGTACTGGTAATTGAACACAATATGGATGTGATAAAAGTAGCCGATCATATTATTGATATTGGCCCCGAAGGCGGTGATGGCGGTGGCCTGGTGTTGTTTGAAGGCGTGCCGGAAGAACTGGTAAAAGTAAAAGAAAGTTTTACCGGAAAATATTTAAAAGCAGAATTAAAAAAATGACAAAGGATAGTAAGGAAATCAGAAATGTGGTTTCAGGGGTAAGCGGGTGCACGCATTTGCACTAGCTTGGGTGTCACTTCCGTTCTATCGCTTTGCCATTTAGTTATTTTATTATTAGAGGATAAGCATAATTTTACTGATTACTCAAACTAATCAGCTATCTTCTTTAATTCTTTTATAATAATCAGTTGGCTGACTAACCTCCTTTGGATTTGTTATACAACATCACCAGCATGAAACAGGTTACCAATAAAATCATTTTAAAAATAAGTGGATTGGTGTGTAAATTGTTTTTCATAATTGATATATTTTATTATAGAATTTTAAAATCTCGCAGGACACCTTGTATGTTCAGCGGATTTCCTGTTGTAGTCATTATTAAAATTTCCATTAATTTTTATACTTAGTTTGAGCAGAAGTGAAAAATAAGCATCGTTGTTTTTTGAATTACCCCTCTGTAACCCCGGATCAGTTCTTGAAGTTATCGTTGTGGGCGTTTTATTGTATATCTGAATAGCTATGTTTGCATCTGCCGGGGAAAGATATTTATTGAATAGGTTAGGATCAATATAAGTGGTACTTACATCATCAATATAATCAGTAAATGTTTTTCTGTAAAGCAATTCAATTCCAAGATTTACATTGTCAGACAGTAAATATTTAAAGCCACCTCCCATAGGTATGTTCACCTGGGTAAGTTTATAATTTGGCCTGTCAGGATATTCTGCAAATCCCTCCCCTTCTGTATGCAATGGTTGTAAATAGTGCCAGGTTTTGTTGCCATTTTGATCTGTAAGTGATCCCTGTGGATTAAAGTGAAATAGACCCGCTCCTCCAAAAATATAAGGCCTTAGTTTTGGCTGATAATCTTCATCATACCTTTTCAAATACATGAGGGGAAAAAATTCAACCGCGGTATAAGCTTCCCATACATCGCTTCTGAAATCAAGGTTGCGGTCTTTTCTGAATGACTCCGGTCTACCGTTAGTATTGATTATTTCATCCTTCCCGGCCAGGAAGGTATATTGTGCGGCCACCCTGAAGCCCAGCCACTCATTTGGCTGCACACTCACAAACGCACCCTTCATTAATTTGGTTAGGGGAAGATTTAAATCTTTGATGAAAGTTGTTCCGTAGCCACGGTGGCCGCCCAAATCGCCTAAAAAAAACGTGGGGCCAAAGTTTAAGCCAACTTCAACAGTTAAATTTTCATTACCCAGCAGCAGGGATTGGGCATAGCTTGGTCTGGCAAATATTAGAGTAAGAAAAAGCGTAATAAAAAACCTGTAAATAAGATAGTGTAAACGATTTTTCATGCCTTGCAGGATTTTTGGAATATTGGATTTTGATACAGGTTTAAATAGTGGATAAGATTCACTATAAAAAAGAAGCATCAGTCAAATTAAAACGAAAAGCCGCATTAAATATTGTATTTGAAAAAAAACGTACTGTAGGATTTTATCAACTTTGGGCGCAAGTCATCCTCTAAAAAATATTCCCGGCATCTTGTTAATTAGATGGCAATGCATATTATATCCGGTGAAGTTAAATTATCTCAATAGTATTGATGAGTTAGAAGATTGTGTTCAGTAACTAAAAGTAGCATGCGAGAAATAATTTATTGAACTACGACTCTTAATTCGTTCATTTTTTTATACTACAAGTTATCCAATAAGATGGATAACCAAAATCTACAATCAATGGTATATCATATTCCCAGTGTACAGTAACTATTTCTCTAAAAATAAAACCAATGGTTGGTTTTATTTAACTGCCTTATAAAAATGTACTACTATTCGATCAACGTCTTCCCTTGCTGTGATGTCTTTTTTAATATCCATATTTTGTTTTCCATCTTTCCTTTAAAAATTTCCTTATTTCTTCTTCACGGGCATTTTTTTGAGGTACATAGAATGCGGTGCCTTTTAGTTTTTCAGGCAAATATTCCTGCAAGGTAAAATTATCATCAAACTGGTGAGCATATTTATAGTCTTTGCCATAATTCATTTCTTTCATTAGTTTAGTGGGGGCATTGCGTAAATGAAGCGGTACCGGCAGGTCGCCGGTTTGCGCAACTGCTGCCAAAGCCCCACCAATAGCCACAATTGCCGCATTGCTTTTAGCGCTGCCTGCCAGGTACGTGGCACACTGCGAAAGTATGATACGGCTTTCAGGGTAACCAATCATACTTACTGCCTGAAAGGTACTGGTGGCTAATAACAGCGCATTGGGATTGGCATTGCCAATATCTTCGCTGGCAAATATCAGCATGCGGCGGGCAATAAATTTTACATCTTCGCCACCTTCAATCATTCTTGCCAGCCAGTATACTGCACCGTTAGGGTCGCTGCCCCGCATGCTTTTAATAAATGCAGAAATAATATCGTAATGCTGTTCACCTTTTTTATCATACAGCGCAATTCTTTGCTGCGCAATTTCCATTACGGCATCATCTGTAATTACGGCATTTTTATCCAGTACATCTGTTACCAGTTCTAATAAATTTAGCAGTTTGCGGGCATCTCCGCCGCTGATGGTAAGCAGGGCTTCTGTTTCTTTCAGCTCAATATTTTTTTTACTTAATACTGCATCTTTTGTCAGTACCTGATTTAAAAGAAAAATCAACTCTTTTTTATCCAGTGCTTTTAAAACGTACACCTGGCATCTGCTTAATAAAGCGCTGTTTACTTCAAATGAGGGATTCTCGGTTGTAGCGCCAATCAGCCGTATAATTCCTTTTTCAACAGCGCCCAGCAAAGCATCCTGCTGGCCTTTATTAAAACGGTGAATTTCATCAATAAAAAGAATGGCACCTGGTTTTGTTTTGGCGTCTTCAATAACTTCCCTCACTTCTTTTACGCCGGATGAGATGGCGCTGAGGGTATAAAACTTAACCTTCAACGTGTGTGCAATGATGTTGGCAATGGTTGTTTTACCAACACCCGGAGGGCCCCACAATATCATCGAAGGAAGTTTTCCTTGTTCAATTGCAGTACGTAAAATACTGCCTTTGCCGGTAAGATGTTGCTGACCTACCAGTTCATCCAAAGTGATGGGACGCATTCTTTCTGCTAACGGAACTGTACTCATACTATAAAGGTAACCTGTTTTTTTGCCCTTCTTTGTAAAGGATAATTCAGGTTTTATTTATTGCAGCAAGGGTAAAATTTCTTCGGGGCTAACTGGTTTTTGAGCATCGTTTATTTCAATCACAATTAAGTAGCCATCTGCTCCGCCTGCTTTTTTTACCGCATCGGCTAATTTTTGTTGATCGCTTACAATGCGCCTCCCGTCTGCATTCCATAGCTCTTTGGTACACAGGCAACCTGCAGTCGGTGTGTAGGGATAATACATTTGTCCTTTGTAAAATTCCGCATCAACGGCGGTACCATGTGCAATGATTTCTGTTCGGCCGGCGGAACTTGCAAAATAACTTTCATACAGGGGCTGGTAATTAACCAAAGCACCTGGTAATAATTTTTGATACCAGTTTATTTTCCAGGTAGTATCGGTAATACTGCTGTCTTTTAAAAAATGCCGGATGGATGTTTCGAAGGGCATGGTGAGCTGCAGGTTTTCGGTGGGACCAATGAAATTGTTACGGCTTTTATCAAAGCCATATAATCTGTAAATGCCCTGTGGAGTATTACCATTGGTTAAATAGCCTGGCATGTTGCTGAGGCTTCTCGCCAGTTGAGGTAGTCTAAAAATCTCACCGTTGGAATCGGTTACAAAATTGCCTGCGGTATCTTTAATAACTAAAATACCCGGGTAATTTCTGTTTTTTCTTTGTAAACTGTAAACAACGGTATTACCTTTTAAATAGGATTTTTTAAACAGCGGTTTAAAGAAGATTACAGTTGTAATTTTTTTATTTGTATAAATTTTTTCCAGGTGTTTCAATAAATTGACAACAGCAAGAGAATCATTATCATTGCTGAATAGGTTTGATTTATTTGCGGCAATTTTATAAATATAATTTTTATTTTTTTCAGAACTGTCTGCTTTCAATAAATATTCTGCGCACATGGCAAATACTTTTCCATTAGCTGTATTTTTAAACAAATCATCTGCCTGTTGGGTGTAGTCTTTTTGACCTGTTGCATATAACAGTTCCATAAAGCTGCGTTGAAATTCCATGCTTCTTTTTCTAAGATCATCCGCCGCTATTTTTAATTTAATTTTTGTCCAGGGTTCTTTATAATAGATTAATTCCATGGCACTAAAAGCATCTTCCCAGTTTTCTTCAGTACTATCATTTAACGGTAGCGATAAATTTTTTGTAATGGAATTTTTAATCAGGTAACTGTAAAACTTTATCCTGTTTTGTGCAGTGGTAAATTTTGAATACACGCTGGAATCTATCTGAGCCATTGCATGGCAACAAAGTAACATCATGATTGAAAGAATGGATATTTTTTTCATTGGTACAAAGTAAAATAAAAAATGTAGTTATCTGATAACAGTAAAGAAATGGATAAGTAAGTACAGTTTTTTAAATTTTATATCATCATCTTATATCTCAACGGATGATTTAAGAAAAGATTTGGTAGCCTGCATTGAAAATCTCCGCTATGTGGAATTGATTTACTGAATAAAAGAGGATTTTGTTTTTTATGAACAACTAAAAGGCGCAGCTATAACGGATGATGTAAGTGAAGAGCAGAATAAAGAATTACAGAATTTTTCTACTAAAAAAGACGAAAATGATATTAACCCTTTGGACGATTTTAAAAATGCTACACAATAATTCCGCATCAGATAATTTTAAAAAGCGCCTTACCAGGATATAATAAATTGTTTATGTTTTGTAAAAAATATAACCCGTAAATGCTATCCGTTTTTATAAAGTATTTGCTATAATAAAATCCTGTAATTTATTGAAGGCATCAAACATGGTAGGCTTATCCCAGTCACCAATATGTGCAGCTGCCGGATAAAAAACATATTGGTTTTTAACCCCGCTATTTACCAGTTTTGTTTGTACTTCCAAAGCCTGCGTTGTACTTACCAATGGGTCTGTTCCTCCCTGAAATACGATAGTTGGAGGGGAGGTGCCTGAAATAAAATTAACCGGACTTGAGTTGGCATATAATAAAGAATCCTGTAATGGTGTGCTTCCAATAGCATTGGCAAGTCCCAATGAAATAAGCGGGTTTCCAAACGTTGGATGGTTGTACAATTCAATTAAATCTGACGGACCGGAAAAGGAGGCAATTAATTTTGCCTTTACCGGAGCAGTATATTTAAAGCCCTGCAGCATTGCCAGCTGTGCTCCGGCACTAAAACCAATGTAGGCATATTTCGCTGAAATCAGATAGGCTGCGGACTTGCCGTAAATAAATTCAACAGCTGCTTTTACGTCGTTTTCCTGGGTGGGAAAAACGTTGTTGGGGATATTCGATAAACGATAATTAATGTTAAAGATCGCATAGCCCGGCAGTCTTCTTTTAAATGAATCTATGTAACTGGTAAGGTCTGTTTTGTCGCCTGTAGTCCAGGAGCCGCCATGTATCAATATCAAAACGTTTGTTGTTGAAGTTGACCTGTTGGCAGGCAAATACACATCCATGTTTTGTAAAGTGTTTGTACCATAAGAAACATTGAGTTGGGTACTTGCTGCGATGATATCTGCTCCATCAGAGTTTTTTTTATTACACGATACAACACATATTAAAAGCAAAGCTGCTGTCAAAGTTTTAACCCATTCCATAGTTAAGTTTTTACTTTAAAGTTAGTAAGAGAAATATTAAGAATATATCAAGCTTGCAGGTGATATAAAGTAGTACTACTACTTTATATCTAACTTAATCTGCAGTTCATTAAATTGTTTAGCATCAATGGTACTGGGAGCATCCAGCATTACATCCCTTCCGCTATTATTTTTAGGGAAGGCGATAAAATCACGGATGCTTTCACTGCCACCAAGAATGGCACACAAACGATCAAAACCAAATGCCAGTCCGCCATGCGGTGGGGCACCATATTCAAAAGCACCTAACAAAAATCCAAATTTATGTTGCTGTTCTTCAGCATCCATGCCAAGGGCTGCAAACATTTTTTCCTGTAATCCTCTTTGAAAAATACGGATACTGCCGCCACCAATTTCATTGCCATTTAACACCATGTCATAGGCATTGGCTTTAATACCTGCATAAGGATGAGCCAGGTAGTCAGCTGCATTTTCAATAACCGGGTTGTTGTTGATCATGATGTCAATATGATCCGGCTTGGGCGAAGTAAACGGATGGTGCCTTGCTACCCACCGGTTATCGTCTTCTGCATATTCAAACAAAGGGAAATCCAGTACCCACAATAATTTAAACTCATCTGTTTTACGCATACCTGACTTATCTGCCAGGTACATACGCAGGTCGCTGGCAGCTTTTCTGGTACGTTCTTCTGCACCTGCCAATATCAAAATTAAATCACCTGCTTTGGCATTGGCCGCTGCTGCAATCGCTTTTAATTTTTCTGCATCATAAAATTTATCTACGCTGCTTTTATAAGTTCCATCGGTATTACATTTTATAAATACAAGCCCCTTCATGCCAATTTGCGGGCGTTTAACCCACTCCGTTAATTCGTCAGTTTGTTTGCGGGTGTATTCGCTGCAACCAGGAATCGCTATGGCCAACACAGTTTCAGCATCATCAAACACACCAAACCCTGCACCTGCTATCAATGCAGATTGAGGAGCTTTTGCTGGAAATGTATGCTGCGGAAATTTTAGATTTGCAATTTTTATTTCAAAGCGAATATCTGGTTTATCATTTCCATATTGCCACATAGCATCTTCCCATGTCATGCGTTCTACCACATCGGTATAGTCAATATTTTTTACATCTTTAAAAATGCGTTTTACCAAACCTTCAAACATATTTAAAATATCTTCCTGCTCTACAAAACTCATTTCACAATCTATTTGTGTAAATTCCGGTTGACGATCTGCACGAAGATCCTCATCACGAAAACATTTTACAATTTGGTAATAGCGGTCGTAGCCACTAACCATCAGCAACTGTTTAAATGTTTGCGGACTTTGCGGCAATGCATAAAACTGTCCCGGATTCATACGGCTGGGAACTACAAAATCTCTTGCACCTTCCGGGGTAGATTTAATTAAGAAGGGAGTTTCAATATCCATGAAATTATTTTCATGCAAATAATTTCTCGTACTTCGGCTTACGGCATAGCGCAGCTCAAGGTTCTTTTTTACTATGCTTCTGCGCAAATCTAAAAAGCGATATCGCATCCGCAGTTCATCACCGCCATCTGTATCGTCCTGTATTGAAAAAGGAGGTACGGCACTTCTGTTTAAAATGGTGAATTCAGCTACTGCAATTTCAATATCGCCTGTTTCAATATTTGCATTTTTATTACTGCGTTCGTTTACGATTCCTTTTACCTGTAAAACAAACTCCCTCCCCAATGGATTGGCATCCAATTGTGCGTTTAGGTTTTCAGAAAATAAGAGTTGGGTAATACCGTACCGATCGCGAAGATCAACAAAGCTAATGCTGCCAAATTTACGGATAGTTTGCACCCATCCGCTTAACGTAATTTCTTTTTTTGTATCGGCAATTCTTAATTCACCACAGGTATGCGATCTGTACATAAAAATGTGTTTTGCCCCCACCTCCTAAAGGAAAATAAGGGATTTAATTATATTTGTAACGGGTAGTTTAACCCTGGTTGAGCACTATCGCCCACCATGGCCGGCGAATCCCGGTTTTGTACTACCATTTAACTTTTATTAAAGCGGATGCAAATATACAGATAGAAAGCCTAGGGCTGTAAAGCTTCTGCCCCAGGTATATTAAAGGCGGGCAAACAGTTGATTATTGTGAATTTTGATGAATAAGAAAAGATTGTCAGTTTTGGATTATTGATACCTGAAATAATAAATAGCAGCCAATCAAGTACAAGTTGTACGCTCTTTCAGCGAACCACTTTAAGTCAAAAAGGGTATTTGGTAAAAGTAGTCAGGGGGAAATATGTTGATTGTATTTTTATAAACTACACTGTGCAGACATTTTAGTGAACTGAATATTTTAATTCAGCTAAATGAAAGGGAAAGAGAATTTTTAGAGTATGTCTGTACGGAATTAACCTACAAAGAAATTGCTGATAAAATTTGTGTAAGTGTCCGCACAGTGGATAGTTACCGGGATGGACTTTTTAAAAAGCTGAGTTTAAAAACAAGGGTTGGGTTGGTAATGTATGCTAACCGCCATGGCATTGTAAGTTTTTCCTGAATGATCAGGTAAATGCACAAAAAATACAACCTGTATTTTACATTGTTTCTACTGCCAGTGGATGTTTTGGTTTCCACCAGATATAATAATAAGCAAGAATAAGCAAGCCGATCGAGAAGGGAATAATGGCCAAATGTTTGTAGGTAAAATCGCCAAATAAGGGGTTGCTGTCAAAATGTAAAAATTCGCTTATCATCCAGTAAGAGTTGGCCGTTATCCAGACTACTATTGCAACATTATGACAAACTTCACTCATAAATTGCCGGGTACGAATGGCAATTACAATTGCAATGATCAGCGTTGGAAAAATCATAGCAATACCCAGGGGCTTCCAGATCATACACCAGCTTATATCTTTCAGCAACCAAAATACAATGTGCAGGTTTTCCATTTTACGGTACCTGATTGGTATTGAGTACACTTCGTTGCTCATGCAGTAGTTAGTTTTAAAATGCGAATATATATTATTGCAGTAAACCAAATACAGGATAATACAACCAGCAGGCTGAAAATTTAATTTTTTTTAAAATAGGTTGTTATTACGTACAATCCGGTATCAATAAAAAAAACCTGCCGAATTTAATTCAACAGGCTTTTAAATAATATAACAAACAGTAAAAATTACTTTACTGCAGAAAGTGCATTTACTTTTCTTGCCAGCTTGCTTTTCAAATTAGCAGCTTTGTTTTTATGGATAGTACCACGTTTTGCTAATTTGTCAATCATAGCGGTAACGGATGGTAATTTTTCTGCGGCGCCTTCTTTATTATCAATTGCCTTGATATCACGAATTGCATTACGGGTTGTTTTACCATAATAACGGTTACGCTCATTGCGTTTTGTGCTCTGACGGACATCTTTCTTGGTTGCTGCGTGATTTGCCATTTTAAATCTATTTTTGGGCTGCAAAGATAAGGGGATATAATAAGAAACAAACATTATAGCAGTGGTAATTTTCAAAAAAAGCACCTTTCTGCTATAATTCAGCTCTTCTTTAACAATCAAATAAATTTAAACAGTCCATATTTATTTTCTGTCTCTTTCAAAATTAATTTTTTATACCCTCGTGGCAGCGTACTTCCTGCAAATTTTGTTTATTCATTTTAAATTCTTCACCTAATTTTCCCTGCTTACTTTATACCCCTAAAAACGCGTTGAAAGTAGCTTTTAAAAATTATAATTTATAACATTTTTAAGTAAAGTGCGTTTATTATCTGTTTATAAAAACCGATATTTGCATACACAATTTTGATGCGATAAATTAATAATTTTCTACTTACAATGAAGGATTTTCAGTACATAACGAATGCTCACCCCGCCTACATCGAAAATTTATACAACGATTTTATAAAGAATCCTGAAACTGTGGATGCGGATATGCGAAGCTTTTTTGAAGGATTTGATTTTGCCGTTAGTAATTACAATGGCACTACAAACGGCAAATCTGTTGCAGGCAATGGAGTATTGGCAGATCAAATTGCAACGCCTGCAATTCAACTGGATAAAGAGTTTAACGTATACCAATTGATATTGGCTTACCGGCGAAAAGGTCATTTAATTGCCATTACCAATCCAATACGCGAAAGAAAAGACAGGAAAGCAAATCTTGGCCTGGAAAATTTCGGCTTTTCGGAAGCTGATTTAGTCTCTGAATTTGAAGCCGGTAAATTTGTAGGCCTTGGAAAAACATCCTTAAAAAATATAGTTGCCCATTTACAAAAATGCTACACAACGCATGTAGGCATTGAGTTTAGTGCTGTAAACAGCAGAAAGAAAAGAGATTATCTGATCAATGCAGTTGAGCACACCATGTTGCAGCCGGTGCCGCTGGAACAAAAGAAAAGGATATTACAAAAGTTGAATGAAGGCGTAATGTTTGAAAAATTTCTTCATACAAAATATATTGGCCAAAAAAGATTTTCACTTGAAGGCGGCGAAACTACCATTGCCGCATTGGATGCAATCATCAATACCGCATCAGCAAATGGTGTTCAGGAAGTGGTAATTGGCATGGCACACCGTGGACGGTTAAATATTTTGGCCAATATTTTAGGTAAAACATACGAACAGATTTTTAGTGAATTTGAAGGTACAGCAACGCCGGATACCACAATGGGTTCGGGAGATGTAAAATACCATCTTGGTTTTAGCAGTGAAGTAGAAACAGATCTCGGAAATAAAATAAACTTAAAACTCTGTCCTAATCCTTCCCATCTTGAAGCCGTAGACCCTGTGGTAGTGGGCTTTGCAAGGAGTAAAGCGGATGTATTGTATAATAGTGATTTTGATAAAATATTGCCCATCCTGATTCATGGCGATGCATCTGTTGCAGGTCAGGGTGTTGTGTATGAAGTATTGCAGATGTGTAACCTGAAGGGTTATTATACAGGTGGTACCATTCATTTTGTAATCAACAACCAGATAGGTTTTACCACTGATTTTGATGATGCCCGCAGTGCAGATTATTGCACATCCATTGCTGCAATGGTGAAGGCTCCTGTATTGCATGTGAATGGCGATGATCCTGAAATGGTGGTGAAAGCTGTGCAGATAGCCACACAATACCGCCAGGAATTTAACAATGATATTTTTGTTGATATGGTTTGCTACCGCAAACACGGCCACAACGAAGGCGACGAACCTAAATTTACCCAGCCACAATTATATGCTTTAATTGATAAACATCTTAATCCAAGAGAAGTGTATACCCAGTATCTTATACAGAATGGCGAAGCAGACGCACAGGAATTGGCGAAAGATATGGAAAAACAATTTTTGGCCGACCTGCAGGAAAGATTGGATGACGTGAAACAACATCCTTTGCCCTATACTTTTCAAAAACCCGAGCTGTGGTGGAAAAGTCTGCGCAAAGCAACCCCTGCCGATTTTGATAAATCGCCCGCTACTGCTGTCAGCGAAAGCAATTTTAAATTATTGTTTGAAGGATTAATGAAATGGCCTGCAGATTTTAAACCGTTGCGAAAAGTAGAAAAGTTATTGCAGGATAAAATAAAACTTTTTAACGAGGAACATAAGATAGACTGGGCAACCGGTGAACTGATGGCTTACGGCAGTTTATTGATTGAAGGAAAAGATGTACGAATGAGCGGACAGGATGTAAAGCGGGGTACTTTTAGTCACCGGCATTCTGTTTTGTATGATGAAATTACCAATGCAGAATACAACCGTCTGAACCATTTTACCGAAATGCAGGCCCCTTTCCGCATTTACAATTCTTTGCTCAGCGAATATGCGGTACTGGGATTTGAATATGGTTACTCCATGGCCAATCCAAATGCGCTTGTAATTTGGGAGGCACAGTTTGGTGATTTTTGTAACGGGGCACAAACCATGATCGACCAGTTTATTGTAGCGGCTGAAACCAAGTGGCAGCGCATGAATGGCGTGGTAATGTTGTTACCGCATGGTTATGAAGGGCAGGGGCCTGAACACAGCAGCGCAAGGATGGAAAGATTTTTACAGATGTGTGCCGAGATGAATATTGTGATTACCAATATTACTACCGCTGCTAATTTGTTCCATGTATTGCGCAGGCAACTTACCTGGTCTTTCAGAAAGCCATTGATTAATTTTTCTCCCAAGGCAAACCTTCGTCATCCTGGAAGTTATAGTGCAGCCAGCGAATTTACCAATAGCCGATTTAGAGAAGTATTAGATGATGATTTTATAGATGATGCCGCCGAAGTAAAAAAGGTATTGTTCTGCAGTGGCAAAATATATTTTGATCTTGCAGAAAGACAGTTGAAAGATAACAGGAAGGATGTGGCCATTGTAAGGGTGGAACAAATTCATCCGATACCCCAAAAACAATTAGATGAATTGTATAAAAAATACAGTAAAGCCATCTGGCATTGGGTTCAGGAAGAACCATTGAATATGGGAGCAGCAACTTTTTTAAGAATGAATTTAAAGAATATAAATTTCTTTATCATCAGCAGAATACAAAGTGCTTCTACCGCCACAGGATATGCTAAAATACATGCGAAAGAACAGACTGAAATAATTGATACGGCCTTCAGTATATAAAATTAAAAAAAATATTTTTTTGCAAACCGGCTACTAGCCGGTTTTTGCAATACAGGTATAAAAGCATTTTTACAAGGGGGCTGTTTTTAAAATAAAACCCTGTTTTTTATTGATAAGATTAACCGAAATTCGCAGAACATTAAACAATTACAATGGCAATAGAAATAAAGGTACCTTCTGTAGGAGAAAGTATAACAGAAGTTACCCTCGTAAAGTGGATAAAAAAAGATGGGGAGTATGTGAACCGGGATGAAGTGATTGCCGAACTGGAAAGCGAGAAAGCTACCTTTGAGATCAATGCCGAACAGGCAGGTGTTTTAAAAATAATTGCCGCAGAAGGAGATACTTTAAAAATTGGTGATATAGCCTGCAGTATTGATACAGATGCCGTTAAACCAGCAGAAAAAGCAGCACCAGTTGCGGCAGCCGTTGCAGAAAAGCCGGCAACTGTTGAACCCGCAGCTACACCCAAAGCAACTGACTTAGATGTTAAAGCCACACCGGTAGCCGCAGCCATTATTGCAGACAAAAAAGTAGATATTAAAACTGTTGTAGCGAGCGGTAGTAATGGAAAAATAGTAAAACAGGATGTGCTGGAAGCCATCAATAACCCTGGAAGAAAACCTGGTGTTGAATTATTTAGCAGGGAAAGGCGCACAGAGAAAATGAGTAACCTGCGCAAAACAATCAGTCGCAGGCTGGTGGAAGCAAAAAACACCACCGCAATGTTAACCACTTTTAATGAGGTGGATATGAGTGCCATTATGGACATCAGGGCAAAAAATAAAGATAAGTTTAAAGAAAGCCATGGTGTAAATCTTGGCTTTATGAGTTTTTTTACAAAGGCCTGTTGCTTTGCCCTGCAGGAATGGCCGGCGGTGAATGCCATGCTGGATGGTGAAAATATTCAGTACAATAACTATGTTGATGTATCGATTGCCGTATCTGCTCCTAAAGGCCTTGTGGTGCCGGTTATACGCAATGCCGAAAGTTTAAGTATGGCCGAAATTGAGAAAAAAGTAGTGGAGCTTGCAACCAAAGCAAAAGAAAATAAATTGACCATTGAAGAAATGAGTGGTGGTACTTTTACCATTACAAATGGAGGTGTATTTGGATCGTTGATGAGTACGCCAATTATAAATATTCCGCAGAGTGCCATTTTAGGAATGCATAAAATTCAGGACAGGCCAATGGCCATCAACGGACAGGTAGTAATAAAACCAATGATGTACCTGGCATTAAGTTATGACCACCGCATTATTGATGGCAGGGAATCTGTAAGTTTTTTAGTAAGGGTAAAAGAGCTATTAGAAAACCCAGCTTTACTTTTGTTTGGCAAAGACCCTGTAAAAAGTTTATTGGAATTATAGTTGGTTACATTCTATTCTCCCGGTCGGTGATTTCCAGCCGTTTATTTTTGTATACGATGAGCCGTTTTTACTCCTATATTAACACCAGCTTAAAATTAATAGAAATGTATAAAGGGGATCAGCCTTTTGCAATTTTTATAAAAAATTTTTTTAGCAAAGAAAAAAAATATGGTTCAAAAGACCGTAAGCAGATTACTGCCCTTTGCTACAATTATTTCAGACTTGGGTTTGCAATGGGCAATTGTTCTCCGGAACAAAAAATAAAACTGGCAACTTTTTTATGTGAAAAGGAATCTTCTGATTTTGTTGAAAAAATAATTCCTGAATGGTATGAAAAAATAGACTGGCCTTTAAACAAAAAATTAGCGCTCGTAAAAGATCAGTTTTTAGTAAATGAAATTTTCCCCTTTTCAGCAATATTGAGCCTGGGTATAACGGCTGAAAGCTACTGCATGTCTATGTTGGTGCAACCACAGCTTTTTTTACGCATTCGTCCCCAATGCCGGATCACTACTTTAAAAAAGCTGGAAAAATCAAAATGGGCATACCAGTTAATTAATCAAAACTGCATCCGGTTACCGGTTGCTACCAATGCAGAAGATCTTTTTATTATTGATAAAGAAGTAGTGGTGCAGGATTACAATTCCCAGCAGGTATTGAATTATATAAGTTTAAATGAAACAACACTTTTTAGTTACACCGAAGACAAAAAACCAATTTCTTCCTGGGATTGCTGTGCTGGCAGCGGGGGTAAATCAATTTTATTATTTGATATTTTAAAACACAAAACAGATCTCACTATATCAGATATACGCCCGGGAATTATTATGAATCTTCATCAACGATTTAAAAAGGCTGGTGTTAAACAATATAATTATTTTATCGCTGATATAGTTAATTCAGCGTTTTCTCCACCTGCCAGCAATTATCCGCTTATTATTTGCGATGCTCCCTGCACAGGAAGTGGTACCTGGAGCAGAACACCAGAACAAGTATGTTTATTTAGTTTAGAAGAAATAAAAAAGTATAGCGATATACAAAAGAGAATTGTAACCAATGTGGTATCGCACCTTAAAGAAGGTGGAATATTTGTATACATTACCTGTTCGGTGTTTAAAGAAGAAAATGAAACAATTGCAGGATTTATAAAAGATACTTTGCATTTAAATGTGCTGCATCAGGAAATTTTAAAAGGCTTTGATAACAAGGCCGACACTATGTTTGTAGCTGTGTTTAAGAAAGAAGCTGCTTAATGTATAATCACTTTTTTTGTCGTTACTTTTTTGTCATTGATAAATACTGCCACTACATAAACTCCCGGGCTCAATTGTTTTACAGGTATGGTAAAAGTTTGTTCGCCATTAACTGGTTGATTGTACAGGCTGTATACCTTTTGTCCGGTAGTTGTATACATTTCAATTGCTGTATTTGCCGGCGTATTTCTTTCAATGGTAACAAAAAGATTTTCTGTTACCGGGTTGGGATGAATGCTTATTTTTTCAGTAACGTTGCCCGTGTTACAGTTTGGGATATAATTTATGATCGCTGAATCCAGGTAAAAACTGGTATCTGCAGCAATCGTCATTTTGATGCGGTATTGAATAGACATGCTTGCCGCAATACTGCTCAGGTCATCTGCATAACTGAAGTTTGATTGTATAAAACTGCTGTTGGTATTTTTTACCAGCGCAATCGTTTTATACGTTGTTTCTGCCGGCAATTTTCTTTCCAGTTCAAGGCTCATATCTGCGGCTGCTTTAACGGTAAGTTGCATGTTGACAGTGCAATTAGCACTCTCCGTAATTTGCTGCGTATATAATTTTTTTATCAGCAAGACAAAAGCATTTTTTACATCGGGTATGCCATAGCCGGTGCGGTTATCCGGAGTTGTAAACCTGTCTGAAGAATGCCGCAGGGCATCAATAATTTGCATATTATTTACTTCAGGAAAAGCCTGCCACAAACAGGTTGTAACGCCTGCCATTATGGGGCAGGCAAACGAAGTGCCGTATCCAAATGAGGGAGCGCCTGTATTGGCGTTGGCCACCACCGCCCTAAAACCTACCGCGGCTATATCTGGTTTAATCTGCCCATTGGCAGAAGGGCCAAAACTACTAAAGTTTGCGATCCGTTTGCTTGTATCAACAGCCCCCACACTTAATACACTGATGGCATCAGCAGGCGTTGTAATATAATGCCATGGATCTTCGCCCTCGTTACCTGCCGCAACTACCACAACAATTCCTTTTTTTGCGGCCAGGTTCGCAGCCCTTGCTATCAAAGTGGTATTGCCATCCATATTGGCATAGGTATAATCAAAAATGCTGTTGTCGAAAGTAGTATAGCCCAGTGAAACCGAAAATACATCTGCACCCAAACTATCAGCCCGTTCTGCTGCCGCTGCCCAGTTATGTTCTTCAATTGGATATTCACTGCCAACGTCTTCTGTACGATATAAATAAAAAGAAGTTTTTGGTGCCGTACCAACAAACAGTCCCGGCATATTTGCGGCGATGGTACTTAAACAATTGGTGCCATGTGCAAATTCTTCATTTACGCTGGCCTTGCCGCTTACAAAATCCCATGTTTCAAGCACCTGGTTATTAGTGCGTATGCTGTCAAACGTGGGTAAACTTTTGTAATGATAAAAGCCTGCATCCATAATGGCCATTTGCATTCCTTCCCCTCTAAAACCATGATTGTGTAAAAATTCAGCATTGTGCAAATGTACCTGCGGGTAAGACTGTCCATAATTATAAAAATCAGCCGGACTTTGCGGTCTGCCAGCTACAGCGGGCAATTGCTTTTCTGTAACTGCACCTAACTGTGTATTGCGGGGTTGTATAACATTAAAAAATCTTGCTGCAACAGGGCCGGATGATTTTACAAAAGAAAAGGAATTGATTTTATTTAAAGCCGTTGCATCGGTTGTTTGTATACAAACCTGGTTAAACCATTTACTTACCGTAAGGATAGTAACGTTACCGGATAAACGAATACTGTCAATGTATGCAGGGGTAACAGGTAAATCACTTTCATCAATATTTATATTATATCTTTTTCTTCTGTCGATGGCACGTTGGGCAAGAAATTGAGAAGGATTGCTGATTAAAAAAGGGGTGCCTGCTTTA
>NZ_JACMOO010000174.1 GCF_014377975.1 Ferruginibacter sp.
ATAAAACGGCACAATTATTTACACCTTTATAAAAAAATTGAAGCAACTTTTACTTTTGACTTTTATTATCGGAAGCAACTTTGCCAAAGCGCAGAAAGTTGACAGCATATTTGTAAACCTTTACACCGATAGTCTAAAAAAAGGAACTTACAATTATATCAATATTGACGGACATTTAACAAATGGAAGATGGCTTCCCCTGGATAGCAGCGACCTTATTTTTACTGCATCTGCAGGCCAGTTTAAAGGAAATAATTTATGGATTGACAAAGATTTTAAACAAGAAAAAGTATCTATTAAAGTTGTATTGAAAAGCAATCCGTGGCAATACAAAGAATTTGATATTTACATCAAACAAAAGCCCGATAACGAACAGTTAAAAACTACAGAACAAATTTTAAATGAGATGAAACAGTCCCGTAAAAAAAATAGCAGGGCATAATTTTTCAGCAATAGTATAAATAAAAAATCCCGGTTAATTGAAAGTACAATTAACCGGGATTTATTTTTTCTGCCTTTGATAAAGCAAAAAATATTACGCAAACTTCTTGGCGTCTTCTAAAAATTTAGCAAGTCCGATATCTGTTAAGGGATGTTTTAATAATCCAAGAATTGAGTCAAGCGGACAGGTACAAACATCTGCCCCAGCTTCAGCACACTTTATGATATGATTTGGGTAACGGATAGATGCCGCAAGGATTTCTGTTTTGTATCCCTGTATGGTAAATATCTGGCGCAACTGGTGAATCAGTTCCATGCCATCCCAACCGCTGTCATCTATCCTGCCGATAAATGGTGAAACATAAGCGGCACCTGCTTTTGCAGCCAATAACGCCTGGCCTGCAGAAAATATCAGGGTACAGTTTGTGCGGATGCCGTTATCGGTAAACCACTTAATTGCCTTTACGCCTTCTTTTATCATGGGTACCTTAACAACAATATTTGGATGTATAGCAGCTAGTTTTTTTCCTTCCGCAACAATGCCATCAAAATCTGTCGAAACTACCTCTGCACTGATATCTCCATCCACCATTTCGCAGATAGTTTTATAATGATTGGTAACAGCTTCAATTCCCTTAATGCCTTCCTTAGCCATTAATGTTGGGTTGGTTGTTACGCCATCTAAAATTCCAAGATCATTGGCTTCTTTAATTTGTGCCAGGTTGGCTGTGTCTATAAAAAATTTCATATTTCTATCCCCAAAAGGAGGATTAGCTTTTTAATTGTGATAAATTTTTATGTAACGCAAAAGTAAAATAATTGATACACTAAACTTTAAAATATTTGCGTTATTGAAAGATGGGTAAAATTTGTGGCAGCCCTGAAAAATAAAGGGCATAAAAATGGCAAGTTACTTACATCGCACCGCTCAACCATTTACCCTTGCTACCTTCCGGTCCTGGGGGAGTTCAACAGGAGCTGGCCGTATAAGACTTGCCGTTGCAAATATAGGGCAGAATTGGTTAGAGATAAAATAAGGAGAAAATTAATTTTGTTTTTCATTCAAACAACAGCTCCGATTGGATAATTTTTCTTTTCTTAAACAGTAATCATTTTGCGTTTAATAAAAGTCAATTAATAACAAAGCATCAAATCTCCTTTCTTAAATCGAGGATCATATATCCGGGTTATTTGCTTTGCGGAATAAAAGGGACAGCCGATTTTAATTTTATCAGCATCGCCCTCTTCCACGCTGTATTTTAAGGTAACTTCTGCTTTCTCACTTGTGCCGTTACCGGACAAAAAGTACTTTAAAGTTTTATAATATAACACTTCAAAATTTCCTGTAATTGCACTATTGAGGCAACCCTCTTAAAACAACTCATTGAAGTAAAGCGCACAGAAGCCATATTAATAAAAAAACATCCTTATTTTTAAAATTCTAATATTTTTTATTCGCTTCTGCCCATTGCAAAACAACTTTTTACTCACATAAAAAATTTAAGAATGAAAAGATTATTGGTTTTTTATTACCTGCTATTTTTATCGGTACCAGGTTTTGCTCAAAGTTTTAAATCCATTTTTAATGGCAAAGATTTAACCGGGTGGAAAAATAACGGTACTGAAAAATGGTATGTTGATAAAAAAGAACTGGTTTGTGAAAGCGGCCCCGATAAACAGTATGGCTATCTTTCCACCACAAAAAACTATAAAAATTTCGAGCTTACTTTGCAATTTAAACAGGAAGCCAATGGCAACAGCGGCGTGTTTATCCGCTCCTCTATTGAAGGCACTAAAATAAGTGGCTGGCAGATAGAAGTAGCACCGGAAAATTTACATACCGGTGGTATCTACGAATCTTACGGCCGGGGCTGGCTGAAACAACCAAAACCTAAGGATGAAAAATGGTTAAAAATGGGCAAATGGAATAAGATGAAGATTCTGGTAAATGGCGACGAAATTACCAGTTGGCTTAATGGGCATCAGATGGTGTTTATTAAAGATGAAAAGATTGGTAAAGGAGAAGGCTTCATAGCTTTGCAAATACATGATGGCGGCGGAATAAAAGTAAGATGGAAAAACATCCGCATCAAGGAATTGTAGTACCAAAATACATTTTCTTTAAATAGATTTTTTATTCACTGATCAGAAAAATAATTATGTTTTTAACTAATCAATAAAATATAATTTTTATGCATAAAAAATATCTCCCCATCATCCAGAAGAAATTTTATTAAAAAAATGGCTACTGCTTCAGCTTCTGTTGGGGGAGAGAATGCTGCATTTGCCACCGCAACTAAAAATACTTATTTTTAAAAATCTCAGCGTACTCCTTTCGGTACCAACGATACAATAAATATTGCGCTTATTGGTGTAGGAGGCATGCACAAACAGGATATGGTTACCGCCTTAAAAACTCCTGACATAAAACTTGTAGTATTTTGCAATCTATACAAATGCGGTTTAAAAGATGCTGGCAAAATAACGGCGGATACTGTGGCATGCATTTAACCCAAGCAGAGATAAACTAAACCAAGTGAGCAAATGGAATACCAGCAAGATTATTGTCAATAAAGGATATTTGTAGCATTGGTTGAACGAAGAAAAAATTGTCGCATTTCAGATACGGGATTTAGCATGAATAAAGAATAATAGATAGGAAAATGGAAAATTACTCCGACGATGGCCTGGTAAAAAGCGACTGATCACTTTACTGGATCATGGTAGTAAAGCTTAATTTAAAATAGTATAATTAAGGTGTTATAGTTTTAGCAAAGGAAAAATATTATGGCTACAGATTTTATTTGCAGACTTTTACTTAATTATTTTTTTTTAATATTTTAAAAAAACAGTCGGTATTCAAACTATAAAAAAATTATCTTTGTAAAAATAATTGGTTAGATTATTGCCTTCCAATTGTGGTTTACAAATGAGTGAAAGATCAGAGTGAATTATTGCAATTTAAAAATTAATCACATTGACATACATATATATATATTTAGCACTGGCTTTTATAACAGGTTTTGTTATTGCCTGGATATTACGCACCCTCTCTATAGCCAAAACTAATAAAGCACTTAAAAGCACACAAGGCTACCTTGAAAGTGCCTTGCTTAAAAAAGAAACCTTACAAAAAGAAAATATACAGGTACACCAGTTAAAACAGGTAGTTGAAATGGATTGCCACAAAAGACTGGAGCAAGCCAACCATCTAAACAATGTACTCGACAGTGATATTTTATTACTTCAAAAAAGCAATGAAGAAACCGAAGCATTATTGCAAGAGGGCCAGCCAGCATTGCATGCATTAAAACTGCAATTACTGGATGCGCAAAATACGATTGCCCGTTACAAAGCGCAGCAGCACCAGACAGTAAAAAAAGTCTGATACTCCCCACCTTCTATCACCATGGAAAATACTATTTAAATTATATTTCAGGCGAAAAATATTCTCAATATTATACTGATATTGTAGATACAATCAGCTTAAAAAAGCCTGCATAACAGAATACATGCTCGCAAGCAACACTACACATTTCCAGCAATAAGTTTTTTTCATTTTTATTTATTTAATTGGTAAAATTAAATAACTATTTGCTTGTTTGCTGTTAATAATTGTGTAAGGAGGTGTAAATATTATACTGATAGTTTTACTGGCTGCACGGGGCATACTATTTGCATATTTGCAATTTATAAAAATAAACTTTATGAAAAAAAAATGGATACTCAGCATAGTTGCCGGGGTACTGCTAAGTATAAACCTGAATGCACAGGCTGTTTCAAAGGATTCTATTAATATATTGAAACAACAAAAAGAAGCGCTTAAAATCGGTAAAAAATTAAATGAGCGAAAATTAGACCTGGCAAAATTAGAAAACAGTGTGGAAAAGAAAACCCTTGAGGTGCAAAATACTGCACAGCAGGCACAGATATCTGCTGATAATAATGATAGGGCAGCAAGTATTTTGAGTAACAATGCACTTGATGAAAAATTAGCGGCAAAAGCAAAAAATAAGGCAGGTGACGCAAAAAAGAACGCAAAGAAAGCCGCAAAAGCGGCCAAGAAATTATCTGCTACGGAGAAAAATATAGAAGATTTAAAAATGAAAATTTCCGAAGATGAGGCTAAATTAGCCAAATTACCTTCCGTACCCATGCCAGGCAATTAAATTATTTTGTGAAAAAAATATTGAATTAACGAGAATATAAAGTTTTAGTATCATTTCTATTTTCGATAATACTGCAAGGCATACTTTTTTTGGAGAAGACGGTGTCGTTATAAATTGACTTCCCTGCTGATTTAATATAGGTGGTAATAATACGACAAGGAAATTTACAAAACATGTAAGCTATAATTCAATTGCAGGACAAATAAAACATCTCATCAAAAAAATATTTTTATAAAATTTACTGCTTATCTTAAATTAATAATTATTTATGAAAGCAGTTGTATTGATTAAAAATGGTGCTGCCCTCAACGCATTTGAAATAAGGGAAGTATCAAAACCGGTGGTTGGCAAAGGCCAGGTACTTATAAAAGTAGCGGCCTTTGGATTAAACTTTGCAGATGTAATGGCCCGCAGGGGGATGTATAAAGAAGCTCCGCCTTTACCCGCCATTCTGGGTTATGATGTGGCAGGTACCATTGAAGAAATTGGGGAAGGTGTTGTGCATATTAAAAGAGGTGATCGTATAACAGCAATGACCCGTTTTGGTGGCTATGCACAATATGCTGTAACCAATGCCAGTGCTGTAGCGGTAATTCCGGATGAATTGGATGCTGCCACTGCTACAGCCTTAACTACACAGTATTGTACCGCGTTGTATGCAGCAGCAGAAATGGTGAATTTACACAGCGGCAACAGGGTTTTAATACAATCTGGTGCAGGTGGTGTAGGTACGGCCTTGATACAATATGCAACACATATGCAATGCGAGATATTTTCGACTGCAGGCAGCGAAAACAAATTAAGTTATTTAAAAGAATTGGGCGTACAGTATGCCATTAATTATAATAAAGATGATTTTGAAAAGGTAATAAAAGATGGTACTCAACAAAAAGGCGTGGATGTAATTTTTGATGCCGTTGGAGGAAAAAGTGTAAAAAAAGGAATGCGCTTGCTGGCACCGGGAGGAAGGCTGGTTTGCTATGGAGCATCTTCCCTAACGAATAAAAATATTTTTGGTAAAATAGTTTCTGCATTGCAATTTGGATTTTATCATCCTGCCATGTTAATGATGCCTTCTAAATCTATTATTGGTATTAACATGCTGCAGATTGCAGATCACCAGCCGCAGGTAATTCAACGTTGTCTGCAGCAGGTGATGGAACTTTACAGCGCCGGTGTGTTTAGGCCTTCCATCGCCAAAATATTTCCTGCAACAGCTACTGGTGAAGCCCATGATTATCTTGAAAACAGAAAAAGTACCGGTAAGATTGTAGTGGAATGGTAGCAATTAAAGGAGGGTTCATCAGGAGTAATAAATCAATTGGAAAACATGCATAGCAAATAATTTTTATTAAATGGGTTTGGCAGTTTGCTATTTTTAGTTGTAGCAGTTAAGCCTCTGAAGCAGACATTAAAAGAAAAATTGTATTAGAATACTCTTGTCCGGAAACCGCTGAGGTTAACAGAATGATCATCAACAGCGTGAAAGAAAGTACTGTATTCGGAGCGGTTGCCTGGAAAGTTGTCTGCAACGATTACGGCAGTTTTCATCCTTCTGACTTTATAGAAAAATTTGAGTACTAAAAAATTATTCTAATAAATGGCGATGAAGGGTGGAAATAATTTTCATTTTTTTATTTAATCAGTAATTTATAAAACCGTTCAATTTCAGCGGTTTCAGCTACTGAAAGCATTTCGTTGTTATCAAATTTAGTTTTAAGAAACAACACCATTTTATGCCCGGGATATTTCGCCAGAATTTCGTTGATATATTCGCCCGATTTTTCATTCTTTGTAAAAACCGGTGCAGCAACAGGTAATGGAGATTTATAACGGGTTGGTTTTTTAAGTATAACCGCTTCCAGTGTAGCTAATTTACCCGCAGGCATACCCGAAACTTTAGAGGCTTTGACATGCAGATCCTGTAATTGCTTTTTACTAAGGCCACCTCTTTCCTGATATTGAAATAACAAACTTTTTATAAAATCAGATGCAGGGTAGGCTAACATTGTTAACTGCAAAATATCATTGATAATATCTACACCCGGATTTTTTCTTATCATAACAGTTATTTGATCAATGAAAGTAACAAAAAAATAGTTTTTTCAACAGTTTTAAAAGAAAGAAAAAATAAAAGGGCTACCTGTATTAAAAAAAATGGAGTATCATTTAAACCAGGTTTAAATGATACTCCACAAATTACTTGAACTCTCCTTTTCTTTATATTTTTTTAGGAGAATGCTTTGCGAGCTTTACCGCGAAGTAAACAAGGGAAGCTACAGAAAGAATGAGCGTGAAGTTCAACAGCATTGAAGTGTTGATGACATAATTGGTCATGGGGTAACGGTTTAGGGTTTCAGATGTACAATTAACTGCTAAAAGAAAAGAATATTGCGCAACAGTTCAGAATTTTTATTATTTTTTGATTGTATCATCAACTAATTCACATTTAAATATAAAAATATACTACTTTTACTACTTACGGTTTGTTGATGAAATTGATACTACAAAAGATAATCCGTATAAGTTTTTTACAATTACAAAAAAAATAACCTGATGAAAATTTTTGTTGCCGGACTGCCATACGATCTGGATGATGACGAACTAGTAGAAATCTTTGAAAAATTTGGTACTATTATTTCGGCCAAAGTTGCCATGGATAAAGAAACCGGTAAAAGTAAAGGGTTTGGTTTTATAGAAATGCAAAACGATGCCGAAGCATTGGATGCAATTGAAAGTCTCAATGATATTTCGTTGGGCAAAAAACCACTGGTAGTTAAAAAAGCAGAAGAAGGTAATTCGAGACCTCCCGGGAGCGGGCCAAATTCAAGGCCTGGTGGTGGCAATAGCAGCGGTGGGTTTAACAGGGATCGCAGGTACTAATATTATCTACCTTTAATTCTCTTTTAAAAATATTTGCCTTACAATTTCAGAATATCTGTATTGTGAGGCATTTTTTATAGAGTCAATTAAAAATAGAGATACCTTTTTATGTAAGATTACAATTTACTCATCTCCTTTTTATTTTGGAATTTCATCCTCATCCTCTTTAATTCCTGTTTTTGGTATGGGTAATTTTCCGCGCTTGTATATGATTAGCCCGTTTAAAAAATTGCGTAATACCTGGTCACCAGCCTCAATATATCCAGGATGATCTTCGTTTCTAAAAAGGTCGCCCAATGCTCCTTTTGTAATTTCGAAATCTACCAGCGAAAGTATTTCAATAATGTCATCATTGCGCAGTGAAAGTGCTACCCTTAATTTTTTTAGTATATCGTTATTGGTCATCATACAAATTCATTTTTAAATCATTAAAAACAGCATTTAGAAAAGTACATTACCCAACATTGTTTTCAAATATTGTTTTGTCAACACTGTCCTCATCTTCTTTTTCTTTACTTAATTTATTTAGCTTTTTTCCATAAGATAATTTGGTGATCAGCACAAATAAAACCGGCACTACAAAGATAGCCAGCGTAGTGGCAGCCAGCATTCCACCAAATACTGTCCAGCCAATTGTTTTGCGAGATTCTGCTGCGGCACCGCTTGCAAAAGCTAGTGGCAATACCCCTAAAATAAAAGCAAACGACGTCATAACGATTGGGCGTAAACGCAATCGCACCGCCTGTAATGTTGCGTGAACAATGTCAACGCCGCGATCTACCCTTTCTTTAGCAAACTCAACTATCAGAATTGCATTTTTTGCGGCAAGTCCAATCAATGTTATCAATCCAATCTGGGCATATACATTATTGGAAATTTTTGGCAATAACATTAATGTAAGGATAGATCCAAAAGCGCCGATTGGTACAGCGAACAATACAGAAAATGGTACTGACCAGCTTTCATATAATGCAGCAAGAAACAGAAATACAAAGATTATTGAAATACTAAAGATGGTTATTGTACTGCTGCCTGCTTTTATTTCCTCCCGGCTAAGGCCACTAAATTCAAATCCATAACCCGCTGGCAATTTTTTAGCTTCTTCTTTTAAAGCATCAATTGCCTGGCCACTGCTAAAACCGGGTTTGGGCGATCCGTTGATTTCTATTGACCGGTAAATATTATAATGCGTAATCAACGAAGGACTTTCTGTTACCCTGGAAATAACAAGGGAACTGAGTGGAATCATTCCACCCTGGCTATTGCGTACATAGTACTTTCCCAATTCACTTATGGACGACCTGTACGTACTGTCTGCCTGTGCTACCACTCTAAAATTTCGTCCGTATAAATTAAAATCATTTACATAGCTGCTTCCCAGCAATGTTGACATGGTGCTATAAACATCTGCAACATTTACTCCCAAAAGCTTTGCTTTTGTCCTATCAACATCTACCTGGTAGCTGGGGGTATGGGTAGTGAAAAAAGTATAGGCCCGGCCTATTTCCGGACGTTTATTTACATCTGCTAAGAACTTTCTTGCTACCTTTTCAAATTGCTGAATATTATCAGTACTGGTAGTTTGCTGTAATTCAAAAGTAAACCCCGAAGTAGCGCCCAATCCTGGAATTGCGGGCGGAGCTATCGCCAATATCCTGGCCTCTTTAAGATCGCTTGTACGTTGCTGTATTGCATCAATAATGCTTTGCAGTTGTAGCTCTTTTGTTTTTCGGTCATCCCACGGTTTAAGATTTACAAAGATGGTTCCTACATTGGATTTAAAAGAAAAACTGATAACATTTAAACCAGCCAGGCCCCCTGCTGTTTTTACACCCGGTATGGCGGAAACTCTTTGCATTATCGTTAACAACATTTCTTTACTTCTGTTAGTAGAAGTAGCTTCGGGCATTTCGTAGGTAACATACAACCGGCCTTCATCTTCACTAGGTATAAAGCCGGTGGGTTTACTTTTAAATAAAAAAAACAGTCCCACAAATAAACATACCAGCATTATTAAAACAAATGGTGTAGCCTTTATCCATTTACCTACGCCTGATGTATAAGAACTGGTTATTTTACCGAAACCTTTATTAAACCATGCAAAGAATTTTTCTACCCAATTTTTTTTAGCCGCTTCATCCTTGGATCGCTTTAGCATAATGGAACACAAGGCAGGTGTAAGTGATAAGGCAACAAAGGCTGAAATAATTACAGATATTGCAATGGTAATAGCAAACTGCTGGTAAAGACGGCCCACAATACCAGGTATAAAGCCTACAGGAACAAACACCGCAGCGAGTATTAGTGCAATGGCTATAACCGGTCCGGATATATCTTTCATTGCCTTCCGCGTGGCCTCTTTGGCAGAGATTTTTTCATGATCCATATAATGCTGCACTGCTTCTACCACCACAATAGCATCATCTACCACTATACCAATTGCCAGTACAAATGCAAACAGCGTTAAGGTGTTAATGGTAAAACCAAATGGTATAAAGAAAATAAATGTACCAATCAATGAAACCGGTATTGCCAATAGAGGAATTAAAGTTGCCCGCCAGTTTTGCAGAAAAAGAAATACAACCAATGTTACCAAACCGAGAGCTTCTACCAACGTATGCAACACTTCACTGATGGATACTTTAACAACAGAAACAGTTTCAACCGGCATGCTGTAATCAATGTCTTTTGGAAATGTTTTTTTCAACTCTGTCAATGCCTTATTAATTCCTTCATAGGTTTCCAATACATTGGCGCCCGGTGCCTGGTATATCAATATAAATGCGGCTGGTTTTCCATCAACATAGGCGTTACTGCCGTAATCAAATTTTCCCAGTTCTACTCTGGCAACATCTTTTAAATAAACCACCGTACCAGTTGCGGGTACAGTGCGTACTATAATATTGTCAAACTGATCTTTGGTATTGATGCGGCTGTTGGTTAAAACGCTGTATTCAAAACTTTGCACCGATGGCTGTGGGTTTCCGCCAATTGTGCCGGCAGCTACCTGCAAATTTTGTTCAGTTAAAGCAGCCAGAATATCAGAAGTAGTCATGCCAAGGTTGGCTAATTTTTCGGGGCTTAACCAAATACGCATACCAAAATCATCCGCTCTGGAAACGATATCTCCTACTCCTTTTACCCGCTGCAATGCATCTTTTAAATAGATGTTGGCATAGTTGCCTATAAATGTAGCATCATGTGTTCCATTGGGTGAATAAAGGGCCAATACTACCATGAAACTTGGAACACGTTTACGAACGGTAAGGCCCAAACGCTTTACAGCATCGGGTAAGGTTGGCTGGGCAATGCTAACACGGTTTTGTACATCCAGTGCCGCAATATTTACATCAGTACCCAATTCAAAATTTACATTAATACTACTTTGCCCGCTACTGCTGCTGTTGCTTGAAATATAGGTCATACCTGGCGTACCGTTTACCTGTGTTTCAATAGCAGTGGTAGTAGTTTGTTCTACTGTTTCTGCATCAGCTCCTATAAAGTTCCCCGATATGGAAACTGTTGGGGGGGTAATATCGGGGTATTGGGCAACCGGTAAATTTGTCATGGCGATAATGCCCACCAGCACAATTACAACGGATATCACAATGGCTGTTACCGGCCTTCTTATAAAAGTTTCTGCTATCATTATATTATTATTTAACCCGTACTACGGTATTAATTTTATGCCGTTAATTATAGATTTTATTTCAGCTCCATGCTAACCGGTTGCATATCGAAATATTAAACATTATTTTTTTGCTTCAGTTGTAGCCGGTTTTGCCGGTGTAGTATTAATGGCAGAACCTTCCCGTAAATTCTGAACGCCTTCCACCACAACCTGTTCTCCATCTTTTAATCCATCTTCTATAATCACATTCGTACCTATCTGTTTGCCTACGGATATTTTGCGTTGCGATACTTTGTTACTATCGTTCGGAACATACACAAAAAATTCTCCCAGTTGCTCAGTTACTGCCTTATATGGAATTATTAAGGCCTGGGCAGATGAATTGTTTTTTATCCGTATCGTTCCATTCATACCGGCTATCAGCAAATTTTTATTATTGGGAAAAATTAACCTTGCTTTTATGGTTCCTGTCTGTGCATTAACCGCCCTGTCGAGCAAAGAAATTTTACCTGGATAAGGATAAACGTCCTTCCCAAATGCCAATGAAAAAGTAGTATCTGCTGTTTTTCGCTTTTCATTTAACAGCTTTGCAAAACGGTATATTTCTTTTTGATCCACATTAATATCAACTGCCAGTTCTTTATCAGATGATACCGAGTTGAGCAGCGTTTGACCAGCAGTTACAGCGGCACCAATTTTAACAGCGGAGATACCGATAACCCCATCAAAAGGTGCATATACTTTTGTATACTTAACATTGGTTTGTACAGCCTGAATATTGGCACGGGAAGCATCTGTCTGTTTGCGAGCTACTTCTAATGCTGCATCGGCATTGTCAACCAGTTGCTTTGCCACCGCATCCATTTTATCCAGTTCATGAAACCTGTTGGCATCTTTTTGTGCTTTATTTAAATTGGCCTCCTGCACTTTTAATCCGGCTACTGCCTGTTGATAATTGGCAGCGTACAATTGCCCATCAATAGAATACAGCAACTGTCCTTTTTTAACCCTGTCACCATCTTTAAAATAAACACCTGAAATAAAACCACTTACCTGTGGCCGGAGATCTACCTGTTTAAGCGGACTAACAGTAGCAGGATATTCATCGTAATAAACAGCATCTGTCTTTAGTACGGGTTGCACTGTAACCTTTACTGGTGGCGGAACTGCAGTTGCAGTCTGCTCCTTTGTATCGTTACAGGCGGTTATAAAAAACAAGGCAGCAAAAGAGGTATATTTTAAAAGAAATTTTATGTACATACAAATAGTATTTAAATTTTATATCGGGTAGTTAAATTAATAAACAATTTGTCCAAGCGCTTTTTGCACATCTATTTTACTAGCCAGTAATTGATATACAGAAGTGTAATAATTAATTTCGGCTGTTCTTAAATCCGTTTCAGCAGTAATTACTTCCAGGTATGCTTTAATACCAGACCGGTATTGCAAACGGAGTATCTCGTATACATCTTTTGCCAGCACCAGGTTATCTTTTAAAGCCTTAAAATTTTCAAGATTACTTTTATAGTTTGCCAATGCCTGTGTATATGCATTATTCACAACGTTTTTAAAACTTACTATGTCCAGGTTGTTTCTTTCTAATTCCAGCTCTGCAGCCTGTATTCCTGCTTTTCTTTTGCCTCCCTGAAAAATGGAAAATCCCAAAGTAAGTGCAGCATAAGAATTTGGAAAATTGTTATCATACAATTTGGAAAAATTATTGTTCTGGTATGAAAGATTGTAGGCACCGTTGAGAGATGCCGTTGGCAGGTAACTCCACTTATTATATTTCAAGTTGTACTGCAGCAATCTTCTTTGGGTTTCCAGTAATTTGTATTCAACTCTTGCAGCATAATTGGCTTTTTGCAAAGTATCCAGCAGGATCTCTTTTTCCATCTGCAGGCTATCGTACACAATATTTAAATTGGCTGATACCGGGTAGCCCATCAGTGTTTTAAGGGTTTCCATTTTTGCTTTTAATAACTCTTCATTGCTTCTTTTAGCAGCCATCGAATTATTTAATGCAATGGTAGCTCTTTTATAATCAATCTTATCGGCAATACCCGCGGTGTATTGATTGTAGGCATCTTTTAAACTCTGCTCAATGCGTTGAATATTTGTTGTTGAAACCTTAATTTGTTGTTGGGTAGAAAGTACATCGTAAAAGGCTTTGGAAACCTCTGCAGCCAGTTCAATTTTGTTGTTACTGGTAAGCTGCCTTGCCTGCAACCTGGCATCTGTTTTTGTACGGTTTGCCAGTAAAACATCTTTGTTAAAAAGAACCTGTGAAATTGAAAACAATCCGGCCGAAGTGTTATTAACACCCAGTTTTACCCGATTACCACCAATGACAGTAGTTTGTATAATAAAATTATGCTGCAGGTTGTAATTAAAATTGATCTGGGGATACCAATCAGCCAGTTTACTTTTAATAGTGGTTTCCAGTAATTGCTGATCTATCAACGACTGCTGTATTTGTGGCTGATGTACAATGGCGTAATCAACGGCACTCTTTAATGTTACTTCCTGCAACAAACTATCTTTTAACACAGATTGTGAAAACAGGAAAAAGGGAGATAATAAGAAACCGACGCTGATGGAAAATTTTGCAGAAATACAATTATAAACTTTTAATCTATTCATTTTCCAATTATTCTTTGTATTTGATGCAATTAGTAAATATATACTTCTATTCATTATGTAATAATTTTTAATACTGAACGGGCAATCAATATTGGCATCGATTTATCAGATGGGTAACCATCTTCAAAATTTCATTATGCCTTAAATAAAGCAATTTTTTTTATATATTCTTTCCGCAAAGCAATGCTTATACTACTGCTGAAGGAACTTTTCTTTTTTTCGGTTTTTATAGTCCGGCTTCTGTAAGTATTTAAAGATGCTGATTTACCGTAGGCTGAGCCAGATTTATTACAAACATAATCTGAGACCTTTGAATGGCACCGTCGTTACCGGAAATTTCTGCCGGTATTTTTAAACGGATCATATCATTCAACGCTGTAGGTTTTTTATGTTAATGTTTTAATTCCCTCCTGCGACCCATTAATTGCTGCAAATTTATCAATCATTGGCCCGGCAAAGAAATTTAATTTAAATAGTAAAGATGCCAAAATAAACCATTCGGCAATTTAATATGTTATGATTGGTGATATTATACGGTTAGAAATAAAACAGGAATACCTGTTTACATTGTAAATTTGCAACAACTTGTAACAGCTATTGATGGTGCATCATTCAAATAAAAATTTTATAAAAATGGAATATAATAAGTTAACGAAAGAAGAAGAATATGTGATTGTTCATAAGGGTACCGAACGGCCGTTTACAGGGGAGTATGATAACAATAAGTCAACCGGCACTTATGTTTGTCGTAGGTGCAACACTCCTTTGTACAATTCAACAGATAAATTTGATTCCCATTGCGGCTGGCCTAGTTTTGATGATGAAATACCCGGCGCAGTAAAGCACTTGCCGGATACAGATGGCAGCAGAACGGAAATTGTGTGTGCCCATTGCGATGCTCACTTGGGTCATGTATTTACCGGTGAAAGGTTAACCGCTAAAAATACCAGGCACTGTGTAAATTCTATTTCCTTAAAATTTATTCCGGCAGATAAATAATCTATTTCATAATTTATAGAGTTCTCTGCAAATTTTCTTTAATTGAGTTATTGCAGAAAGGTAGCATTTGCATAAGCTTATACACCTCACTAATTAGGAAAAAACATAATAGTGAAGATATTTTTTTATGAAAAGTAACCAGGATAATTTAAACTATCACCTTAATACACGAATGCGCTAATTTTAATACAAAGATATTTTTATGAAAAAAATGTTATTTCTTTTTCTCAGCGGATGTTTTGTTCAACATACCATAGCACAGCAAATAATTGAAAGAGACGTTGAGATAGAACAGATGGTTAAAGAAGTATCCCCGGACTCGTTAAAAAATTATATTAAAACAATGGTAGCATTTGGCACCCGGAATACACTCAGTACACAGACTGATAACCGGCGTGGTATTGGTGCTGCCAGAAAGTGGGTGTTAAATAAGTTTACTGAATTTGCTAAAAAATCCAATGGGCGCCTGGTAGCTTTTATTGATACCACTACTCTTTCGCCGGATGGAAAAAGAGTAGATAGTGTTTTATTATTAGGCAATGTAGTAGCTACTTTAAAAGGTACAGATAGTGCTGATAAAAGAATATTTATTATCAGCGGGCATCTTGATAATATGCGTACCAATGTATTGGATCGTACGGGTGATGCACCGGGTGCAAACGACGATGGCAGTGGTTGTGCAGCTGTATTGGAATGTGCCAGGATAATGTGCAAGCATTCATTTTCCGCCACAATAATTTTTGTAACGGTAAGCGGCGAAGAGCAGGGTTTATTGGGCGCATATTTTATGGCAAACAAATTGAAAGCCCAACACCTGAATATTGAAGCTGTTTTAAACAATGATATTATGGGAAGCAATAATAGCAGCGAAACTAATATCATCAATAATACACAGGTACGGGTTTTTAGCGAAGGTTTACCTTTTTATAATTTAGAAAAAAATGCCAGTACTATTCGCCAGCTTGGGTTAGAGAATGATGGAATATCCCGGCAACTGGCAAGGTATGTAAAAGAAATTGGGGAGCGGTATGTGGACAATTTACAGGTAGTAATGGTATACCGCAATGACCGTTTTTTACGGGGAGGAGATCATACGCCTTATGTAGAAAATGGTTTTGCCGCAGTAAGGATTACAGAAATGAATGAAAATTATACCCGGCAACACCAGGATGTACGGAAGGAAAACGGTATTGAATATGGTGATATACTGGAGCACATCGACTTTGAATACCTGCGTAAAAATACAGCTCTCAACCTGTGCAACCTGGCTAATCTTTCCAAAGCCCCGGCTATGCCTGAAGCTGTGAAAATTGATGTAAAAAGGTTAGGCAATACAACCAACCTTAATTGGCATGCACCCAAAACAGGTAAGGTAAAAGGATACTATATTATGATGCGTGAAACCACCAGTGCTTTCTGGCAAAAGAAATTTTTTACCCCGCAGTTACAAATAATTTTACCCTATTCGAAAGATAATTATTTTTTTGCAGTTCAGGCTGTGGGAGAAAATGGAAACGAAAGTTTACCGGTTATTCCCGAAGTTAGCCGGTAATATTAAATGTATTTTTCAATGCAGGAATTGTCGTAAATCCGTATAATTTATTTTAAAAGATATTACTGCTTTCAAAATGATGTCATTAGAAGATTTACTAAAAAATACCGCCTTTTTGAATTTAATGATGCCATTTTTACACCCGTGATTACCGTTTGCGTATTTAAAGCTTCCAGTTGCTAAAACAATAAAATATTTAATCTGAAAGATATTATTTTTAGCAATCAATCAGTAGTTAAATCAATCATACTAAAAATATTAAAAATTTTTAAGGCTTTTCAAAAGTTTCAAGGAGTATTAAGAGAAAAAAACAGAGCCGGATTTTTATCCGGCTCCTTTTATTTTGCAGATTACATCCTCGTCAAAATTGCGCAGCATTACCAATTCCCATACGTAACCCGCAACAAAGCATCGATGTATAATTACTGTATATGCTCCATTTTTTATTAATTTATTATGACTTTTGAAATAAATTCAACAATGAAAAAAATTCTTCTGCTTTTTTTAGTTTCACAGATAAATACTTTTGTAAATGCACAACCGATTTCAGGTAAGACTGAAAAATACGATGTGGTGGTCTCGTTCGGCAGTATCTGTTGCGGAACCGTTTCTGATGATTTTTTGGTGGATTTTATTAAGCAGGTTGATTGTAAAAACAAAGTTACCATTCAGGCTTGGCAGTTAGGTGGGTGTGGCAGAGAAGGCGAATTTAAAATTTTATTTTTACTGAATAAATTAAATCCATCAGATAAAAAGAAATTAATAACCGGGTTAAAAAAGTTAGTACCTGAGCAAAATAATAAAAACAAAAAAGCCAAAGCAAGCAGCGGCCCTATAAATCTCGATTTTGATTTTCCGGCAAAGCAACTGGAAAACTGCAGCGGGCAATTAACCAAATGGAATTGAATACCAATAACAAATTTTTATAACTGCGATTATCAAAAATTAATGATTTGTTTTGCAAGTTTTGCCTGCATTGAAGTAAGTTTTATTGCAACGCAAATTGATATTCATTCCAAAATTTATCCAATGCAATTATTCTTGGTTTTAAAAAAGAGATGATTGCGGGCCAGTCTGATTGATTTAATACATGTACATTTTGAAGGCAGGCTGTTATGGAGCTGATGAACTTTTTATCACCAACCGAATTCAATTTCAGCCATTGCCAATTTGTACCACAACTTTCCTGAAATTGCTTTTTAAGTTTTAATAACTCATCAAATTGCTGACCTTGTATTCCGGTATCCGGGTGCGATAATTCAATCCTTATAAAAGCCACTCCATCTTCACATTGCATACTGATGCGGATAAATTTTATACCGGTTTTATAATTTACCCAATTAATTTTTTCACCTCCGGCAGAAATTACCGGCCGCATATATTGACCAAAAGCTGTCCAGAATTGTTGCCTTACCAATGTTGCCGGTTGTTTTGAATACATACAATAACATTACTTGCTGCAGTATCTTGCAGCCATTTATTTTACATTGTTACTCCAGTCAAAAAAACTATCTACATCTTTTTTAAACTGAATCATTGAAGGCTTATTTATATAATACATGTGGCCGGATTCATAATAATAATGCCGGAGATTTTTTCTTAATTCCGGTTCAAGAAACATGTGTGCCACATCGTAATTGGCGGTAAAGTAAGGGGTGGCAAAATCGTAATAACCACTGCCAATGTACACTTTTAGGTGAGTATTTTTTGTCATTGCATCGCGTAAACCTTCTGCCACATTCAGGTATTGGTTTTGCACATTATTATAATTCCATGGATAAACATTTCCAAAAATATTGTAGGCCCGTTCTTCTTTAAAATTAAGTTCCCTTTCAAAATAATCATTTATAGCACTGGTAAAAGGTCCGTCAATATTTATAAAAGAAGGATCGAAGTCAGCTCCTTCGCCTGCATTATCAAAATTATGTCCAGTAAAACGGCTGTCAAGCCGGCCAACAGCTAATCCATCTTTGCGGCGCAGTTCTTTATAAAAACGACTGTCAGAAACTCTTAAATTGGCTTGCAAAATATATGCTTTACTAATTCCGGTGTAATAGCTCAGTTTCTCTGCAATGCGATCTTTGTCTGCATCACTCAGCCATTCGCCTTTAAGCAAAGCCGGGGCATATTCATTCATCGCAAAATCCTCACTTTCTTTCAAAGTTTTTTGCAGATCGGCCTGCAAGGTGGCTGCTAGTTTTTTATGATACCAGGCAGCGGCGGTAAAAGATGGTATATACAAAACATACGGCAGGTCGTTACCAACAGCAATGTCATTTGTGCCAAAATTTAGCACCGGAGAAATCAATAAAATACCATTGATATAAATGCGGTAATTGTCCGTTAAAAATTTGGAAAGCCCGGCTGCACGGGTAGTACCATAACTTTCGCCAGCTAAATATTTAGGCGATGACCAACGCTGATACTTTGATAAAAAACTACGGATAAATGCGCCGATACTTTGAACATCTTCTACAAAACCATGAAATTGTTTCGCATTTTCGCCAACTGCAGGTACACTAAAACCCGTAGATACCGGATCTATAAAAACAAGATCCGTTTTATCAAGCCAGGTGTATTCGTTATTAATAATTTGGTAAGGTGGTGGCGGCGCGGTACCATCATCCTGTAGCAATACTCTTTTGGGCCCCAAACCTCCCATGTGCAACCAAACGGAAGATGATCCAGGCCCCCCGTTAAATGTAAAACAAACGGGCCTTTTACCTGGTTCCTCCCCCTCTTTTTTATAATAGGTGAAAAATATTTTCGCCATTAATTTTCCGGTATCGTTTTGTAAATTTAAATATCCGGTGAACGCGGTATATTCTAATTTTTTTCCGCCGGCTAAAGAGACCGAGTTTTTTGTAATGGTGGCAGTAATACCTGTGGGGATCAGTTCATCTTTATTATCTGTTAGGGTGTTTTTTTGAGCCATTGATAAAATACAAACGAATGGTAGAAAAATTAAAAATGCATATTTCATAATAAAACTTTTATGCTGTAATATAAGGTAAGCTCCTGAAAAATAGGCCCCGCAAGATTAAAAGATTACTCGTGCCTGGCTAAATTGTAGAAGTATTTTCTCATTAATTATTGACTCTTGGGGCTCTAACCTATTGACTAATAATATTTTAGGATAATTAACATTTTATGGCATATTTTTAGAAATTTCACTTGTAAATCTTCTTTAAGTGATGATGTAAAGTTGAATAAATTTTAACTGAGAACATATCGATTGCTCCTGGCTGTTTTGCCTTAGGTACATGCAAAGAAGCAGAAATAAAAGAGTTTTGGTATATATCCAAAATTCTTTTGTTTTTTTAGAAGTACATTACTGTTTTGAATGATTGAAAGGTCTACTTTTATATTATTTCCTCTTCCCTGGAAATATATTGACTCCATCCGGTATTTTTATTTCGAGAATGACTATCGTGTGTATCACGGAAATTATCTCATCAATGAAAGTTTCCAATCTTTTTTTTACCATTTTTTCTTTCTACAGGGAATTGTTGGTGTAAAACAGCAGAACAATTGTTATTTAACAACACTACATTTTCTTGAAAATAACCGTATATCTCTGTGTAAGATATTTAACAGCAGCAGCAATCAAATATTCTTTATTGAACACTTTAGCTTGTAAAATAAAAATTGTTACCATAAGTGTAAGAAAATTGCAGCAGGCTTTGTTTTTATTTGGCACTTACAACGAAAATCATTGCATCACTTCGTTAAAACTGCTGTTTAAACAATTGCTGCTTTTGTAAATTATTTTAATGGGTAAAATTAACAAAGAAATTTTGGCAGACATTACTGACAAAAACCCGTACGTGTAACCGCCAAGACTGCATTTTTTACAGCGGCAGATAAATATTTTTGCAAACGACCCGAAATGATTTAGCCAAAACATTTTTAAAGTATATCCCCTACGGTGGCCAATCTTCAGGCAAAACACTTCTGTTAATTTTACTAAAAAATAATTATTATTTTTCAAAGTTCAGTACAATAAAATTATCTTTCCGCTTCATGGTATGTAGCATGTTTATTGCTTTACTATTCACTTTTAATACCTATATATGCAGTTATCCTTTATAAAAAACATACAGTTTACTAAGCTTATAAAAGCGGATGGACGTTTAAGGGAATTTAATTTCAGAAGATATAATTCCGGTAACCAGCTTCAGCCAGCTATCTTTTCAGTTAATGTTGTGGACAACCGCGATAACCGTATACTGTTTGAAATGCAAAAAGAAGATAATTTATGGAAGATTATAAAACAACCGTTGCCCCAATGGATACTGGAAAATGAAACAAATTTTCACGAAAGTATTGAGGAAGAACTAAAGCTTTCGTAATTTTTAAATTAATGTAGCCCGTACTAAGTTTTTTTTCAGTAAAAGAATATAGTTTTAAGGTAAGTAATATCTGTAAATATGCATTTACATTTGTGTCGTTGTCTACAGCCAAACAACTATTATATCCATGCCGGGAAATTTACAAAGCTTCCTTAAACAATTGAGTGATGATATTGAGAAACAAACATTAATAAAAATTACTTTAGGAAACAGAAGGATTAAATCGTCTGATCTTAAAAATGTTTTTATCAAACCTGTTTTAATAAAAAATATTCCAAAATTATCTTTTGTATACCGATATCCGACAAAAGATATTACCAGTAATTTCCCCGCAAAAGAAAGTATCTTTTTAATAGAAAAATTGCTGCAAGATGAATTTTATAATGCAGATATTTTTACAACAGAAAATGATTTTCATTTTGCTTTTCAAAAAAATAATACTGCCAAAATTGTAAGCAAAGGTCCATCATTAAAATCTACAGCAAACGCACTTCAACACGATAAAGAAAAGATTCGGATTATACAAGCTACCAATGCCGGTTATTTAAAAGAATTAGGCATTACTACGGCGGAAGGTATTGTAAAAAAAGAGAAGCAGGATAAGTACAAACAAATTAACAGCTATGTAGAAATTATTGATGGAATAATAAAAGATCTTCAATTTAATGAAAGCCTGCAGGTAGTAGATATGGGCAGTGGCAAAGGTTACCTCACTTTTGCTTTGTACGATTATCTTGTTAATAAATTACATCGGGATGCCGCTGTTACCGGCATTGAATTAAGAGAAGAACTGGTAACTAAATGTAACAATATTGCCCGTGCCGCAGGATACAACCAGCTTGTATTTAAAAGCGGCACAATAGAAAATGCCGTTTTGAGCAATACAGATATTTTAATTGCGCTTCATGCATGTGATACCGCTACTGATGAAGCCATTTTTAGCGGTATTAAAGTAAATGCAAAAATTATTATTTGTGCACCCTGTTGCCACAAACAGATAAGAAAACAAATGGCACCGGAAAATGAATTAAAGTCAATAACAAAGCATGGTATTTTATTGGAAAGGCAGGCAGAGATAACAACGGATGCAATAAGAGCACTGTTATTGGAAGCACATGGATATAAAACCAGGGTGTTTGAATTTATCGCTACTGAACATACACCAAAAAATGTGTTGATTGTTGGCGTAAAACAAGATAAGCCATTGCATCCAACTCAATTTTTTCTTGAAAAGGTTGCAGGTTTAAAATTGCTTTTCGGAATACAATCGCATTACCTGGAAACGTTGATTGACCGTTTGTAGCATTAACCGGAAATATAAATCCGCTTTTTTTGTTGCAAATATTTATTTTCAATAATTGTACTCAAAGGTTTTTGATACACTTTACTTTCCACCCAGGATATAATGTCCAAATAAGCAAAACTCCGCGTTTGAAAACGGTTCTTTTCAAGCCCTTTTATACTTTGTAAAAACTTCTCCAGTTCTGGCTTTAATTTTTGCCTTGATAACTTAAACGAGTTGCGTAAAAATTTAAACATTGCTTCTTCTACTACGGTAAGGTTTTCCATTTTGGCCATAAAACGGTAAACAGATTTTATCAGTGATTCAATGATATCAAAATTGCCGAGTTCATAATGGGCCATCAGGTGCAGCAGCCTGGCATAACACTGTAAATCATTTCTCATTTCTACATTGCCGTTGATTATTTTTTGCAGATAATCAATTGAGATACCATATTTGGCTGCGCCAAAATACAAATTCGCAATTTTATAATTAAAAACCAGCAGCCGGTGATTGTCAATGTAAAGTGAATATTCCTGTAGCTTTTCTTCAATGCCTTTTACTATTTTTAATCCTTCAGAAAATGTTCCCAGCATAAAATGCTGGTTAATTTTTGATGCGCTGATGTACACAAAGGTTTGTATGCGGTGATTGTCGTGATGCATGGCAAGTTCTGTGGTAGAAAAGGCTTCAAAAGCTTTTAGTACATTTTCAAAACCCTGGTAATTCCTGAGGTCGAAATGAGCATTTAATAAATTGTGCATGCCTTTGATATAATAGCCCGTTTCTACTTTTATCATCAGGGGTTGTTCATTAAAAATATCAACCCATTTTTGTGCATACCGGTAATACATTAAAAAATCCTGCCGGATAAAAGCATACCAGCAATAACTTTGATAAAGGTACAGCCGTTCATAAAAACCAGTTTGAAAATGTGCACCGGGAGGTAAATTATCCGACAGAAAATTCTTTACATCTTTTTCATCTTTTTCATTACGGGCATGGCCATTTTTAATATACCAGCTATATAAACGCAGTGCTAAATTCGACATCCTTGCTACATTATCTACCCGGTTATTTACTTCCACGGCTTCCATAGACAACTGTTCGCCCCGGTTTTGCATTGAGCGGGTAATGTGCAAGGCTTCAATCTTTTTTTCCCATGAAATTACCTGTGTAAGAAAATTAAATTTATAATGTGTTTTTGCAACTTCTTTTAATTTTTCCAAAATTTTAAGACTTTGCACATACAATCCTTTATTGTACAATATCCTTGCATAATCCAATTGCTCATTTAACTGCAAATCAATACTTCCGGTACTTTTCAAAAGCCGAAGGCTCGAAAGCAATTGTTTATACAGGTGAACTTTAATATTAGATAACTGCGGTTTTTTGATAGAAGGTAACTTTTTAAGCAAAACAGTTTCATCATACTCTGTTAGTTTATCTAAAGCATCAAACAATTCTATGATCTTTAAGTCTTCGTTTCCTGAACTTCTTTTAATATAAAGCTTAAAATTTCTTTTTTCAGCCTTTTCAAGTGATTGGATAAGCTGAAATAATGTATCTGTAAATCGGTTGGACATCATTTTTAATTTTAATTATAACACAATACCAATAAGGATTCTAAAAAATAAATCCCTTCTTGACATAATCAAACTGCTCATAACAAGATTATGAACGTAAAAAAACACACCCTACTTTCGATTTAAGAAAGTGAAGATGTGTTAAAGATATAGCAGGCAATCGTAAAAGTGGGCAAGCAATCGTTAGCAAATTGCAATAATCAAGAAAATTAACTGATTAATAATCAGTTTCAAAATAACCTAAGAATTTCATATGGCAAGCAATCGTTAAAGTTCTTCCGTTTCTACGGAAGAACTATTTTTTTGTATCCTAAAGTAATACCATTTTATCTTGCCAATCAAATTATTATCAAACTTTTTTTAAAATATTTTTTTCTGTATTAGTTAGGCAAAATGAAGTCCGGCTTGCGAATGAATACGTTATTATATTTGAAGCGGATATTGGTACCGAGTTCTATCTTGTAGTTTTTCATTCCCGCAACTGTTCTGGGAAAATAATATCCTCTTAGTTCTATCGTACCAAAAGTTAAGTTTTCATTTCTTGTTCTTACGCCTGCACCAATTGCACTATACAAATCGGTTTTGGTAAACGACTGATTGGTTGGTGTAAGCGCAGACATGTCTACAAAAAAGAAAGGAGCCAGCCTGAACCCCCAGAATTTTTGCATATTAAAAAAGACTGACTCTGCTTTAATAGTGCTTCTTATATCTGATGGGCCCGGGTATCCGCGAAAATAAGGAAGCCCAAAAACACTGTTTATGTTTAAAGGCTGATCTAAAACCGGACTAATTTGTTTTGTAAAACCCCCACGGAAAAAATTACGGTTAAGCCATTTTCCTTTCAATTTTTTTAGTTTGGTAAAATGATCTATGTTAAATAGTATGTCAATATCTTCCCATTGGTTTTTATAAATATACCCCCCCATTTTAAAAGTATAGGTGGTGTAAAATCCCCTTTTTGAAAAATGACTTCGCAAAGCATCCAGTCCAAAATAAGGTCTGTTCCTTTCCTCTTTTCTTGTCCACCCGCCTATCAATGATGCACTAAAACCTTCGGGTACATCTTCATTTCTTCCAAACCCATAAATAAAATTAGCCCTGTATGCTTCCTGCCTGAATACGCTGACCGCAGCAAGAGTACCCCTGATATTGGCATACCGGTAATCATATATTTGATGATTAATGGCGGGTATATCAGTAAAATGCTGGTAGAAATTTCGCATAGCAATAAATTTACGAACCCGTGTTTTCATGTTTTTAAACAAAAGGCGCTGGCTGCCGAAATTATAACCAAACCACACATCTACATTGCGGAAGCTGTATTTAAAATCACTTTGGTACAATGAGTCTGAAATATAATTATTGCTTGTTTTATTCCATGCAATATCTGCCGCGCCTATCCAGGGAATATAGGGTGTTACAAGTGGTTTTTCAAAATGAGTAAATAAATAGGTTTCCTCCGGCCTGCCACTGTTGAATGCATTTCTGTAATTTTGAAATCCAAAACTCCAGTCGATAAAACTCCCCATAATGTTGCGCTTTAAAAAACCTGCATCATAGCCGAATGCAGGATTACGGTCTCTGTCATATAAACTGCTAAAAGAAAGCTGGGAACCGGAACCACCTACATTTTCATTTTTTATCCGCACACCAATTTTTGTAGCACTGCCCATATCAACACTGCCACCCAAAGGAAAGATATCTTTGGTGATAACAATTACATCTACCGAATCATTGACACCGGCAATGGTGTCAATAATAATACGGGCATCCTGTATGTACACCTGCTGCCGGAGGTTACGCTCATTATCGGCCAAAAGATAAGGTTGAAGTTTATCACCCTCTTTAAAAAATAAATTATTGTGTAAAGTTTTAAGGATAGTTTTTTTATGAAAACCATTGGCTACAATGGCACCAAAATTATTTCTGATAATCGTTGTATCAAAAATGGTTCTTTCAAACCCCAGCCGCAGAAATTCAATATTCCGGATTATTTTACCTGTGTGGATAATAAATGGATTTACCACCATAACAGCATCCGTTGCCGGAGGATCGGTAGCAATGCTTTTTGCTAATTTGCCTAGTAAGCCTCCCTTTTTAGCTAAAAAAAAAGTATCCTTGTTTTCCTTAACTTCCTGGGCTAATAGACCGGATGAAAAAAAAGAAAAAACAAGTAATGAAAAAATAACCGGCAAAGCCTTTTTTAACATCGTTGCACTTTAAAATTTACTTTATAAAGGTATTGATTTGATTAAATTTAACAGATTTTGGTGATAAGTAACAACTTTACAGACTAAGAGCAAAATCAACTGCGGCAGTTGCATGTAACAATGTTGAGTCAAATACCGGTATTGTACAATCTACCTGTTTGATTAACAACGGAATTTCCGTGCACCCTAAAATGACTCCCTCAATACCTTCTTCGATAATATTTTTCTCTATTACATCCAGGTACATTTTTTTTGTTTGCTCTAATAAAATACCTTTCCCCAGTTCATTATAAATGCTATCGTTGATCAATTCTCTTTCCGCTTTGTTTGGAATGACAATTTTAATGCCATGCTCTTGAAAGCAATATGTATAAAAATCGCCTTGCATGGTATATCTGGTTCCTAGTAAAAGCACCGTTTTTATTTGTTGCCGGTTAAGTGCGCCCGCAACTACTTCTGCAACGTGTAAAAGCGGCACACCAATGGCAGCCTGCACCTGGCTTGCAACAATGTGCATGGTATTGGCGCAAAGCAGCATACAATCTGCGCCAGCTATTTCAAGTTTTTTAGCAGCAGTACTTAAAATATTTTCAATACCAGCCCAATTATCCTGTTTTGTAAGTGTTACAATTTCCTCAAAGTTTACAGAGTACAGTAAAATTTTTGCCGAAGCATTACTTCCCAATTGCTTGTTGACAGTTTCGTTTATTACACGGTAATAGTCAACGGTAGAATACCAGGATGTTCCTCCAATCAGTCCGATCGTTTTCATTTTTTATTTTTTAGTTTTTAGTTAAACTTGAAGACACAATTTGCATTTTATTATGGAGATTTTGAAATTGAATATCGCTGCTCTGCATAAATTGCTTTTGTAATATTTTAACAGGAAATTTAACGGTTAAACATTAAATAAAGAAATGTAATAAAACAATGTGTCGTATCTTTGCGGCGCAAAACAGTAATTACGTAATTTAAACTGTCCCTCTAACTATTGCTTGCTAAGGAAAATCTCCGGAAAGTGCTTTAAAAAACTGATCCCGGCGATATTATTTAGTAATTTAAAATTAGAGATATGAAAAGTGATACATCAGGTAATGGTGCCTCTATCAAAAATGGTGAACTGAAAGAATCATTAAATGAAGCAGTTGCAACAGAGTCAAGACAAGAAGATTTTAACCGCACGTTTGGGTCAATCGACATGTGGAATCTTAAAAAAAAGCAACGAACGTCTTTACAAATGAGAAGACGTTATAATTGATAATTTATTAATTAGCGATAATTTCTTTCAGATTTTTTAGCATGGCAAAAGCCATGCTTTTTTTTTTCATAGCAGACATAATCCAACGGCATTGCAACACCAGGTTTCATTGAATTTGCATTGATACAAACAAAACACCTTTCGAATTTGTATTAAGTTTCTTTTTAAAAAATAGTACTAGCATAATATGATTCAAGCTTACAATTTCATCGGGTCGTGGCAACTGTTTCCGGAGAAAGGAATATATGAATTTGGCGACAGGCCAAAATCCGGCATATACAAAATAGAGGGTGCGGAAAATAAAAATCAAATTAACGTCAGTATCAATTGGGTTTCCCTGGAAAATGAAGCATTTAATTCTTCTTATACACTAAGTGGGGAAGAAGATCAATTTCGGTTCGACGAACCAGCCCTTGCAAATTTTACCAAAACCTGTTTTTCAGATGCGCTTAATTTCGAAATATCATTTATCAAAAACGAACAGGTTGTTTTAAAGGTACACAACGAACTATTGCCCAACGGATATTTAAAAACAGTGCTCAGTGGTACAATGCCAGACGGTAACGCCTATACCAACACAGAAATTTACCATAAGCAATTAAGCGTGATGCCCTACTCTACTTCGGTAAGCGGAGCCGTAATTAAACCGAATGAAGCGGGTGTAATTCGTCACAAAGCTTTAACTGCAATGGAAGAACAAACAAACATGCAGCTTAGCCAGATACGCAGACAAATTGAATTACTTGCTATTCAGGCGCAGGAAATACAAATGCGCAAAGAGTTAAGTATGCTGATATACAATGCCAGGCTAAGCTTTGTGCCTGTAATAGGCCATACTTATTATTTGTATCAAAAATCGGATGATACGCATATTCTGTCAATGATAAGTGCGAAAGAATTTGGTGGTGGCGCCGGGCCATATAAAAAATTTATAGCTCCGGTGAAACTATTGGCAGACCACACATGGGTTGAGTTATAATTGAATGCAAAATTATTTCGGCAGTATCGTTGCCTATGGCGGCTTAAATCATTTTGTAAGAAGTTTTATGGAAAGGATATTTTGTAATTTATTTTTCTACAAAGTTATTAATGAAACCAGGATAATCCCCTGGAAAAATTTCAGGTTTAGTTGAACATACAAATTATCAACATCAGCAGCCGATGCCTAGTCTGCAAAAAATGAAGTAAAAACCAACATAATTTGGCAGTCAGCGTAATATGCTTTGTTTTACTTAATAATTGCTAAAAAAGAAATAATATATCTGTACAATCAGAAATAAAAAGTTAACCACATACAACCAGGGCAAAGGAGTTTTTTTACCCCTGGATACTAATGAAATCAGTAAAAAAATATTGAAAACAAAGTTGATGTAAATTGCTCCATAGCCCAGTATAACAAACATGCTCTCCAGGGGTTGTATTTTTATGCTGCCGTTAAAAACGCCCTCTTTTTTATGCGCATTTTCTACCAGGCGCAATATTACCGCAACTATAAAACAACAGTTACATATAAAAACAAGTTTTGCAAAAAATTTCATCTTACAGATTGCATTTTTAATGATAAGATTATCCCTGCTTTCCTTTTAGCATAGGTACAAAAGAAAAATTATCAAATGCCTCTTCGCTGGTGCTTCCATCTGCATTTTTTGTTATCCGCAACATGCGTTGATGTTCGCCTTCGTTAACCGGTATAATCATTTTACCACCTGCCTTTAGCTGATCAATTAATTTAGGTGGTATCGCCGGCGCTGCCGCAGTGATGATCACTTTATCGAATGGAGCGTATGTTGGCAGGCCTTCATATCCATCACCAAAAAAAAATTTAAGATTGGGATACTTTGATTTAAAAATATAAGTTTTTGTTTTTTCAAATAATACTTTTTGCCGCTCGATGGTGAGCACTTTTACGCCCATTTCTGCCAGCACTGTTGCCTGGTAAATACTACCCGTACCAATTTCCAGTATCTTGTCAAACGGCTTTACCTGCAATAATTGCGTTTGATAAGCCACAGTATAAGGTTGTGAAATTGTTTGTCCTTCACTGATCGGGAAAGCCCTGTCTTCGTAAGCAATTTCATCAAAGGCACTGTCTAAAAAAAAGTGGCGGGGAATTTGGTTCATCGCCGCAAGTACAGTTTCATCTGTAATGCCTTTATCTCTTAAAACATCCATTAATTTTTTTCGCAGGCCTTTATGACGGTAAGTATCTTCGTAATTTCTCATAGCTGTTTTAACTGCCACGAATTACACCAATTTTTAGCAATAAAACAAAAAGACTTAATTGGTTAAGGTGATCGTTTTTTATTTACCCATAAAAAGTGCCGGAATAAAATTCGGCACCCGGGTAAAATAAAAAAATTAAACCTATTTCAATTTCATTTCATCAATCATCCTTTTAATCTTTTCATCCAGCGATTGATTGGCTGCTTCAAAATCTGCAGCATCAGAAAGTTGGGTGTTTACGCTAAAATAAAATTTTATTTTAGGCTCGGTACCGCTGGGCCTTGCTGAAATTTTTGTACCATCATTCAGCACAAACTGCAGCACATTGCTTTTAGGTAAATTAATGGGATAAGTTTCGCCTGTCTGCAAATTTTTACCTACCTGTAATTCATAGTCCAGCAAATCCGCTACTGCAACGCCATCAATGGTGGCAGGTGGATTGCTTCGGTAACCTTCCATCATATCCGCAATTTCTTTTGCACCATTCATTCCTTTTTTGGTAATGCTTACCAGGTTTTCTTTATACAATCCAAACTGCACATAAAGGTCAATCATCTTGGCATATAAACTAAGGCCCTTGCTCTTTTCATAAGCGGCCATTTCGCACAACAATGCAACAGCACTAATGGCATCCTTGTCTCTTACTTTATCTCCCACCATCAAACCAAAACTTTCTTCGCCACCAATTATGTAATTTTCTTTACCTTCTTTTTCTTTTATAAGAGAGGCGATCCATTTAAAACCGGTAAGTACATTGTAGCAGGCAATATTACTTGCTTTGGCAATACCATCAATCATATCGGTAGTAACAATAGTTTTAACCACCATATCGTTGGGTTGATTGATGCCCCTTGTTTTACGGGCCTCAATCATATAATTAAATGCAAGCACTGCTGTTTGATTGCCATTCATTAACACCCATTCGCCTTTTGTATTTTTAACGCCAATGCCAACACGGTCGCTGTCAGGATCTGTACCCAGCAAAATATCTGCATCTAATTGTTTGGCTTTTTCAAGCCCCATACTCATGGCTTCTTTCTCTTCAGGATTGGGATATACCACAGTTGGAAAATTACCATCAGGTGTACTTTGTTCTTCTACAATATGCACATTATCAAAACCAAATTCAGCCAGCACCTGCGGCACCAAAGTAATACCCGTACCATGGATGGGTGTATACACTATTTTAAGATCGTGTTGCGCAGCGCACACTTCGGGATAAACGCTTAAACCTTTTACCATAGCGAGGTAGGCTGCATCCATATCTTTGCCAATGACAGTGATATTGGCTTCGCCCCCACTCCATTTTACCTCATCTACGGTAGTAATTTTATCTACTTCAATAATTACATTTTCATCGTGCGGCGTTACCATTTGTGCACCATCATCCCAGTATGCTTTGTACCCGTTGTATTCTTTTGGATTGTGAGAAGCTGTGCAAACCACGCCACCCTTGCAACCAAGACTACGGATAGCAAAACTTAACTCCGGCGTGGGACGTAAGGCTTCAAACAAAAAAACTTTTATGCCATTGGCTGCAAAAACATTGGCCGTTGTTTCAGCAAAAAAACGACTATTGTTGCGGCAATCGTGCGCAATGGCCACTTTTACTTCACCTGCAAAACATTTTTTTAAATAGTTGGCGTAACCCTGTGTTGCCATGCCTACGGTATACTTGTTCACGCGGTTGGTTCCAATGCCCATCAGGCCGCGTAAGCCACCCGTGCCAAATTCAAGATTTTTATAAAACGCATCCGCCAGTTCATCCGGATTATCTTTTTGCAATTGATTGATGGCGTCTTTTACAGATTGCCCGTAGTTGCCGGATAACCAGCCGTCAATTTTGTGTTGAATATTTATATCCATGGTTTCTTATTTTAAGTCCTCAAAAATAAATGTTTCGTATCTCATTAACGTCAGATAATATTATTTTTGTTTTATGAGATGTTTTTTATGGGACAGGCAGGTTTTTGAACAACATAAAGTCAATGAATATTCGATCGGGAAAAAACTAACCTTACTCCTTTTTATCATCCTTGTTGTTTCACTGCAGGTTTTTTCGCAGGATAGTTTAAAACTTACTGCTTACGATACATTAAATGAAGGGCCGGTACGATTGATAAACCAACCGCAGCTTACGGCACAGCAAATAAAAAAAAGAGTAAAAGCGGTTGCCATAGCCAATGTTGCGGCATATGGCTCCATACTGGTGGCTTTAAATACCGCGTGGTATAAAGATTATCCCCGCAGCAGTTTTCATTTTTTTAATGACAATGCAGAGTGGCTGCAGGTTGATAAAGTGGGGCATTTTTACAGTGCCTATATTGAAAGCCGGACCAGTATGGAACTGTGGCGCTGGACTGGCATTAATCGTAAAAAGCGGATCTGGCTGGGAGGTTTAAGCGGTGTAGTGTACCAAACTGCCCTTGAGGTAATGGATGGGTTTAGTACAGAATGGGGATTTAGCTGGGGAGATTTTAGTGCGAATGTTGCGGGCAGTGCCTTACTCGTCGGACAAGAGCTGGCCTGGGATGACCAACGAATAAAAATAAAATTTTCGTTTCATAAAAATAATTATGGCGATGTACAACTAAACCAGCGTGCCAATGACCTCTATGGAAAAACGCTTGCACAACGGCTGATTAAAGATTACAATGCACAAACCTATTGGGCCAGTGCCAACCTGAAATCTTTTTTACCTAAAAGCAATTTACCCGCCTGGTTAGGCGTGGCAGTGGGCTATGGCGCAGAAGGTATGTATGGCGCAAGAAATAATGTGGCAAAAGATAAAGAAGGAAACATCGCATTCGACCGCAGCGATATTAAACGCTACCGCCAATGGTACTTTGCGCCTGACATTGACCTCACTAAAATAAAAACCAATAAAAAAGGAATCCGGTTTTTGCTAACTGTATTCAGTGCCTTCAAATTTCCCACGCCCAGCCTGGAGTTTAGCAACGGAAAGTTTAAAGTGCATGCGCTTCACTTTTAAAACCAAAGCAAAAAAAAAGTTGACACAAAAAAAGAATGAAACAGCGAATTAGCTTATGCTACAATTGTTACTCCCGGGGGATGATTTGTTGGGCAAGTGCTTGTTCCGCCATCCACGCCCCCAGAACCTCGGTGCCTTCCACCTCAACATAAATATGTTCATCCAATGTGGTGGAAAAAGACAGGCCAACATAATCCACATCAATGGGAAACGATTTGTGGGTACGTTCTACCAACGCCAGGGTTTGTATTTTTTTAGGATGCGTTTCCAGGAAAGGTTTTAACGCATACAGCATTGCCTTGCCGGTATTGGCAACATCATCAATAAGTAAAATAATTTTATCGTTAAAGTCAATGGCAGGCTCAATTACAATGGTGGATGGATTTTTTTTATCCATAATTAAAGCAGTTACAATTACCTCGCCTTTAAAAACTTCCTTTAAATAATGGTTAATCTTGTGGGCAATAATCAGGCCGCTGTCTTTAATGCCTACGAGTACCAATTGCTGCTCGCCATAATTACGCTCTGCTACTTCCAGTGCCATACGGCGAAGTTTTTTTTCGGCTGTTTCTTTTGTAAGGATATATTTTTTATTTGCCATGCTGATACCTCCATTTGTGTAGCACGAAAGTATAGTAATAATCAATAATTACACATAATTAGTGTAGTTGGTTTTTGATAATTACCTTAGCGACACAAATGAAAGTCATGTATATTGTATCACAAATTATTTTCGTATCAATACTTGCAGCAGCCGTTTGGTTGTTTACAAAAAACATTTTGCAAATACGCCGCAATATTTTTTTAGGCGTTGCAGAACACCTCAACGATAATAAACCGGAACGGTGGAGAAACCTTTTGCTGCTGGCATTGGGGCAAAAAAAAATGTTTAAAAATCCTTTGGTAGCAGTGATGCACCTGGTGATTTATACCGGTTTTATCATCATCAACCTGGAGGTATTGGAGATTGTGCTGGACGGCATTTTTGGAACACATCGTTTATTCTTTCCTTTCCTTGGAAGCTTCTATACTTTTCTTCTTAACTTTTTTGAAATACTTGCAGCAGGTGTTATTATTGTTTGTGTAGTATTCCTAAGCCGCAGAAATATTTTAAAGCTCAAACGTTTTATTAGCAAAGATTTAGATGGCTGGCCACACAGCGATGCCAACTATATCCTCATCGCCGAAATCATTTTGATGAGTTTATTTCTCACCATGAATGCCACCGACCGGGCATTGCAACTGCAGGGCAGCGGGCATTATCACAATACCGGTAACTTTATTTTTTCCGGTTTGCTGGCACCCATCTTCAGCAGTTTTTCTGCTACTACTTTAATGAGCATTGAAAGAACATGCTGGTGGATACACATTATTGGCATACTCGCTTTTTTAAATTATTTACCGTACAGTAAACATTTACACATTGTGCTGGCCTTTCCCAATACCTATTATGCAAGGCTGCCGCTGCCGGGTAAAATGACCAATATGCCCAGCGTACAAAACGAAGTAACCTACATGATGCAACCCGAACTGGCACCCACTGACGGCAATGCACAAACGCCCACCTTTGGCGCTAAAGATGTGCAGGACTTAAGCTGGAAAAATTTATTAGATGCCTATAGTTGCACCGAATGTGGCCGCTGCAGCGCAGCCTGCCCTGCCACCATCACAGGCAAATTATTGAGCCCACGAAAAATAATGATGGATACCCGTGACCGCTTAACCGAAGTGGGTAAAAATATTACAGCCAACACGGAATTTAAGCCCGATGGAAAAACGCTGTTAAACAATTATATTTCGGTAGAGGAACTGCGTGCCTGCACCACCTGCAATGCCTGCGTGGAAGCGTGCCCCGTAAGTATCAGCCCCTTAGATATTATTGTACAATTGCGCCGCTCACTCATTATGGAAGACAGTAATGCCCCACAGGAATGGAACACCATGTTTGGCAATATAGAAAATAATTTTGCCCCCTGGAAATTTAGCCCCGAAGACCGGGATAAATGGGTGGAAGATTTGGCGTAAAGGTTGGCCGTTGTAATTATTTTTTGTGCCATTAAGATTTATTGTCCGGGCTAAGAAGCAATGTGGATCATTGTTGCATCGCCCTCTTGTACTTTTTTAGCTTTGTGGAAAGCTTTCTAAAATTCAATAGTATTGAGACTTTCTTTAGGGTTTAGTTCAACAGAATAACAGTGTTATATCCATCCACATTATCATCTGGCAGAGAAGAAAATTCACTGCTTATTTTATATTTTATTCAGGAAACTTAAAAGCCCTAGAATAAATATTTCTCCTTCCGCATAAAAAATAGTGGAATATTTTATAGGCTTTCTTGCGAAGCGTTGGTGCAATAAAAGCCAATTATTTTTGCACAAAAAGCTGGGTGGCAGAAAATATATAATTTCAACAGAAATGCCTTACCAGGTAATTAATAACAACGAAGCCCATCATACTTTCATGAGTGAGGGATGATAAAATATTCGTTGTAGATTAAAATTAACCGCTAAATATTACACAGCAAACGAAGTACCACATCCACAGGTTTTGCTGGCATTGGGATTATTAAAAGTAAAGCCCCTGCTGTTTAAACCGCCCTGCCAGTCAACCTGCATACCGGTTAAATAAATCCCATGCGCTTTTTCCATAATACAGGGAATTCCCTCAATTTCAAAATGTCCATCCTTATCAGCAGGTGCATCAAAGCCAAGTATATAAGTCATGCCACTGCAACCACCGCCTTTTACGCCTACCCTTAAAACATGGGTAGTGTCAAATCCTTCCACACCCATCAGTCGCCTGATTTCGTTTATGGCACTGCTGGTAAAACTTACGGGTTGCGCTATGGCTGTAATAGTTTCCATCTGAAATAATTTATAAACAAAGGTAACTAATTTTAAAAAACGTTTATTGCCAAAGCTTTTCGAAAGCAGGAAATATTTGGCAGTAGTTTCCTTTACTTTTGTAGAAAAATAACAAATGATTTTATTGGAAATAACAATGCAGGACATGCAAACCATCCTGATCATTTTTGGTATTGTACTGGTAATGCTGCTGGGAATACTGGTGTATTTAATGTCTGAATTTAAAAGCCTTAAAGCTACTGTTGACCTGAAACGACCTGCTGCACCTGATAATAGCCTGTTACGTTTACAGGCTTACGAAAGGCTTACGCTACTTGCTGACCGGATGTCTTTAAAAAATCTGGTTACAAGAATGCACGACACACAATATTCCGCTACCGAACTGGCTGCCGGTTTAATAGAAACCATCCGCACCGAATATGAACACAACATTACCCAGCAAAACTATGTGAACCCCGAAGTATGGAAAGCGGTAACAAATTTAAAGGAACAAAATATTTACATCATCAATGAACTTACTGCTTCGCTGCCCCCCGATGCAAGTGCGCTGGATTTTAGCCGTACCATACTTCAATATACCACAGCAGACAATGCTGAACTGAGCAGCATTGTTTTAAGTGCCATTCAATACGAGGTTAAAAAACTAATCTGATAACATCATTATTATTACTTTTCTTATAAAATTCTCAAACCCTGTGTATGGAAGATACAAAAAATATATTCACTGATTCGGGTATTGAAATAAAAGAATTATATCAATCCGCAGATGCAAAACCAAACAACGAATTACCGGGTGAATTCCCTTTTACAAGGGGCGTTCAACCCGACATGTATCGCGGCAAACTATGGACCATGCGGCAATACGCAGGCTTTAGCACTGCGGAAGAAAGCAATAAAAGATACCACTATTTACTATCGCAAGGCGTAAGTGGACTAAGTGTGGCGTTCGATTTACCCACGCAAATTGGGTACGACAGTGACCATGAACTATCAGACGGTGAAGTGGGAAAAGTGGGCGTAGCCATCGATTCGCTGGAAGACATGGAACGATTGTTTGATGGTATTAAAGTACAGGACATTACCACCTCCATGACCATCAATGCTACCGGTTTTATTTTGCTGGCTTTTTATGTTGCACTGGCAAAAAAACAAGGTGCCGATCTGCAGAAAATTTCCGGCACTATCCAAAATGACATTTTAAAAGAGTACGCCGCAAGAGGAACATACATCTATCCGCCAAAACCTTCCATGCGCATCATCACTGATATTTTTGAGTGGTGTACCAAAGAAATTCCCAAGTGGAATACCATCTCTATTTCCGGCTACCATATCCGTGAAGCAGGCAGTACCGCCGTACAGGAAATTGCGTTTACACTTAGTAACGGCAAGGCATACGTGCAGGCTGCTTTGCAAAAAGGTATGGATATTAATATTTTTGGCAAACGCCTCTCCTTCTTTTTTAATGCACATAATAATTTGTTTGAAGAAGTTGCCAAATTCAGGGCAGCAAGAAAAATGTGGGCACAAATAATGAAAGACCTGGGCGCTACAGATCCCAAAGCAATGATGCTGCGCTTTCACACGCAAACCGGCGGAGCCACGCTAACCGCACAGCAACCTTTAAACAATGTTACCAGGGTAACTATCCAAACGCTGGCCGCAGTGTTGGGCGGTACACAAAGCTTGCATACCAACGGGTACGATGAAGCGCTGAGCCTGCCCACCGAACAGGCCGCAAGAATAGCCCTGCGTACCCAGCAAATTGTAGCATTTGAGAGTGGAGTTCCCGACACGGTTGATCCTTTGGCAGGAAGTTATTTTATAGAAAACCTTACCGGTGAGGTAGAAGCCGAAGCGTGGAAATTAATTAAAAAAATTGATGCCCTCGGCGGCAGTGTACATGCCATTGAACAGGGGTTTATGCAGGATGAAATTGCCAAGAGCGCCTACGAATACCAGTGCCAGATAGAAACCGGTGAAAAAATAATTGTAGGCGTAAATAAGTTTGAAGTGGATGAAAAAAATACCGTGCCTGGTTTTAGAATTGACGACAGTATCAGGGAAGTACAATGCCAAAAATTAAAATTATTAAAGGCAAAAAGGGATAATCAAAAAGTAGCGGAATGCTTGCTGCAAATACATACCGCCGCAACAAATAATTCAAACCTGATGCCTTTTGTTATTAACGCTGTTGAAAATTATTGCACCCTCGGCGAAATTTCTGACGAACTAAGAAAGGTTTTTGGAGAGTATAAATAGCTGAGTTGATTTTTTTAGCCAGGCATTTATTTTTTAATTAAACTTTATTGGCGTCGCACTCTTTTGCTACATAACTTTACCGAGCTGTTTTTAAAATGTATACATCAAAAAATAAGCATTCACTTATCTCATAAAAAATTATGATGCGGAGTTACCGGAGCACTATTCATTTGCAAAACAAGCGCCAATACTGTTTACAGACAAAGGTCTAACACTACAGGGCTGCCTTGATTGTTGATTACATTGCAATAACCGATATAAATATTGTTACAGCTTTCTTTTAATTGACAGGCTCCTAAAACCGCAATGCCTGCAAACCCATTGTCATGTGCCTGCACCCTTGTAAGTTTTCTAAAAATAACACTTTATCTCCAGGTAATAAATGTACTTCATTTATTTTTTTAATCGTCTTCCATGGACTATTAATAGTTCCCTTGTTTTTATCATCGCCCGTTGATGCAAGATAATATGTTTTAGTTTTTATAATCATTCGTAATGGTTGCAACCAGGCAAAACTGGTACAAATAAAAAAGCTGAAAAATAAAATACAGGTTAACAACAAATAACTGAAGGCTGGTAAATTTCTAAACATTTTATGGCAGATTTACTCCTTTAAAAAATAATCACGGATGTACCTGACTTATTTTTGGGTCAAATTTTAATGAGTAATATAGAAAATTTTGAGGTACCTGCGTAAATAGTTGTTACAACTTGTTGTTCACCTTTGAAATACAATAACATTTTTTTAGTAAAAATACGACGGTAGATTTAGTATTTTTATTACTACAGAACAGGAGCAAAAAAAGTGTATACATTATTCCTGAGTTCTAACTTGCAGATAATAAAAAAACTACTTTTTATTTGCATAATCAAAAAATGGTTCAATTATTTCTCTATCCCTTTTTCTTTTAATTACAACCATTATTATTATTGAATTTACATAAAATGCACTAATATAAATATGCAGTTCGCTATATTACCAGATAATGAAGAACAAAGGCTTAAAAATCTTTTGTCGTACGAAATACTTGATACCCCGGAAGAAAAGGATTTTAATGATCTTGCTACACTGGCAGTACATATCAGCGGTTGCCCCTTTGCGCTGATATCTTTTACTGATAAAGACAGGCAATGGTTTAAAGCAAAAAAAAATATAACCGAAAAAGAAAGCGGCAGAAACATTTCTTTTTGTTCACACGCCATGTTAAAAAATGAGGTGATGGTAGTAAATGATATGCACAAGGATGAGCGGTTTTTTGATAATCCGCTTGTTACCGGCGACTTAGCCGTTTCTTTTTATGCAGGCGTGCCCATCATTAGTGAAGCAGGGTTCGCTGTGGGTACTGTATGCGTAATTGATACAAAGGCCAAACATATTTTTTCTGTTCAACAGCAACATGCTTTAGAAATTATCGCAGGCCAGGTAAGTAAACTGCTGGAGCTAAGACTAAAAAATAAATTAATTATTGACAGAAGTAAGTTACTTATAGAAGCAGAAAAGCAATTTGCACAACTTACCCTTACAAATTATGATAAAGAAAAAAGCCATATTGCCAATGAATTACAAGAAAATTTTGCACAAACACTGGCAGCCATTAAATTATATATAGAGTTTGCAGAAGAGTCTAAAGAAATGTCCGGACATTTTTTGAAAAAAAGTAAAGGGCATATTACCGAATTAATCAGAGAGGTAAGAGATTTGACAAAAACCCTTGTTCCTACCACGATGGATAATGACAATTACATAGATATTATTCAGGATATGGCAATCCAGTTTGGTAAAGACAATAACATTAATATTCAATTTTTTTACACGAAAAATTTTGGGAGTTTTGATACCAATACAGGCCTTACTATTTTTAGAATTATAGAGAATCAGATACAAATTGCCCTGAATTCCGGAGCAAAAAACATAACTATTAAGATAAAAAAAACGAAAACATTGTCGGTTGTATTTACTGACGACTGTGTAACAGATTCTCTTGAATTCCGCGAAAAAGACATTTTGTTTAACAATACCATTACCAGAATTGGAATATTAAAAGGGAAATTACAGATTGGAAAAGACACTGCAGGTAAAAATTTTATTGCACTTACCATTCCGATAAGTGCAGGCAAATAAATGCTACATTATTTTTGCCGCCCAAATTCATCTGCCTGTTTATTTATTTCTTTAAGAGATAACGAATTTATTCCTTCATCTATAATTACCCGGTAACGAAAAGCCACACTATCCCCCTTTTTAATGGAAAGATTTTTAACCTTTTGGCCATTGGTAAATATTTTTTCTCCCAATGGATTAGCCGCAAATAATCCATACCCACGGGCATGCCAGTAAGTAGGATAGTTGGGATTATGCGGATGATCAATCACTACAATACTCACTGAATCTTTCCCCATTCTGCCGTACATTTTACACCACCTGCCCCTGGTGCTCCATACACTGTCCCCCAGCTTTCCTTCGCTGGAAATAAAGTTGCCATTTGCAATCGCATCGGAACCACCTTTTACAACGGTTGCGTTTCCTTTATCATCCGTAAATTGCTGGTCTTTGGATGTTGGTATTTGTAATGCATGAGCCACTCTTATTCCTAATAGACCATCTTTAGCATCTGCGAAAAGCAGGTTGGTATTGGCTTTTAAAACTGTTACCCTGTCAATGATGCGCTGATGATCTGTACCGCTGAATTCAAAACGGGTAGTTTCTTCCAGCAAGACCTCATTTTGCTGATTTGTCCAGTTGGCATGATAGCTTAGAATACCTTTTGTTCCGCTGCTTGTTTCAATAATATGATCTGTTTTTATCCAGCCGTAGGAATGTTTTTTTTCTGGCGGTATTGCGTAAGAATTATTCCAGAAATCGAGGCCGTTTACATTTTCAAAAGTAAACCACATACCCATGTGGTGGGGATGATCATTGGGCTCCCCGGGTTGTGGGTTTAAAGGAAAGCCTCTGGTAACAATGGTTCCGTCGGCAGCATGTATATTAAACAACACGGGCTTCTCCAATGAATCCGGATATAAAAAACTGGCAAATATTTTACCGCCTGCAAATACTTCCACCTTCTTTTCTGTACCACTTTTTATAACCTTTATTACTGCGCTTTTTTGAGCAGTGGCAGTAAAAAAAGCAACATAGGCAACAAGGCTTAAACTGGTCAATTTTACAATCGTTTTCATACTGTTTATTATAAAATTATTTTTCATATACAAGGTATTGCCATGGCTGTAATTCAACAATTTTTAATCCTGTAAAGTCTTCTTCGTGTTTATCAAATACATTGATAAATTTACCGTTCAGGTGTTCATCCAATATACTGCAGCTTAAAGCTTCTTTACTAAAGTTTAATAAAACCAATACTTCAGCTTGTCCATTTTTTCGCAGGTAAGCCATTACTTTATCTCCGTTATTCATGGATAAATTATAGGTGGTTACTGCGGCATCCCCTGCACGTAAGGCTGTATTATTTTTGTGCAAAGTGAGCAAAGTTTTATAAAAATCATGCAGTTCATATTTTCCATTCCAGTCTATCTGGTCTTTATCAAAAAATTGTAATCTTTTATAATTGGGTAATTCCTGGCCACTGTAAATTAAAGGCAGTCCATTTCTTGTAAAACTAAATACAGCAAGGGCTTTGGCAGCATCACCATACTTTTCATATTCCGTACCGTTCCATGTATTTTCATCATGGTTGCTGGTAAACCAAAGCGGGATAGCATCCGGGCCCCCGTTTGTGTCGTACCGGTGCACCACTTCATCCAACAAATATTTATCCTGTCCTTGTTTATAAAATTCTTCTGTTTTATGCATCCAGGTCCAGGTGTAACAGGCATCAAAAGCCTGGTAATAATCCGGATGATCCAACGGGTCACTTTCTGCCAGCCAAAAAAGTGTTTTGGTTTTTTCGAGTGCTGCCCGGGCTTCCATCCAAAAATCAAGCTGTACCCAAAATGCAAGGTCGCAGCGGTATCCATCAATATCACATTCTTTTACCCAAAATTCCATGGCATCAATCATGGCTTTCCTTAACGCCGGATTTTGATAATCCAGTTCAATAATATCACTCATTCCACTGGCAATTTTAAAATCACCATTTTCGGCTCTTTTAAAATATTCCGGATTGGTTACTGTCCACACATGATCCCATCCGGTGTGGTTAGCAACCCAATCAATAATTACGTTAAAACCCATGCCTTGTGCCAGTTTTACCAATTTCTTAAAATCATTCAGGGTACCAAATTCGGGATTAATGGCGGTATAATCACTACATGCATACGGACTGCCTAAACTACCTTTTTTATTTTGCTGGGCAATGGGTGTAATGGGCATAAACCATAAGGTAGATACACCCATTTGCTGAAGCCTTGGCAACTCTTTTGCAAAAGCATTGAAAGTACCTTCAGGTGTATATTGCCGAACATTCACTTCATAAACATCGGTATTGTTTATCCAGGCAGCTTTTTTAAAACTCATATCGGCGGTTTATTTTTACAGTTGATTTCGTATTGTGTTATAAAAACCGGAGAAATACCGGCAGGCAAAAAATATTTTCAGACAGGCAATTTTACAAATCAAAAGTAAGACAGAATGATGATTATACCCCATTAGTAAAATACAACCATTACCGCTTTACAAACAACCCACCCGCATCACTGCAAACCTGAGCCATAAAAAAGCTATCGGAGTAAAAAAATTCACAAACAATGTACCTTTGTAATAATGAAACAATTTAATGTTCCCATCATTTACCGAAGCCCTTTAATTGCGGCTGTAAAAAATAAGCGCAGGCAGCAGGATAAAATGAAAAAAGATTATACTCCTTCCCTGCTCGATTTTGGCAACCTGCAAATATATTTAGCCCGGCATTTTGGTTTTTGTTATGGCGTTGAAAATGCGATTGATATAGCTTTTAGAACCATTGACGAAAACCCCGGTAAAAAAATTTATTTATTAAGTGAAATGATTCATAATCCGCAGGTAAATACAGACCTGCTGCAAAGAGGGGTTGAGTTTTTGCAAGATCCCACGGGCAAACAGCTAGTGCCTTTTGAAACGCTCACAAAAGATGACGTCGTGATCATTCCTGCCTTTGGCACAACACTGCTTATTGAAGAAAAATTAAAAGCCATCGGCATTCCTGTTGAAAAATATGATACCACCTGCCCTTTTGTTGAAAAAGTGTGGAACCGAAGTGAACAGATTGCCACTAAAAATTACAGTGTGGTGGTGCATGGTAAACCTGCCCATGAAGAAACCCGTGCAACTTTTTCGCATGCAGCTTTTAACACACCCACTATTGTTGTAAATGATATGCAGGAAACAATTTCGCTGAGTGAGTATATCACCGGCCAAAAACCTGCTGCCGGTTTTTATACAGAATTTGCGGGCCGTTTTTCTGAAGGCTTTAACATTACAAAAGATTTGCAACGTTTTGGTGTGGTAAACCAAACCACTATGCTAGCCAGCGATACACAGGCTATTTCAGATTTTTTAAAACAAGTGGTGATGAAAAAATATGGTTTAACAGAAGCTACCGTTGAAACCTATTTTGCAGATACAAAGGACACCTTATGTTATGCCACCAACGATAACCAGACGGCAGTATATGGTCTTTTACAAACCCCGGCACACCTTGCCATCGTAGTGGGCGGCTACAACAGCAGTAATACTTCTCACCTGGTTGAATTGTGTGAACACAAACTACCCACTTATTTCATAAGCAGTGAAGAAAATATACTTTCATCAACAGAAATTATGCATTATAATTTGCATACAAAGCAACAGTTTACCACTGCAGGTTTTTTACCTTCAAAACAACCGGTAAAAATTTTATTAACCAGTGGTGCCAGTTGCCCGGACGCATTGGTGGAAGGTGTAATCAGCAAACTTGTATCGTTGTGTAGTGCAACATATAACCTACAACAGTTGATGGAACAGTTTGTCTGACTTTTTATTTCATTATAGTCACCTGATATGTCTTTAACCCTTCCTGTTTCTATTATTAGTATTTACCGTATTGCGATAAGTTTATTTTTTTATATCCAGGTTTGTGTTTGCTTGATAGACGGGTTGAAGCCCCGGCCATCAAAAACAACCTTTATTTAAGCGATACAGATTTAGGGAGTGATGATCATTGCCCGCAGATTTAAAAACCGGCCTTTCGCTGGCAGATTTCCTTTTGAGCGTTTTGACTGGTGCGGTGTTAATTACAAGAAAGTTTTTAAAACACCTTGCTACCTAAAAACGATAAACTATATTACTTATATCTGTTCAATGGCAAAAGGGCTCTTTGTGGCTGACTTATTGGTTATCAAATTTGAGGTTAAGCAATTGGTACAAATAAGTGAAATCATTATCTAAAATGAATTTCTTAAAGCCCTAACTTTTCTATTTATCATTGGTTACAATTGCTTTTAATTGGTTGATGCTGGCGTGTACTCGATAGTGCGTTAACGTTCGGGCTTACCGAAATATCAATTGCTATTTCTCCTGAACAGCCATGGCAGCTACTTCCACCTTGATATTTTTGGAACTTTTACCGGGGCAGCCATTGATATATTTAATATTACAGGCTGCGGGTTTGCGCTGGTCCTTACCTTTATTGCAATCATTGGGTTTACAACTACAATTCCTGCAACCAAAATTAAAATGGATTGATATTACGCTAATAATTACTAATAGCGTATACTTCACACATTTTGAATAACCGATATTTTTTAGTCCTCCTATCCGGATAATATGCCCGCTATTTTGTTTACAAAAAAATACCGGAAAAAACATTTGTGGTGGCGAAAAATTCCCATTATGGAAAAAAAATTCACTTTTAATGATTGCATTTCGTTAACATGGCTTAAAATTATTGTAATTATTCTGGCAGTAATTTTGATTGACTGCTATAAACAGCATTATTTCTCTTTAATTCACACCTTAAAAAAATTGTTTATGAAAAAAATTATGATCATAAGTGCAATGTTTCTTACGACGACCGCCTTTGCACAAAAATTTGAAATTGGCGCAAAAGCCGGAGTTAACATTAGTAATTTTACAGGACATAGCGACTGGCAAAATGCAAAAACCAACTCACTGGTTGGATTTCATGCTGGCGGCTTTGTTAGCTTTTTTCTTGGTAATACTTTCGCCATTCAGCCCGAAGTATTATTTTCTTCACAAGGCGCAAAATATCAGGATGCTACCCACAATGAAAATCTTACTATCAATTACATCAATGTTCCTGTAATGCTAAAATTAAGAAGTACCAGTGGATTTTATATTGAAGCAGGTCCGCAACTTGGGTTTAAAATCAGTGAATCAAGTAGTAGTATTGACAGTCTTGCGAAAACTACTGATTTATCTATTGCCGGGGGTATAGGTTACCATAGCAAAATCGGCTTAGGCATAGGAGCACGCTATACCGCAGGTCTTTCCAAAGTAGGTGATTTTAAACCTGCCAACGGTATAAATCCCAATTTTAAGAATGGCGTTATACAGATCAGCTTGTTTTATACTTTATTTAATAGCAGGAAATAATATTGAATTTGCTTAGCCAGGCTGGCGACAGTTTGTTTAAGACCATATTTACATGAATGCCTGAAAATTAAAAAAGCACCAGTTGTTAGCTGGTGCTTTTTTAATTTAGTAAATGCTTTTTAATTTTTCTTTTTATTTGCTTTGTAACGCATATCAGGTGTACCGTCTTTTTTGGTAGGGCCTGCAACGGGTGCCGCTTTTATTTTGGCTTTATTTTCTTTTAGCCTCATGTCCGGAGTACCGTCAGCTTTAAGACCAGATGATGTCACCGGCTTGGTTTTATCCATTTGAACCACTTTAGCAGATGCTGCATCTTTTTTTACAGCTTTTATCGCGGGCGACTTGGTTGCCGCTGGTTTTTGTGCAGCTTGCTGTGCAGTGGCAACACTGGCAACGCCCAACATCATACAGAATGCAATCAATAATTTTTTCATAATTTATATTTTTTTTTAATAGTAATTCAAATGTAAGGTTATTAAAATTACAGTTTGTTAGCCGGTTGTTAATACAGTTACAACTATGAAAAGATTTAGCATTTTATTCCATCTCATCTTGGCAAAACATATTGCAGCAACCGGGCAATAAACCAACATTGAACAAATTCGATCTATTTTCAATAATTAGTGATTTTTGACTGTTTTTGCAGCAATTCCCCTATTTTTGCCCTCCAAATTTTAACATTATATTTATTATGGACAAATTGTTTTACGTAGTTCCTGCATTGGGCATTGTTGGCCTTTTGTATACTTTAATCAAGTTTGCCTGGGTATCTAAACAAGATGCCGGTAATGAACGCATGAAGGAGATCAGCACTTATATTGCTGAAGGTGCTATGGCTTTTTTAAAAGCTGAGTATAAAATTCTGATGTACTTTGTAATCATCGGTGCATTGTTATTGGCTATTATGGGATTTAGCAATGCCAACAGCCACTGGAGTATTGCGCTTGCATTTGTAATAGGTGCATTTTTTAGTGCCCTGGCGGGTTTCATTGGTATGAAAGTGGCTACCAAAGCCAATGTTCGTACAGCCCAGGCGGCAAGAACAAGCTTAAGCAAAGCTTTGTCTGTTTCCTTTACCGGCGGTAGTGTAATGGGTATGGGAGTAGCTGGTTTAGCGGTATTAGGTCTCGGAAGTTTGTTCATCATTTTATATACCACTTTTGTAGCTGGCTATGCAGTTGGTTCAGAAGAATATAGATTGGCGCTTGAAAAGGCGATCGAAATATTAACCGGTTTTTCTTTGGGTGCGGAATCGATTGCTTTGTTTGCCCGGGTAGGTGGCGGCATTTATACAAAAGCTGCAGACGTAGGAGCTGATCTTGTGGGTAAAGTAGAAGCAGGCATTCCGGAAGATGATCCCCGAAACCCGGCCACCATTGCTGACAATGTAGGTGATAATGTAGGTGATGTTGCAGGCATGGGTGCAGATCTTTTTGGTAGCTATGTTGCCACCGTTTTGGCCACCATGGTTTTGGGTAGAGAAACCTCTGCTACAGGTGATGCATTTGGCGGACTATCGCCGATCTTATTACCGATGCTGATTGCAGCAATGGGAATTATATTTTCTATTATCGGAACCTTCTTTGTCCGTATTTCTGAAAATGCCGGGCTTAGTACACATAAAGTACAAAATGCATTAAACATGGGTAACTGGGGTTCCATGGTTTTAACTGCCATTGGCTGCTATTTTCTCGTTAATTTTTTACTACCGGAACATATGACTTTACGCGGTCATGATTTTACAAAAAATGGTGTGTTCGGCGCTATCATGGTTGGGTTGGGTGTTGGTGCATTAATGAGCATCATTACCGAATATTATACCGCCATGGGAAAGCGGCCGGTAATGAGTATTATTCGTCAATCGGCTACAGGTCATGCAACCAATATTATTGGCGGACTTGCAGTTGGTATGGAAAGTACCTTATTACCCATACTGGTTTTAGCTGCCGGAATTTATGGATCGTATGCCTGCGCAGGTTTATATGGAGTGGCCATTGCAGCTGCAGGAATGATGGCTACAACCGCTATGCAGCTGGCTATTGATGCTTTTGGTCCTATTGCAGATAATGCAGGCGGCATTGCAGAAATGAGTGAATTACCTGCGGACGTTCGCGAAAAAACAGATATCCTGGATGCGGTGGGTAACACCACAGCCGCAAGTGGTAAAGGTTTTGCCATTGCTTCCGCAGCTTTAACTGCACTGGCATTGTTTGCAGCATTTGTTGGTATTGCCGGTATTGACGGCATTGATATTTATCATGCAGATGTGTTGGCAGGTTTATTTGTAGGAGGAATGATACCGTTCATCTTCTCTTCACTGGCCATTCGTGCGGTGGGGGAAGCGGCCATGGCAATGGTAGAAGAAGTTCGCCGCCAGTTTCGCACTATTCCCGGCATTATGGAAGGTACCGGCAAACCAGAGTATGATAAATGTGTGGCTATTTCTACAGAAGCCTCGCTTAAAAAAATGATGTTGCCCGGAGCTATTGCCTTACTAACTCCGATTTTAATTGGTTTCATTTTTGGACCTGAAGTGTTGGGCGGATTTTTAGCAGGTGCTACCGTTTGTGGTGTATTAATGGGCATCTTTCAAAATAATGCCGGTGGTGCCTGGGACAATGCCAAAAAATCTTTTGAAAAAGGTGTTGATATCAATGGTACCATGTACTATAAAAAATCTGATCCCCACAAGGCTTCTGTAACAGGCGACACAGTGGGCGATCCATTTAAAGATACCTCTGGTCCATCTATGAATATTTTGATTAAATTAATGAGTATTGTATCATTGGTTATTGCTCCTACTCTTGCCAAATTGCACCACGATAAAATTGTAACCAATAGAAAAGCGCAAATTGAAACCATGATGAAAATGAATAGTGACAATACAAAACATTAATTGAAATTGACATAAAAGTTATAAAAATAGTTTACCAAAACTAACTCCAATTGTAAAAGCCCTGATGATAAACATCGGGGCTTTTTAATTTAATAGAAAGCCTGCTAAACCAATAAATACACCATATGGATCCTTAATCCCTGATATTTTCCTTCTGCGAATATTTTATTTTTTTTAGCAATTAATTTTTACATTTACATACGAAAAATATCGTATTATGACTTTAATAAAAAATAATAAACCTACCGAAGGCGAGCTCGAGATATTGCAAGTGTTATGGCAGCGGCAATCTGCTACAGTAAGAGACGTACATGAAGAATTGCTAAAAGTAAAAAATGCAGGTTATACTACCACGCTAAAGCTGATGCAGATAATGTTTGAAAAATGTCTGGTTACCCGCGACAGTACCCATAAAACGCATATTTACAAACCCGCAGTAAGCAAAGAAAAAACACAGAAATTGTTTTTGAATAAGATGATCGAATCACTCTTCGCAGGCTCCTCTGCACAATTGGTTATACAGGCATTAGGCAATCATAAAACGTCTAAAGAAGAACTGGAAGAAATAAGAAATTATTTAAACAGCATTTAATAAACGGATGTGTATGGCAACCTTCTTTTTTGACAACGCATATTTTTTACAGTCCATTGGATGGGCAATTATCAATAGTTTTTGGCAAGCCGCTACCCTATGGATACTTTACCATACTACTGTTCATTTAAATAAAAAATTACCCGCTGTAGTAAAATACCAGCTCAGTTTATTGCTGATTTATATTTGCGCCTGCTGGTTTGGTTTTACTACGGTGCAAAATTATAGCTTACTGCTACACGCAGAAAAAGCGCCTAACCAATACCGGATAATGCAATATCTACAAGTAAATAAAGCTTTACCATTTGTAGCTCTCGCATATTTAGGAATATTGCTTTTTTATACCTTGCGGTTTATTCGGCATTACCTGCAGCTTAGATTTGTTAGTACCAATGGTTTATTAAAAGCCCCTGTTGATATTAGAATTTTCGTTGCGAATACTGCACTGCATCTTGGTATTAAAAAAAAGGTGCAGGTTTGGTTAAGCGAATACATTGATGTGCCCTCGGTAACAGGCTTTATTAAACCAATCATACTTTTACCCGCTGCTGTTATCAATCATTTAAGCATTGAGCAGGTAAATACCATTCTGTTACATGAATTGGCACATATAAAAAGAAATGACTTTTTACTGAATTTTATACAGTCCATCATTGCACTGCTCCTATTCTTTAACCCGTTTGTTTATTGGTTGCATAGTATTGCAAAAAAAGAAAGAGAAAATTGCTGTGATGACTGGGTACTAAACTTTAAATGTAACGGGTTGGAATATGCAAAAGCCTTGCTAATATTGGAAGAGCAGCGGCATCGGCAACTTGTATTGGCTTTATCAGCCACCAATAACAAAAAGATATTATTGCAACGGATAAAGCGGTTATTCGTTCCACACCAATTACAGCCAAATACAAATTGGCGACAAAAATTTCAACTTCATGGCTTAACCGTATTGCTGGTAACCGGAGTTTGTTTGCTACCTTCCTTTATCAATAACCAGGTTAATCAACAGAAAACGATCTATGTCATCAGTACAAAAACGGGAGTTATTTCTAAAGAAGGTTACAACACAGCAGTCAGGAATGAATATTCAGCAGCGATGGTTTTCAAAAAAAATACGGGGGTGCCGGTTTTAAAAAAAGCAGGCATATTGAAGCCTAAACCAATAAAAAAGCGCCCCGTTAACAACAGTGATGATTATGTGTTGGCAATGATTAATGAGGATGTACTAACTGATAAAAGTAATACCGAAGAATGGATGCCTGTGGCAGTTTCCAGTAATGAAAAAGATAGCATACTTTCCCTTTTTGTAAAAGTGGAAGAAGAACAATCAGGCAAAAAAGAAGTAAATACCTACTACTTTAAGTTAAACAAGGAGAAGGGCAAAACAGATATTAAACCGTTGCTTTTTATAAAGAGATATAAAGCTGCCAAACAGAAAAACAGTTTAAAAGGAACCCACCATAAAAAAAGAATTACAACATAACTATATCCAATTTACTTTCGTTTCCGGTAGAAATATACAAACCAATAAATATAAAAATCAAAAGACCCGATAGAAATCGGGTCTTCGTTTACGAACCTAATTTGGTTCTGTAACCCCCAAAGAAAACATCTTGTTTACCAAGCACAAGCGGTTATTACCTGAGGTTGTGATATAAACGCAATAGGTTCCTTATTATTTTGCCAGATGATTTATTTATATAGAAAAATATTTTTATTAACCTTCTTAAATTAGTATTCTGTAGCAAGATATCATTAACATCTGCAATTTTAAAGACAATACTTCTTAAATATTCAATAGAAATCTTCGACATATTTTGGCTCCCACAGCTACACTGGAAATCAATAAAGTATATTTCGAACTAAAATATCTCTTTTACGCACACCCAGATTATTTGAATTTTGAAGATTTTTTTCGAAAAATTATTTAAAGAACACTGCTGTTTTTTGAAAATGCATGGGTCAGGTTCAGGCAAATTTTTGTGTTCCGCTATTCCTTTTCAGTATTTGCACCTGCTGAAAGTTTTTAATTTCGATTACTAAACCCGGATTTCATTTCAGTGGTAAGCATACTATTTATTTACATTAAATTAAATTTTATATGTTTTATTATTTCAAAAAAAATGTTAAATCCAAAATTTTGTAAAATCATCTTTTGATTATAGATATGCCATTTGAAGAAGTATAAATTTTAAAAATTTAAATAAAAACCTGCATTTATAAAATTCTGAAAATCCCAATTTCTGACTTCTTTACCCCATCAAATTTAAAATAAGTTATATAATAATTTAATATTTGCTTAATAAAAATATTGAAACGAATTACTATAATTTAACCTGTAATAAATACAGGCTAGTTGTTTTTACTTAAATATTTTGTATCATTTGGTGGAGGCATTAAATGATATATAGATAAATTTTCTAATTTTATTATGTCTGCAATTTTACAAGTTAAAATATTTTTTCAAGCCTTGAAAAACGTCAAGTGGGATTTCAAAAACCCACATTCTTGATACTGCCATTATAGCATTTTATTGCGAAAAAAAATGTTCATCCCGTAAAATGAAAATAACGGTCGTAGAACGCGTTTAATATTTTTTTGATTAAGTGTACCCAAGTTAAAAATTTAAATCTCTTTTAGACAAAATTATCCAAGATGATATAATTTAAAATTATATCATATTTTTTTATTGAAGTACAATAAAAACAAAAATTTTTATTTAGCTCTTTATCAGTAATTTACATCATAATATTAGATATTTAATTTTTTAATCTTTTAAATTTAATATTATACTAAATATTACCTAAAAAGGTATTTTTTTTACTAAAATTAATATTTCATTTATAATTGTAATTTAATGATTACTAATTATTTATTGTTATTTTTTTTTACTATTATTAGTAGTAATAAATTTTGAGTGATTTATCGTTTCGATCGTATCAAATAACTAATTTACTTAGTAAATTTTTAACATAAATTAATTTTTACTTTTTATGTTATAGTCCTATCTTACCTCAAATTCATCGTTCAACCATTTGTATGTTTAATAAATACACACTTACCCTATTATCTTTTTTGTTACTGACAAATTTGCTGATTTCCTGTGCGGCACCCAAAGAATTAGAATACCGTGATTTCAAAAATCTTGTTGTGGAGAAAATTGGTTTTTCTGCTACTTCCTTAAAAATGGATCTGATTTATTACAACCCAAACAATTTTGGACTGGAACTAAACCGGACAGATCTGGACGTTTATATTAATAATAATTACCTTGGAAGAACCGAACAAGTGTACCAGGTATCTATTCCGAAAAGGGAAGAATTTGCTATACCCATTAAAATTGATGTGGATATGAAGAATTTATTAAAGAATGGTCTTGCTACATTTTTAACCAATGAGGTAATGGTAAAAATAACCGGAACCATAAGAGTAGGAAAATTAAGTGTGTTTAAAACAATTACTGTTAATTACGAAGGCAAGCAACAGTTCACTGCTTTTTAGGCATAAAAAACCACCGAAAGGTGGTTATATAAAAAAAATGTATTTTCTATTGAGGTACAGAAGTTTTAGTATTTATCGCTCCTGCAGGCTTTTTACAACATTTAGGTAGTTTTTTATATGCTTCCCCGTCAGCCGACACATCATCTGCGTCGTACCCTGCATTGGCAATTGCCGTCTTTAATTGTTCGATATTATTCCTGTCCGTTAAATAAGTAATGGTAGTTGTTTTTTTCTTAAAATCCACTTTTACGGCGGATATACCTGGCTCCCGTTTCAGGTAACTTTCAATACGTTCTTTACATTGTTCGCACTGTACAGTGGGCGTTTTTATAACTACTTTTTCTACTGCTTTTTGCTGGGCAAAACTCAGGGTTACAAAACCAATAACAGCCAGCAGGCTTAGCGTAATCTTTTTCATAATGAAATTTTTATAAAGTTATTAATTTGCTTTCCAATTAGAAGGATCCTGACGCCAGTTTAACAAAGTGTTTTGCTCACCGGGGGTAACAATTCCTTTTTCAACAGCCAGTTCAATTAGTGCAGCATAATTGGTTAATGACTGATATTTTACTCCTGCCTCTGCAAAAGCTTTGGCCGCTACATCAAAATTATAGGTAAAAATGCTTACCATGCCTACCACTTCAACACCAGCCTTACGAAGAACTTCTACCACTTCCAAACTGCTTTTTCCGGTAGAAATCAAATCTTCAATCACCAGTACCTTTTGATCTTTTTCATAAAAACCTTCAATCTGGTTGCCTAAACCATGCTCTTTAGGTTTTGGCCTTACATAAATAAAAGGCAGCTTTAATTGGTCGGCAGCCATGGCTCCCCATGGTAATCCTGCGGTAGCCACTCCTGCCAGTATTTCTGCCTGAGGAAACTGCTCAAAAACTACATTACACATTTCGCTTTTTATAAAATCTCTGATAAAAGGAAAGGACAATACCCGGCGGTTATCGCAGTAAATAGGACTTTTCCATCCACTTGCCCATGTAAAGGGTTGTTGTGGACTCAATTTAATTGCATTAATTTGTAACAGCTTTTCCGCTACGGCTTTTTCATTTGTCATGCTGCAAATTAAAACAAAGCGTTAAGCTATCAGCAACCTATCTTAAAAAAAGATATTTGCTTTAATCAGGTTGCAGATTTCATCATCTTTTTAACAGATTTTATATGTATATCAAAATTTACTTCGATGATAAACCGGTTTTTCTTTGCGATGAATTAACCAAAGAGTTGCAGGAAATTCTACATCATCCGGATGCAATATTCGTAGATGAACTTTCGGGGCCAGCCATTAAATCTTTGTTACATGAAATAAACAAACCGGATTTTCATGCGGGTGTACTGTTACATGATAAACTGGAAGATTTAAAAAAGGCTTTTTTTAAAAACTTTACTCCAATTGAAGCAGCTGGCGGAATTGTACAAAATAGTAAAAAGGAATTACTGTTTATTTACAGGCTCAATAAATGGGATTTGCCGAAAGGAAAAGTAGAAAAAGGTGAAGACTTGCAAACCTGTGCGATGAGGGAAGTAATCGAAGAGACAGGTGTTACACATTTAACCGTACGAAATAAAACAGGTGAAACCTATCATACCTATAATGCTTATGGAAAACATTTTATTAAAACTACTCACTGGTATTACATGACCTGTTCTTCTAAACAAAAACTGGTGCCACAAACAGAAGAAGATATAGCAGCCATTCAATGGGTACATCCTAAAAATATTCAGGAGCCATTGAGCAATACCTATCCTTCAATTAAAGATATTGTTTCGGTATTTTTTGATGAAACTGTTATTCATAAATAATTTCAAAATAAACAACCGTGTTAGCTTTCATTTATAATTTCACACGTAAAAAAATCAGCCATCTGCCTTTTAAAATGCTTTCTTTAAAATAGCTACCGTTAAACGGCTCACACAGATCAGTTTTTCGGCGTCGTCATGAATTTTTACATCCCACACATGCGTATTGGTACCCAGATGTAAAGGGGTAGCCGTAGCAATAACGTGTCCCTGACGTGCACTTTTTACATGGTTGGCATTAATTTCCAGCCCCACACAAATAAATTTGTCGGGATCAATTACCAGCGAAGACGCCATACTGCCAGTAGTTTCAGCCAGTGTGCAACTGGCCCCACCATGTAACAATCCGTATGGCTGCCTGGTACGCTCATCAACCGGCATTTTTATTTTTAAGTAGTTCTCTCCTATTGCAGCATACTCCATACCCAGCAGAGTATCCATTGGGCCCAGTTCACTAGCAAGCAGCCCCTCCAATTTTAAGGATTTATTAAACCAGATAGCCATAGTTTTATTTTTAACTGATTGAAACATGTTATTTTTTTACAATGGTTTTGTTAACTTCCGCAGGTAAAAATTGTGATACATCTCCCCCGTTTTTAAATACATCCCTTACCAGGGTAGATGCTACAGAAGTAAACTGCGGAAGGCAGGTAAGAAACACGGTTTCAATATGACCGTCAAGGCTACGGTTCATATCTGCAATAGCCTTTTCGTATTCAAAATCGTTCACATAACGAATGCCTCTTAATATAAAATTGGCCCCTACACTTTTACAGCAATTCACTGTTAAACCATCATATACTACTGCATCTACCGTTGGTTGATTTTTATAAATATCTTTTACCCATTGTAACCTTTGCTCTTCACTAAACATCGGCACTTTATTTACATTGCGCCCGATGCCCACTATTACTTTATCAAACAAAGGTATGGCGCGGTTGATAATATCAATATGGCCAAGTGTAACAGGGTCGAAGGTTCCGGGAAAGAGGCAAATACGCATTTTAATTAATAATTAATAGTTGATAATTTTTTTCGATGCTATAAGAAATTAAAAAATGGAAATCCTAAGTTTGATAGATGATTTAATAAATTGAACTTTAATTTTTCAATGCTAAAACTAATTAAATTTAAACTCCTTTTAAACTGGCATCCTTATCAATTTTCCATTAATCCATTATCAATTAATCAAGGTGCTTTTAGGCGATAAAAGATATAGTACGGCCATTCTTACTGCCACTCCGTTTTCTACCTGTTGCAAAATGATCGATTGTTTACTATCTGCAACATCGCTGTCAATTTCCACGCCCCTGTTGATGGGACCCGGATGCATGATCACAATTTCTTTTGGCAATTCATCCAGTAATTTTTTAGTTACGCCATAAGCAAGATTGTACTCCCGAAGCGACGAAAATAAAACCTGGTTCTGTCTTTCCAGTTGTATGCGAAGCACATTGGCTACATCGCACCAGGCCAGCGCTTTTTTAAGATTGTATTCTACTTTTACCTTTAAGGCTTCGGCTATGTATTTCGGTATCAATGTAGGTGGACCGGCTACCATTACCTCTGCACCCATTTTTTTTAAAAGATAGATATTACTCAACGCCACCCTTGAATGCATGATATCGCCCACCAGTACAATTTTTTTTCCTTCCAGTGTACCCAATTTATCTCTGATAGAAAATGCATCCAGCAAAGCTTGCGTTGGATGTTCATTAATTCCGTCGCCCGCGTTTACAATGGCAGCCGGTATATGTTTTGCTAAAAAATGAGGTGCTCCGCTTGCATTATGGCGCATTACCACCATGTCAACCTTCATACTTAAAATATTATTTACTGTATCCAGCAAGGTTTCACCTTTAGATACTGACGAGCCTGAGGCAGTAAAATTAATGGTATCGGCGCTTAACCTTTTTTCGGCCAATTCAAAAGATATTCTTGTACGGGTGCTGCTTTCGTAAAAAAGATTTACGATGGTAATATCTCTTAATGAAGGAACCTTTTTTACAGGCCTTTGTAAAACTTCTTTAAACTGAGCTGCAGTAGATAAAATAAGAGAGATGTCTTCTGTTGTAAGCTCTTTAATGCCCAATAGATGTTTGGTAGATAGTTGCATTAAGCGTCAAAGCTAATAGATTTGTTTCAATTAGAGGAATTGAATGACACAAATTTGCTGAATAAGTTTTTTATAAGAAAAACAAAAGAAAATTTTTAGCATCGTTGGCTAAGGGCGATATGCTTAAAATATTACGGCAGCTTAACTTCTATTAATATAAAATAACCTGTTCTTTATCCCACTCAACTTTTACTTTTTGTGAAAAAACAGTATCAATGGCTTTGCCAAAATAATCAGGTTGAATAGGCAATTCCCTGTTGAACCTTCTGTCAACCAACACGCACAATTCAACTTTTTGCGGACGGCCAAAATCCTGCAGTGCATCCAGTGCAGCCCTGATGGTTCGTCCGGTATACAATACATCGTCGATTAAAATAACTTTTTTTCCTTCAATTGAAAAAGGGATTTCCGTTTTACTTGCTACCCTTAATTCCTGCCGGATATCATCCCGGTAAAAAGTTATGTCTAATATTCCGTAAGCAACTTTTTCACCCGGATACAATTGCTGAATATTATCTACCATCATTTTGCTTACCTGCACACCGCGGGGCTGTAAACCTATAAACACCAGTTCATTTAAGTGTAAATGATTTTCCATCAACTGGTTTGACAGGCGTAAAATAGTAAGATGTAATTGCTGTTTATCTAAGATTGTTATCAAATTAAGAAATTGTAGGGCGAATTTATTGGTTATTGACCGATAAAAAAAGTCCCCGTAAAACGGAGACCTATGATTTATAAAAATTATTTGATAATTAACATAGAAACATAATCTGGCTGCAAATATTTGTATTAACTGACTCTATATCTGGCCATGTTTCTTATCGGCTGGCTTTGTTTTAGTTGAAATAGCTTTTGGAGCTGCCGTTTTTGACGCTATTGTCTTTTCTTTTACTACAGCAACTTTTTTTGCAGGAGCTTTTACTTTTTCAGCAACCGGCGTAACTGCTGATTCCGTTGAAGCTTTCGCTACAGTTTTAGTTTCCTTTACGTCTCCGGCCACAGTAATTACACAGTTATCAACCTGTAAAC